>NZ_SJZH01000010.1:0-145948 GCF_004959785.1 Tabrizicola sp. YIM 78059
ACCCGATGCCCGCCCAAACATTGCCAGAAACCGGTACGTCCGAGGAGGGTCTGCGGGAGGGGGCAGTCGCAAACCATGACAAAAAGCCGGTTTCCGATACACCGCCCGAGAGGCGGAGATCCGCCCCCGTCGTGGTCGTGCAGGAAGTGTCGCAGAAAGATGACACTGTTGCCGAGGACCTGCCTCCGGTGCGCTTGCGGCCGCGTCGCGTGATCGTCATAAGGTAGGGCATGGCACAGGCAGACGGAGAATTGACGGTCGCGCAGCGGCTTGGTCGGCTCTTGGATCGGGGCGTGCTTCCGGCTGGCGGCCCGGCGGAAGCGGCAGAGCGGCTGCTGGAACGCCTTGAACGCCCGGCGCGGGTGGCGCTGTTGGGCCTGCCCGGGTGCGGCAAGTCGTCCATTCTGAACCTGCTGACCGGCACCGTGGTCGTGCCAGAAATGCTGCGCCTTCCGACGATCATCGTGCAGCATGGCGAGGAGGAGCGGATGCTTTGCACGCTCGCCGATGGCAGGGCCGAGGTAGTGCCTGGCCGCGACCTGTCGCAGGTGCTGACGCTCAACCCCGCGCTCATCACGATCGAGGCCGATCTGCCGGCGCTGAAAGTGATCAGCCTGCTTGAAGTGGCCGCCGGCCCGATGGAGGCCGATCAGCGCCGTGCCGCGATCTGGGCCAGCAAACGGGCAGACATCCTGATCTGGTGCACGACCTCCTACCTGCCGAAAGAACAGCAGGTGTGGGAAGGCATGCCCGACATGGTCAAGGACAACGGCTTCCTGTTCCTGACGAAGATCGATCTGCTTGGCAGCCGCGAGGCCGCACAGGGCATGATCGAGCGGGTGGAGTTGCGGGCGGGGGAAGAGTTCCGCCAGGTGCTTGCGATTTCGGCCAAGCAGGCGCGCGCGGCCATGACAGCGCCGGGAGGGCTGGACCGCGACCTGTTCCGCGACAGTGGCGCCTCTGCCGTCATCACCACGATCAAGACCCGCGTGCAGATGGCGCGGCGCGCCGACACCGACATGGCCGAGCTTCTGATCGCACGTCATGCTGCGGCAGACGGTCCTGTGACGCGGCATCCGGCTGAGGCCGGCCCCGACATCCCGCACACCGGGGAAACACGGGGCTGGACGCCGCCGCCTGACCCGGTGCCGGAGGAACCCGCGCGCGAAGCCGCTGTCCCCGCAGAGCAACGCCCGGAACCAGAGCCCGCGCCCATTCCGGAACCCGTGCCCGAGCCGTCGGCCCAACCGGAACCCGAGCTGCTGCCGGAACCAGAGCCGGAAAAGGAACCGAGCCCGGTGCCGGAGCCTGCACCAGAACCGGACCCCAGGACCTGGCAGGAACCCGTCGCAGGCCCTGTCGTTGCCCGAGACGCCGTCGCCGGGCGGCAGCCCTCTGGCGACCCGGCTGCCGGTCGCAGGCGTTTTGCCGAGCGCATCAAGCAACTGCCGATGGGGGATGATGCCGGGTCCTCCTCATCGGTGCCGTTTCGCGCAACATGGAAATCCAAGGCCGAGGCTGCCGCACCACCGTCTAGGCCCGCCCGCGAAGCCGGGCCGGAGGCTGCATCGCCTGCCGTGCCAATGCCTGAACCCGCGGCGGGGCTTCCGCCAGAACCGGCGGTGATGAAGCGGCCCGGGCCCCGGAGTGGGCAAACCGGCGACACGGGTGCCGACGAGGGCGGCCCGGACGATGCGGCGATCGCAGCAATGCTGTCTGCGATTTCCGCTGCGCCCGAGGCGCCGCGCGTCCCGCGGGATCGCCTGGATGCCGGTCTGCGTTCGATGCCAGCGGAGGCTTCTGCGCAGATCGAACGTTTGGCGCGGCCATCGCTGTTTGGCGCGCGCAAGCCTGTGCCTGCCTCGCCGCAGGCTGCTGGCCGCCCTGCCGGCGGTGCCGCCGTTCCGGGCGAGCCGGTCACCCGGGTTCGGGGCCCCAGCCCGCGCCCTGCCGGGGAACAGCCCCGTGCCCCGATCCAGGCGCCAGAGGAATTCGCGTCGTCGCGCCCGGCCATGCCGCGCACGCCCCCCCCCGGTTCCCCTCGATGCGCAGGGACAGCCCGATCCGGCCCCCGCAGAACGCCGTGCGCGCCCGCGCATCGCGCGTGTGGTGTCGGTCAGGCCGGCCCCCCCACCTGCGGCCGCCTCTGGCGCGGATCAGGACATCGTGGATGCTGCAATCTCGCTGATCATGACCCGTGCCGCCGATCTTGCGGGCTGGGTCGATCCCGACGCCAAGGTGCCGGTGGACCAGATCCTTGAGCACAGCCGCGAGACGGCAGAGAAGGTAGCCGAGATCATCGGCAGGGGCGCGTCAGAGCATCTGAGGCGAATCAAGGCCGATCTGGGCGAGGTTCAGGATCTGATCATGCTGATGCAGCTTGAGAAGGGTCACGCGCCCGCAGACGATGCAATCACGCTGCTTCTGCAACTCAGGCGCGATCTGGAAACATTGCGCTCTATCTGACACGATTATTGAGCGTAGATTCGTCAAAAACCTGCCCAATTCGGACCACTTTCCCAACTTATGACACGATTGCGGGGACTTGCGCCTTGGGGTGTGACATAAATCTGGTTCAGGGCGAAGGTTGAGGGGTGATCATGGGACTTGGCGCAATCGTTCAGGATGATGATCCGGGTGCCGAACCGGTTGTTCCAGCCGTTGCGGATGCGGGTTCCGGCCTGAAGCGCAGCTTCCCCGGCCTTGGCCGCATTGCCGAGTCGATCCGGCAGTTCGAGGATGTCCTGCGCGACTTCGTCACCATGGCGGATCCGGACACATCCAAGAAAGTGACCCGCATCCTGCAGCAGGTGCGCGATGTCGAGCCGTCGGTCACGGTGATCGGGCAGATCAAGGCGGGCAAGACATCGCTGATCAACGCGATGATCGGCGCTCCGGGCCTTCTGCCTACCGACGTGAACCCGTGGACCTCGGTTGTCACCTCGCTGCACATCAATACGCCGCCGCCGGAACTGAACGTCAGGGCGAAGTTCAAGTTCTTCGACAACGCCGAATGGGAAAGGCTGGTGTCGAACGGTGGCCGGATCGGCCAGCTTGCGGCACGGGCCGGTGCGGACGAGGAGCTGGAAAAGCTTCGTCTTCAGGTCGTCGCCATGCGCGAAAAGGCGCAGGCACGGCTGGGCCGCAAGTTTGAGCTGCTTCTGGGCACCGAACATCGCTATGGCACGGTCGATGACGCGCTGCTGCGCCGTTATGTCTGTGTCGGCGACGATGATGCGGGCGGCGCCGATCAGGGCAGGTTCACCGACATCACCAAGTCGGCCGATCTGTACATGGATCGCGAGGACATTCCGATCATGCTGTGCGTGCGCGACACGCCCGGCGTGAACGACACCTTCATGATGCGCGAGCAGATCACGATCAACGCGGTGCGCGACAGCCGATCCTGTATCGTCGTGCTGTCGGCGCACCAGGCGCTGACCACGATGGACATGGCGCTGATCCGCCTGATCGCCCATCGCCAGAGCCGCGAGATCATCATTTTCGTCAACCGGATCGACGAACTGCCCGATCCTGCCAACCAGGTGCCGGAAATCCATCGCGCGATTCTGGAGACGCTGGAAAAGAACAACGCGCCGCAGGACATCGACATCATCTATGGTTCGGCCCACTGGGCCAATGCGGTGCTGGAAGGCAAGATCGACGAGATGTCCGACGACTCGACCGAGTCGGCGATCAACTGGACGCGCGCTGCCTTTGCCGAGAAGATGGGCGAATGGACGGCCGAGCAGCTTGTCTGGCATGCTTCGGGCGTGCCGGCACTGCTGGATGCGCTGGGGCAGCGGATGTACGAAGGCCCGGTGCGCGAGGCGCTGCAGAAATCGGCCCGCCAGGCGCTGAACCTGGCGCAAAGCCTGGACGTGGTCGATCAGGTCCGCATCCTGGAATCCGACGGTCAGTTGAACCGGACCATGACGCCGGAACAGCTGGACGCCGAGCTGCGCCAGATCGAACAGGCAGCCGTCGACAAGCTGACCCACCTGACGAACAACGTCTGCAAGGATTTCACCAACCGCATCGACCAGAGCTACGAACGCTTCCTCGACCGGGCGACGAACAGCCTGATCGAGCATCTGCAGACCCATGGCGAGGACGCGACATGGCACTACAGCCCCCTGGGGCTGCGGATGCTACTGTCGTCCAGCTACCAGGTCGTGCTGAAGAAGATGCACGCCATCGCGGCCGAGGTGAACAACGAGACGGCGGTCAAGATCGCCGACCTTTACGGCAAGACCTTCTCGATCGTCGTCGAGGGTTTCAAGATCGAGACCCCGGTCGTGTCCTACATTCCGCCGCCGATCAACCTGGGTCAGACCATCGCGCTGGACCTTCAGGTCAGCTGGTGGAAGGGCTGGTGGCAGCGCCGCCGCGGCTACAAGGCATTTGCACAGGACTTCAACAAGCTGATCCGGGCGGAAACCGACCCGATCATCAACGACCTGAAGACGATCCAGATCGGCCTGTTCCGCGAACGCACCCAGGCGACGCTGCGCGACTTCCTGCAGGAGCAGCGCGAACTTCTGATGAGCGCTCTGGCCAGCTCGGAAATATCGATGGAAGAGATGAAGGAGCTGTTCGGCGTGAATGCCTGGGAGGACCGGCAGCAATGCCTGGCCTCTATCATCGAAGAGCTTGGCGTCTATGCCGATTGAGGCCGGGAAGGGCAGGAAAGGATTGTACCCATGCCGATGACCCGCAAACCGCGCATCGCCATCATGGGCGAGTTCAGCTCGGGCAAGAGCACGCTTTGCAACGTGCTGATGGGCGCAAGGCCGCTGCTTGAAAAGGTCACGGCAACGCAGCTGCCGCCGGTGTGGCTATCCTATGGGCCGGAAGACGCCTATACGATGGGGCTGGATGGCGTGGCTTATGATCTTGACCTGGCCGATCTGGAACACGTGTCGCTGGATACGACGGAACATGTCCGCATCTTCATGAAAAGCGACATCCTGCGCTATTGCGACCTGATCGACATGCCGGGGATTTCCGACCCCTCGATGTCGCCTGAAGTGTGGGAACGGATGACCTATCTCGCTGATGGCGTCCTGTGGTGCACGCATGCGACCCAGGCTTGGCGGCAATCGGAAAGCGGTGTCTGGAACGGCTTCCCGCCCGAGATGCGGCGCAACAGCCTGCTGCTGATCACCCGTTTTGACAAGATCCACAGCGACACCGACCGCGCCAAGGTGTTGAAGCGTGTCCGGCAGGAAGTGGACGGGCTATTTGCCGATGTGTTCCCGGTTTCGCTTCTGAAGGCGATGAACGCGGGGGACGACCAGGAGAAATGGGCAGAAAGCGGGGCGGATGCATTCGCGACCGCGCTTTTCGAGATCATTCACCGCCTGATCGACGAAGGTTCCCCCGAGCCAGGACAGGAGAGGGCACCCGCAGTCCGACCCGAACCGTTCGACAGCGCCGAGGTGGGACAAAGCCTGATCGCCCGGTCGTTCGAGCGGCTGATGGCAGTGCGGAACAGGCCTGTTGTCAGGGTGATGCCGCGTCGCGTTGCCGCAGGCGAACGTCTGCTGCGCACCGAACGCCCGACGGGCGATACCGGCCCTGCCATCGTTTCCTTCTCGGATGACGACATGTTCGCAGCGGCCGAAGCGCAGATGACGGGCCTGCGGTCGCAAGGCAAGTAGGGCGGCGCAAGCCGGGGGGCGCAAATTGGGCGTGATCGAAAGCCTTGGCACCGTGGTCAAAGCCTTTCCCAAGGCGAGGGTGGTGGCTTTTGCCGACCTGTCGTCCAGCATGATCCTTGCCAGCCAGGGGGCAGAGGATATCACCCAGGAACATCTGGACGCCCTGTGCAAGCAGGCGCGGGCCAGCTTCGACGATCCGCTCTTCGCGCTATCGGTCGAGGCCTTTGGCGAGCCTCACGGGGCGCTGGTTGTGGGCGAAGACGGCGTTCGGGTCTTTCTGCGGTCGGAAAGCGAGCCGGCCGATGCACTGTGCTGCATCTGCGAGCATGGCATTGACCTGCCGGAATTTGTGACGAAAATCCGCGAAACGCTGGACGGGATTTCCGGCGGGTGACGCGCGGCACAGGCAGGGCGGGCAGGCCGTTGAACAAGGCAGCAATTCCGATCGTGGCTCGGCTGACGGCACTGCAGGCTGCGGCGCAGATCGCCCCCGGCGGTGCCAGGGTGATCGCCGTGGCGTCCGATCCCAGCCCTATCGTGGCGCTTCTGCGCGAGGTGAACGAAACCATCCTTGGCAGGGCACTACGATTCGAATCCAGCAGCGGTGCCTCCCTGACTCTGGAAGTCGCCGGGCGTCGCGCACTTCGCCTGACCGAGGCCGTCGGTCTTGCCGGGGCTGAACGCTGTCTTGCCGCCGGTGCCCTGGAGGATGAACACAAGGACGAGCTGATCAAGCTGTTGCAGGCGCTTGCCGCGCCGCGCTGCGAGTTGCGCGTGACCAGCCAGCCCCTTGGCCCTGCCGGCGAAGGCGTGAACGTCGGCTTGCCGGTGGCCCTTCTGGCCGACCTTCTGCTGATCGATCTGAACGCCGTTCCCGGAATGGCACCGCCCGCGCCCGAGCCGGAAGCAGAGCCCGTACGAGGGGGGCGCGGGCCGAAGGTCATTCCATTGCCGCGCACTGCTGCCGAACGAAAGGCGCCGCCGGCCGCGACATGCGATCTGGCGGCTCTGGCCCGTGCAATGGGGCCTGGCCTGGTGGCCTGGTTGGTCTCTGGCGGGGTGAGCGACGGGGTGACCGAGGGGCCGGAAGAGATGGTGGCGCATCTGCAGGGCTTTCTGGAGGAGGAAGCCGAAGCCGTTGGTCGCCAGCTTGACCTGATGTCGAACCAGCCCGGCAGCACGGTCTGTTCGCTTCTTGGGGCGACCCTTGTGGACGGCCACAGCATCCTGTGCGCCCGTTCGGGCGAGGGGCTGCTGCTTGGTGTGGTCGAGGGCGATGCGACCCAGGCACTGCTGTCTGCCTGGGCCGCGGCAAAGGCCTGATCAGCGACGCTTGCCCGCAGGATCGAACTGGAACATGCGATCGCGCTGCAGGGTCAGATAGACCGTCTCTGACACAGCGAAGTCATGCTCGCCGAACAGCCGGACGGTCAGCAGGCCATGATCGGGGTGACGTGCATAGACCAGCGTCTCGCCGCCCAGCTTCTCGACATGGCTGACCTCGGCCTTCAGGTCGCCGGACTCGCGGCTGATGGTCAGGTGTTCGGGGCGGATCCCGATCCGGCCGGGTGGATAGCCCATGCTGGCCGCGTCAAGGAAGTTCATCTGGGGGCTGCCGATGAAGCCCGCGACAAAGGTGTTCGCCGGGTTGTTGTAAAGTTCCATCGGGCTGCCGACCTGTTCCACCTTGCCCGCGCGCAGCACGACGATACGATCGGCCAGCGTCATCGCCTCCACCTGATCGTGGGTGACATAGATCATCGTCGCCTTGAGCTCGCGGTGCAGCTTTGCGATCTCGATCCGGGTGGCGACGCGCAGAGCTGCGTCCAGGTTCGACAGAGGCTCGTCGAACAGGAACAGTTTCGGCGTGCGCACGATGGCCCGACCGATGGCCACGCGCTGGCGCTGACCGCCCGAAAGTTCGGCCGGGCGCCGTTCCATCAGGGGTTCCAGCGCCAGCATTGCGGCCGCCTTGTCGGTCGCGGCCCTGATCTCGGCCCGCGAGACACCGGCCTGTTTCAGCGCCAGCCCCATGTTGTCGCGCACGGTCAGGTGGGGGTAGAGCGCATAGGTCTGGAACACCATTGCAAGTTCGCGCTTCGCGGGCGCCACGTCGTTCATGCGCTTGCCGTCCAGAAGGATGTCGCCCCCCGTCGTATCCTCCAGCCCCGCGATCATCCGCAGCAGCGTGGACTTCCCGCAGCCTGATGGGCCGACGAAGACGCAGAATTCGCCATCGTTCACGATCAGATCGACGCCCTTGATCACGTCGGTCTTGCCGAAGCTTTTCGTGACGCCCTTCAGTTCAAGTGCGCCCATGACGTCCTCCGCACAGCGCCTGGATTGAGAATCGTCGCCTCCCCTTGCTCCGGCTGTGGAGGGGATGGCGGCGGGCGATCCGGATGCGCCCCTCCCTCCCCCCTTTTGTGGGGGAGGGAGGCGCCTTGCGGCTGGGCCGCGTTCACAGCCGCACCGGCTTGCCCGACCGGACGCTTTCGTCGGCGGCAAGGCAGATGGCAAGCGACTGGACGGCATCCTCCATGTGGCGCGTCAGATCCAGGTTCTCCGTGATCGCACGGGCGACAAAGGCCTGTTCGCGCTCGCACAAATCCTGATGGCCGGGCTCGTCGGCCATCGACAGGTCCTGATCCGGCTGGCCGACGCGGTGCACGCGGATCGTCTGGGTCGCGGTGTGGGTGGCATGGTCGTCCGACCGCGCGCTTTCCGGCATCTTGATCGACACGGCACCATTGGGGCTGACCACGTCCTTCACGAAGAACGCCGTGTCCGACATCATCGGCCCCCAGCCGGCCTCATACCAGCCGACCGAGCCGTCATCGAACAGAACCTGGAAATGGCCGTAGTTGTACATGTCGGGCGCGATCTCGTCGGTCAGGCGCACCCCCATGCCTCGCACTTCCACGGGCTTTGCGTCGGTGATCTGGCACATCACGTCAACATAGTGAACGCCGCAATCGACCAGCGGGCTGGTGGTCTTCATCAGGGTCTTGTGAACCTCCCAGGTCGGGCCCTTGGACTGCTGGTTCAGGTTCAGGCGAAAGACGTAGGGTCCGCCCAGGGCGCGCGCCTCTGCGATCAGTCGCATCCATGACGGATGGTGGCGCAGGATATAACCGACGACCAGCTTCTTTCCGTTCGCCTTCGCGCAGTCCACCACCCGACGCGCGTCCTTCACGGTCGTCGCCAGCGGCTTTTCGACGAAGACATGCGCCCCGGCCTCCATCGCGGCCACGGCATAGTCGGCATGGCTGTCGGAATAGGTGGAGATGTTCACCAGATCCGGTTTCAGCCGGTTCAAGGCGGCGTGGAACTCGGGCTCGATGGCGTAGCCGTTCAGCGCCGGGTCCAGCGTCGGGGGAGAGCGGTTGACCAGCCCCACCAGTTGAAAGGCCGGGTTGCGGTGGTAGGCCAGCGCATGGCTGCGGCCCATGGTGCCAAGACCGGCGACCATCACTTTGATCATTTGACGGCTCCTGCGGTGATCCCGCGGATCAGCTGCCGCGAGAAGATGAGGTAGAGGACAAGGACGGGAACGATAGCCAGCGACAGCGCGGCAAGGACGGCATTCCAGTTGGTGACGAACTGCCCGATGAAGACCTGTGCGCCAAGCGTGACGGTCTTGGTCTGTTCGGCCGGAGCCAGGATCAGCGGGAACCAGAGGTCATTCCAGATCGGGATCATGGTAAAGACCGCAACGGTTGCCATGGCCGGCCGCACCAGCGGCAGGACGAGGGTAAAGAAGATGCGGTATTCCGACAGCCCATCGATGCGCCCTGCATCCTTCAGATCCTTCGAGACCGACTTCATGAACTCGGACAGGATGAAGATGGCCAGCGGCAGCCCCTGCGCCGTGTAGACCAGGATGAGCGCAGTCAGTGTGTTCACCAGGCCTGTGGCCACCATGATTTCCAGGATTGCCACCGTGCCCAGACGGATCGGGATCATGATGCCGAGGGCAAGGTAAAGGCCCATCAGGGTGTTTCCCTTGAAGCGGTATTCGCTCAATGCGAAGGCCGCCATGGCGCCGAACAGAAGGACGAAGAACAGGCTGGCCACGGTCACGATCAGGCTGTTCTGGAAGTAAAGCAGGAAATCGCCCTGCTTCAGCACCGTCTGATAGCCCACCAGGTCGAAGTTGGCTGGCATCGGCAGGGCCAGCGGATCGGCAAAGATGGCCTTGCGGCTCTTGAAGCTGTTGATGACGATGACGAAGACCGGAAACAGCGCGATCAGCGTATAGGTCAGAAGGACCGCGTGGGCTGCAATCGTTCGGCCAAGTGAGGTGCGCGCGCTCATCAGAACTGATACCTCCGCAGGCGGGTCTGGATGCCGAACAGGTAAAGGCAGACGCCGATCAGGATGATGCCGAACATCGAACCCGCGATGGCCGAGCCCATGTAGGGATCGCCCAGTTGCAGCTGGAAGCCGAAGAAGGTGCGATAAAGGAAGGTTCCGAGGATATCGGTCGAGAAGTTGGGCCCCGCAAGTGCCCCCTGCGCCACATAGATCAGGTCGAAGGCGTTGAAGTTGCCAACAAAAGTCAGGATCGAGATGATGCCGATACTGGGCAGGATCAGCGGCAGCTTGATCTTCCAGAACTGCGACCAGCCGGTGATCCCGTCCATCTCGGCGGCCTCGATCACCTCGTCGGGGATCGACAGAAGAGCGGCATAGATCAGCATCATCGGAATGCCGACGAATTGCCAGACCGACACCAGCGCCAAGGTGGTCAGCGCGGTTTCCTCCTTGCCCAGCCAGGGCTGGAACAGCGATTTCAGCCCCACAAGGTCCAGAAGGCCGGGGGCGATGCCCCAGATCGGCGACAGGATCAGCTTCCAGACGAAGCCGACGATGACGAAGGAAAGGATCGTGGGGATGAAGATCGCCGTGCGGTAGAACGCCGCCATCCGCAGGCGCGGGGTCGAAAGGATCGCCGCCAGTGCGATGCCGATCGGATTCTGGACCAGCATGTGGATCACGAAGAACCAGGTGTTGTTGGCCAGCGCGTTCCAGAAGGCGTCGGACCACAGCGCGTCGCCGAACAGGCGGGCAAAGTTCGCCAGCCCGACAAAGACCCGCTCGCCAGCCGCGTCCTTGTTGAACAGCGACTGCGCCAGGGTTCCGAACAGGGGAATGATCATCAGGCTGGTGTAGACCAGCACGGCCGGGGCCAGAAACACGGCAATGTGCCAGCGCACGGGCTTACGCGAAGCCATGTTCGTTCCCTTTCATGCTGGTAAGGATTTTCAGGCCGGGTGCGGGGGGCGCAAGGCCCCCCGTCCCGAAGGATCTGGCCTATTTCTGCGGCTCATACCACGAAGCCAGACCGGCTTGCAGGCGCGCGGCCGCAGCTTCCGGCGTTTCCGCACCACGGATCACGTTGGCCGCGGCATTCCAGGTCTCGTTCTCCAGGTTCGGCGTGCCGCGCGAAAGGATCTGGTAGGTGGACCGGATCGTGGACTGGCACTTCTGCCGCCAGGACACGAATTCCTGCGCCAGCGGGTCCGACATTTCGACCGGGGTCGAATTCAGGCTGAAGAAGCCGGGCAGGGCATTGGCATAAAGCGCCGCGAATTCGGGCGAACCCACCCATTCCAGGAACACCTTGGCGGCCTCTGCGTTCGGCGACTTCGCATTCAGGCCGATGGCGATGTCGGTGTGGTCGGAGATGTAGCAGGTATCGCCCGCAGCGCCCACCGGCGGCGGGAAGGCGCCCATCTTGAAATCGGCCTGGGCGTTGAAGCCCGCAATCTCCCACGAACCGGCCGGGTAGATCGCGGCGCGGCCGAGCGTGAAGAGGTTCTGGCTGTCCGGGTAGGTCTGGGCCTCGAAGCCGTCGCCCAGATAGTCCTTCCAGCGCGCCAGTTCGCGGAACGGCGCAACCCAAGGCTCGTCGGTCAGCTTCTGTTCGCCCTTGATCAGCGCCAGACGGCCCTCCTCGCCCTTCCAGTAGTTCGGCCCGATGTTCTGATAGCCCATCGTGGCGGCTTCCCACTGGTCGTTGGTGCCCATCGCCATCGGGATATAGGTGCCGTCTTCCTTGATCTTGTCGAGCACGGCGAAGAACTCGTCCCGGGTGGTCGGAACCGACAGGCCCAGTTGCTCGAAGGCATCGGCGTTGTAGATGAACCCGTGGATCACCGAGGCCATAGGCACGCAGAAGGTTGCGCTGCCGTCGTCGGTCTGCCAGGCCGACTTCGCAACCGGAGAGAAGTTCGCCATCGCTGCCAGATCCGAAAGGTCGGCCAGGTGGCCCTGGTTGTAAAGCTCGAGGCTGGCGTCGAACGGTCGGCAGGTGATCAGGTCACCGGCCGATCCCGCGGCAAGCTTGGAGTTCAGCACCGCATTGTATTCCGCCGGGGCCGAGGGGGCGAAAACCACCTTGATGTCGGGATGCTGCGCCTCGAAGGCCGGGATGATCGTGTCCTGCCAGATGGTCAGGTCATCGTTGCGCCAGCTTTCGATGGTCAGCGTGGTTTCGGCCAGCGCCGGACCGGCAAGCAGCGTGCTGGTCAGAAGCGCGAGGCGGATTTTTCTGGTCATTCTCAGTCTCCCTGTTGGGGCATATCGCCCGGTGGTCTTCGTGTCAGGTGTTCATCGCAGCGGCCAGATGGCCGCCCGCGCTTGCCAGCCGCGCCAGCGCAGCCTCGGGCGACGCGCCTCGTGCGACCAGCACGGCGGCCTTTACCGCCCCCCCCGTCCGATTCAGGGCGACGCGGGCGGCTGCGGTCTCTACCCCCGCCACATGGGCGACGATCCGTGCCGCACGGTCGCGGAGCTTGGCATTGTCGGCGATCACGTTCACCATCATCCCATCATGGATATGCCCCAGACGCACGCCTGTCAGCACCGAGATGAGGTTCAGCGCCACCTTCTGCGCCGTTGCAGCGCCCAGACGGGTAGACCCGGCCACGATCTCGGCCCCCGTGTCCAGCAGAACCGGCACATCGGCGGCTGTAAGCAGGGCCGAGCCTGCGACATTGGCGATGCCGATGATCCTGGCCCCCGCCGCCGCGGCCCCCTCGGCAACTTTCAGCGTATAGGGCGTCGTGCCCGAGGCTGAGACAGTTATCACCACATCGCCGGGCCGAAGCCCGGCGCGGGCAAGGTCGGCAGCGGCAAGGGCCGGGTTGTCCTCGACCCCGCCGGTCATCTTGAGCAGTGCATCTGCCCCTCCTGCAAACAGCATCGGCGTCCGCTCGGTGGGGATGCCAAAGGTGCCCAGAAGTTCCAGGCAGTCGGCCAGCGCCATAAGGCCGGAGGATCCGGCGCCGGCATAGGCCAGCTTGCCGCCGTTGCGCAGCGCCTCGGCCGCAAGGTCGGCAGCCCTTTCCAGCGCAGGAAGCGCTGGGCGCACTGCCGCAAGGGCGCCCAGCTGGGCGTCAAGCGCGCGTGACAATACCTGATCCGCCGGGGCCAGATGCAGGCCTTGCGCCAGTGGATGCAGTGCCTCGGTCGAATGGTCGGCCATGTGATTCCTCCTTGATCAGGATAATGCCAAAACAATACCACTTGTAAAGCTTCATCTTCCATCTACGGATTTTTCGGCGCAATATTGTGTCTTAAGAATACCTCAAAGATACTGCTTTCAAAATGGTATCTTTTTGGTATTATTTCCTCACAAGGGGATTCGCATGGACCTGTATCTGGGCATAGACGGTGGGGGGACCGGCTGCCGTGCGGCGGTTGCCGATGCTTCAGGCCGCATCCTGGGGCGCGGTGCGGCTGGCCCTGCCAATATCGCCAGCGATGTCCTGGGCGCGCGCGACAACATCCTGGCAGCCGCAAACAAGGCCCTTGCCGATGCCGACTGTCCCCCCGATGCCATTGCGCGCCTTGCTGCCGGGCTGGGCCTTGCCGGGGCCAACGCGGCAGGTGCGGCGCAGGCCTTGCGACGGGCTCTGCCGTTCACGCGCCTGCGGATCGAGACCGATGGTCATGCGGCTGTCAGGGGCGCGCTTGGCGGCCATGATGGAATCGTTGCCGCAATCGGCACGGGGTCTGTCCTTGCCCGGCAAAGCGGCGGTGTCATCCGCCAGATCGGAGGCTGGGGGCTGGTTCTGGGCGACCAGGGCAGCGGGGCCTGGCTGGGGCGGGGCCTTCTGGCAGAGGTGCTGGCGGGGCTGGATGGATTCCGGCCGATGACGCCCTTGCTGCAACAGGTTGCCGCCCAATACGGCGGCAAGGAGGGGATCATCGCCTTCTCGCTTTCGGCCCGACCGGCAGACTTTGCCGCTCTTGCCCCGCGCATCCTGGACAGCGCAGACCCGGTGGCGCAGCTTCTGCTGGCCCGGGCAACCGATGACGTCGCGGCGGCGATCTCGGTACTTCAGGGCGACCGTCCGCTTCCGGTGACCTTCATCGGCGGGCTCGGCCCTGCCCATGCCGAAAGGCTGGCAGGGCGCTGGCCGATCCGTCCGTCGCAGGGTACCGCGCTGGACGGGGCGCTGATGCTGGCGCGGGAGGCTGCGTGATGGACGGGCTGTTCTCACCCGAGGGGTTCGGCGATGGCGCAGGGCCGCTTTACCTGCAACTTCAGCGCCGGCTGGTGGATGCCATGGCGCAGGGCGCGCTGCCGCCCGGATCAAGCCTTCCGGCAGAGCGCGACATAGCGGCGATGACCGGGCTTTCCCGCGTGACGGTGAGGAAGGCGATCGAGGCGCTGGTCGCCTCGGGCCAGCTGGTGCAGAAGCGCGGTTCCGGCACCTATGTCGCGCCGCGCGTTGAACGGCTGGAGCAGGCATTGTCGCTGCTGACCAGCTTCACGGAAGACATGGCCCGGCGCGGCAAGTCGGTGGAATCGGTCTGGATCAGCCGGTCGGTGCAGCCGCCCACGCCGGAAGAGGTGATGGCCCTTGGCCTTGGCGCCGGCGACCGGGTCGCGCGGCTGGAACGGGTGCGGAGGTCGGACGGTGTACCGCTGGCCATCGAACGCGCCTCGATTCCGACACAGGTTCTTCCCGACCCGGAGGTGGTCGGCAGCTCGCTTTATGCCGTGCTGGAAAGATCCGGCCATCGCCCCGTGCGCGCGGTGCAGCGGATTTCGGCCGCCAATCTTGGCCCGCGGGATGCCGAGCTGCTGGGCGTGGCCCCGGGCGCTGCAGGGCTGAAGATCGAGCGCATCGGCTATCTGGCCAATGGCCGGGTGGTGGAATTCACCCGCTCGCTCTACCGGGGCGACGCATATGATTTCGCGGTGGAGCTGAAGCTTGCACCGGAACCGGAAAGGCCGCCAGCATGACCCAATCCCACATGGCCCGCGAAGTGGCCGAAATACCGGAGGCCGCGCGGCGGTTCCTGGCTTTGGCGACCGCTTCGATCGCACAGGCGGCCGAGGCGATGCGCCGCGCCGATCCCGACGTGATCGTGACCGTGGCACGCGGGTCGTCGGATCATGCCGCGACCTATGTGAAATATGCAGTCGAATTGCTGGCTGGGGTGCCGGTGGCAAGCGTCGGACCATCGGTCGCCTCGATCTACCGCCGTCCGCTGCGGCTGCGCCGGGGGGCCTGCATCGGTATCTCCCAATCCGGCCAGAGCCCGGACATCGTTGAAATGATGCGGGCGGCAGCCCAGGGGGGGGCGCTGACCGTAGCGATCACCAACCACGCGAACAGCCCGATGGCAAAGGCTTCGGCGCATTGCCTTGCCTTGCAGGCCGGGGCCGAAAACAGCGTGGCGGCGACCAAGACCTTCGTGATCTCGGTCCTTGCCGGGCTGGCGCTGCTGGCCGAGTGGCAGCAGGACGACAGCCTGCGCGCCGCCGTGGCCAGGCTGCCAGAGGCCTTTGCCCAGGCGCTGACGATGGACTGGTCGCCCCTGGCCGCACGGTTGGCTCGGGCGCAGTCCCTTTATGTGCTGGGGCGCGGGCCGGCCTTTGCCATCGCGAACGAGGCGGCGCTGAAATTCAAGGAAACCTGTGGCCTTCACGCCGAAAGCTTCTCGGCGGCAGAGGTGCTGCACGGGCCTTCGGCCATTGTCCAGGCGCAGTTCCCGGTTCTGGCGCTGGGTGTGGAGGATGCCGCACTGCCCCGCCTGCGCGAGACCGCCGAGCGGCTGGCGGTACAGGGGGCTGACGTGTTCCTGACCGGGGCTGACGCACCGGGGGCCACCCGCCTGCCCAGCCTGCCCGACCTGCACCCGCTGTGTTCGCCACTGGTCCTGTCGGTCAGCTTCTACGCCTTCATCGAAGGCCTTGCCCGCCGCCGGGGGTTCGACCCCGACGTGCCCCCCCATCTTCGCAAGGTGACGGAAACAGTATGACTGCGCAGATCTTCACCGGCGCGGCGGTCTTTGACGGCACGCATCTGCACCACAGGGCAAGCCTGCGGGTCGAAGACGGCATCGTCACCGAAGCCGGCCCCGGAGAGGAGGTTCGGCTGCACGGCGGCATCCTTGCGCCGGGGTTCCTGGACCTTCAGGTGAATGGGGCAGGCGGGCGGATGGTGGATGCAGGCTGCACCGCCGGCTGGCTGGCCGAAATGTGCGCGATCCATGCCCGGCTGGGGGCGACGGGCATTCTGCCCACGCTGATCACGGACACGCCCGAGGCCACATCCGCGGTGATCGCTGCGGGCATCAAGGCGGCACAGGCCGGCACACCCGGCTTTCTGGGCCTGCATCTGGAAGGCCCGCATCTCGACCCTCGCCGCAAAGGCGCGCATGATCCCGCCCTGATCCGTCCGATGACCGATGGCGACCTCTCTCTCCTGCTCGAGGCCGCGCGGCATCTGCCTTCGCTGCTGGTCACCGTCGCGCCGGAAAGTGTCACGGCAGAGCAGATCGGGCAGCTCGCGGCGGCGGGCGTGGTGGTCAGCCTCGGCCATACCGACTGCACCTGGGCCCAGGCGATGGCCGCCATCGCTGCGGGCGCGACCTGCGTGACGCATCTGTTCAACGCCATGAGCCAGCTGGGCAATCGCGAGCCGGGTCTTGTCGGCGCCGCGTTGACCCAGCCGGTCCATGTCGGGCTCATCGCCGATGGCATCCACGTTGCTCCGCCAGCGATCCGGATCGCCATGGCCGCAAGCGACCGGCTGTTTCTTGTCAGCGATGCGATGGCCGCTGCGGGCAGCGACCTGACCGAATTCACGCTGGGCGGACGCCGCATCCTGCGCCGCGACGGCCGGCTGACCCTGGAGGACGGCACGCTGGCCGGGGCCGACCTGACCCTGCCGCAAGCGGTGGGGGTGATGACCGGACTGGGCTTTCCGGTCGACGTGGCACTGGCCATGGGCACGGCGCGACCAGCAGCCTGCCTGGGCCGAAGCGCGGAACTGGGCCACCTGCTGCCGGGGCGCCGGGCGGACATGGTTCATGTCACGCCAGAGGGGAAGCTTCTTGGTGTCTGGCAAGCCGGGTCGCGGATCGTCTGACCCCGGCGCAATATGGCCCCATCACGGCCTTTCCCTAAAAGCCCGCAGGTTAAGGTTGGGGAAAGTGTCCTGGTGCTATCACCCGTAACGGGTGTGACAAAGGGTGATACGGAATGGCAGGGCAAGGCAATGCCACGCCGGTCATCATCAGGCGCAGGAAGGTCGTGGCTGGCGGCGGTCACCACAGCGGGGCATGGAAGGTGGCCTATGCCGACTTCGTGACCGCGATGATGGCCTTCTTCCTCTTGATGTGGCTTCTGAACGCAACGACCGAAAGGCAGCGCAAGGGAATTTCGGATTACTTCAATCCGACGGTCCCGGTGAACCGCGTTTCGGGCGGCGGTGACGGGGCCTTTGGTGGCGACAGTGTTTTCGCCGAAGAGACGATGGCACATACCGGGACCGGTGCGATCGACACGAGGGGCATGCTGGCCGCTGCTGCCTCACCTGGCATGAACGGCAAACAGGAAACGGCGGGCATCGAAAAGGCACCATCGGACCTTGAGGACGTGGAAAAGGCCTTGCTTGCCCGTGGCGGTGAAAGCAGCACGATGCAGCGCTTGCTGCGTCATGTCGTGACCAGGATCACCGACGAGGGGCTGGTGATCGAACTGTTCGATCGGCCCGACGCCACCCTGTTCAGGCAGGAAACAGCCGAGCCTTCGGCCCTCACGCGTGAGATAGCCTTGCTTCTGGGCGAGGTTCTGAACCTGACCACGAACGAAATCGCTGTGAACGGGCATCTGCGCGCCCATCCCGTGACCCTGGCAGACAATCCCGTCTGGCCACTGTCTGCGGAACGCGCGCAGGCCACGCGTGCGCTGCTGGAAACATCTGGAATTGACGCAGGCAGGATGCAGCGCGTCACGGGCTATGCCGACCGCAAACCCGTGACAAGGGATCCGACGGCCCTGCGGAACAACCGGATCGAGATCGTTCTTCTACGCCGCGACCGATGAAGGAATCTGTCGGATTTTACCCGTTAGGCCGGTGTTAATCCACCCCGGTGCAGCTTTCCCCCATCGGGGCACGAAGCAGCAGAAGGGCGCTTTCCCATGACGATTTCCTCATCGCTCTCCGCGGGCGTGGCCGGCCTCAATG
Source organism: Tabrizicola sp. YIM 78059 (assembly GCF_004959785.1). NCBI lineage: Bacteria > Pseudomonadati > Pseudomonadota > Alphaproteobacteria > Rhodobacterales > Paracoccaceae > Tabrizicola > Tabrizicola sp. YIM 78059. Next base: position 18,161 of record NZ_SJZH01000010.1, read on the forward strand.
CCAATGCGACGCGGCTTGCCGCGATTTCCGACAACATCGCGAACTCATCCACCTATGGCTACAAGCGGGCACAAACCGAATTCACCTGCATGGTGGTCTCTTCCGCCCGCGGTGCCAGTTCCTATTCCGCCGGCGGCGTGCGCGCGTCGGCCGTTCGACTGATCGACGAGCGTGGTGATCTCATCGGCACCGGAAATGCCCTGGATCTGGCGATTTCCGGCCGGGGAATGCTGCCGGTGATCAGCGAGGCCGCGCTGGGCAACCCACTCAGCAACTCACCGCTTCTGATGACACGGACGGGCAGTTTCCGCACGGACGCGAACGGCGTTCTCAAAACCGATACCGGGCTGGTGCTGCTTGGCTGGCCGGCCAATGCCGATGGGTCGATCCCGCCGAAGCCGCGCGACACGATTGCGGGGCTTGTGCCGGTGGTGATCAACACCAACCAGGCGGCAGGCGATCCGACGACGATGATGAGCCTGGGGGTCAACCTGCCGGCGACCTACACCAATGCCGGCTCGACTTCAGTTCCGCCGCCGCTGTCGGTGGAATATTTCGGCAACCTCGGCACCTCGGAGACGCTGGAGGTGACATTCATCCCTGTTGTGCCGGTATCGGGATCCTCGAACCAGTGGCGGATGGAGATTCGCGATTCTGCCTCGGGCGGGGCGCTGATCGGTGAATACAGCCTGACCTTCGACGATTCGCGCGGCGCGGGCGGAACGCTGGCCTCGGTGAGCGTGATTTCCGGTGGGGCCTACAACCCGGCAGATGGCACGCTGGCGCTGACAGTCGCCGGGGGGCCGATGACCGTCGGGATCGGCCGGCTGGGTGATCCGAACGGGCTGACGCAGCTTTCTGACAGTTTTGCTCCGGTATCCATCGCAAAGAACGGCTCTCCGGTCGGCAACCTGACCACGATAGAAATCGACGAAAACGGTTATGTGAACGCCACCTACAACACCGGCTTCACGAAGCGGCTCTATCAGATCCCCCTTGTCGATGTGCCCAACCCCAACGGGCTGTTATCCCTCTCGAACCAAGCATATCAGGTTTCGCCCGAATCGGGCTCTTTCTTCCTGTGGGATGCCGGGGCCGGGCCCACCGGGACCATCCATGGCTATTCGCGCGAAGGATCGAAGACCGATGTCGCGGCGGAACTGACCAGCCTGATCCAGACCCAGCGCGCCTATTCATCAAACGCCAAGGTCATCCAGACCGTGGACGAGATGCTGCAGGAAACCACCAACATCAAGCGATAACGGGACATGAGCATCACCTCTGCCCTATCGTCTGCGCTGAGCGGCCTCGCGGCCACTTCGCGCCAGGCCGAGATCCTGTCGTCGAACGTGGCCAATGCTGCCACGCCCGGCTACGCCCGCCGCGAGGTCAACCTGCGCGCGGCAATCCTGGGCGGCTCCGGGCAGGGCGTGTCGATCGTCGGGATCACCCGGGATGTGGATCGGTTCCTGCTGGGCGAAAGGCGGCTTGCCCAGGCCGCCGGGGGCGATCGCGATCTTCGAGCGCAGTTCCTGCAGCGGGTAGAGGCTGCCATGGGCACCGCGGACAAGCCGGGCTCGCTTGCGGCACGCGTTGCGGCTTTCGATGCCGCCCTGCTTGAGGCTTCGGCGCGACCGGAATCGGAGGCGCGGTTGCTGACGGTTGCCGCGACAGCCGAATCGCTTGTCCAGGGTCTGGCCGAGGCCACCGGCGAAATCCAGTCCGCCCGTGCCGCAGCCGACCGGCAGATTGCCGAACAGGTCGGCCGGCTGAACCTGGCGTTGAAGCAGGTGCGCCAGTTGAACGTCGAACTTCAGGCATGCGGCGGCGCGGGCCGCGACATTTCCTCTCTCCTCGACGAACGGCAGCGGCTGGTAGACCAGATCGCCGCCATCGTTCCGGTGCGGGAAATCCCGCGCGCGCAGGACCAGATCGCGTTGTTCACCGCAGGCGGTGTGGCGTTGCTGGACGGATCGGCCGCAGTTCTGGGGTTCACCGCAGTACACACTGTCACTCCAGAGATGTCGCAGGCCCTGAGCGGTCTTTCCGGGATCTCGATCAATGGCAGGCAATGTGACACCGCTGGTCCTGGAAGCCCTATTCTTGGCGGGACGCTGGGCGCCCTGTTCGCTATCCGGGACGAGCTTGCGGTCACCGCCCAGGCCAGGCTTGACGCTTTCGCGCGTGACCTCGCAGAGCGGTTTGCTGACAGCGGGCTTGATCCTACGCTGACCCCCGGTGCCGCGGGGTTGTTCACCGACATGGGCACCCCATTCCTTCCCGCCAATGAAACCGGCCTTGCCGGCCGTCTGAAACTGAATGCCCTTGTCGATCCGAGTCGGGGCGGGGCGCTCTTCCGGCTGCGCGACGGAATCGGGGCCACGGTCGAGGGGCCCCCGGGCAATGGCGCACTGCTGGCGGCGCTGCATGACAGGTTGAATGCGGTCCGACCGCTTGCATCGCCCGGTTTCGCATCGGGCAGCCGCAGTCTTGCAAGCCTTGCGGCCGATCTCATTTCGGATGCGTCGGCCAGGCGGCTTTCGGCGCAGTCCGAACAGACCTTCGCCTCGGCGCGGTTGACCGCACTGACCGACCTCGAGGCTCAGAATGGCATCGACACCGACAGGGAAATGCAGACGCTGCTGACGATCGAAAAGAATTATGCCGCAAACGCGCGGGTGCTCCAGACGCTCAGCGAGATGATCGACAGGTTGCTGGAGCTTGGCCGATGACCCGTGTCTCGCTTGGGGATGCCAGTCTTGCGAACATGCTTGCCCGACAGGGTGCAGAGTTGCGTGGTCAGGTCCAGCGCGCCACGCAGGAAGTGACGACCGGGCGACACGCTGACCTGGGCAAGGCCCTTCGCGGTGACTTTTCCCCCCTGCTGGCCATTGACGCAAGCATCGCGCGGCTGAGTGCCTTCGGCCGCGTAGCCACCGATGCTGGCACGCAGACTGCAGCACAGCAGGCGGCAATGGCGGGGCTGTCCTCGCTGGCTACCGGGATCACCCCAATGTTGATCGGCATGCGCGATTTTCAGACAGCTGCGCAGACAAGCACGCTTGGCGCGCAAGCGCGCGGGCGGCTGGAATCTGCCATTGGGCTTCTGAACACGCAGGCCGCGGGCCGCGCCGTGTTCTCCGGGGTCGAAACCGGCACCATCCCGCTGGGCCCGGCCGATGACATGCTCGCCGCGCTCGAGACAGCAGTGGCCGGCGCCACGACCGGGGGGCAGGTTGCTGCTGCGGTCCTTGACTGGTTCGATGATCCTTCGGGCTTTGGCGCCTTCTACCGCGGCGGCAGTCCGCTGCCGGCCGTCGCGGTAGCGCCCGGCCAGATGGTCGGGCCCGGCACCACCGCGATGGACCCCGTCCTGCGCAAGACGCTTGCGGGTTTTGCCATGGCAGCCCTGCTTGACCGGGGTGTCCTTTCCGGCATGCATGAGGAACGCGCCCGGCTTGCCGTGGTCGCGGGCGAAACCCTTCTGGCCGGTGAGGATGGTCGGATCGCGCTGGCCGCAAGGATCGGCATTGCCGAGGCGCAGATCGAGGCTGCGCGCACCCGCAACGCTGCCGAGACCACAGCGTTGGGCATCCTGCGGTCCGAGATCGCCTCGGTCGATCAATACGAAGCCGCCACCCGGCTTGAAGCCGCGCGAACACAGCTGGAGGCGCTATATCTTCTGACTGCCCGTGTCTCTCGCCTGAGCTTGACGGAGTTCCTCAGATGATGCGCTTTCTGCTTGTCCTGTTTCTTGCAGCAACGGCGGCTGTCGCCGAACCGGTCCGCATCAAGGATCTGGTGGAGTTCGACGGGGTGCGCGGCAACGACCTGGTGGGCTACGGGCTGGTCGTCGGCCTGAACGGCACCGGCGATGGCATTCGCAACTCGCCCTTCACCGAAGAGATCATGGCCAACCTTCTGGAGCGCCTTGGGGCAAACGTGACGGGTGAGCAACTGCGGCCGAAGAACGTGGCCGCAGTCTTCGTCACGGCGCAACTGCCACCCTTTGCCCGCGCGGGAACGCGGATCGACGTGACCGTTTCGGCGATCGGCGATGCCAAGAGCCTGCTTGGCGGAACACTGATCATGACGCCTTTGAACGGGGCGGACGGACAGATCTATGCCGTCGCCCAGGGAACCATCATCGCGGGCGGGATCTTGGCCGAGGGTCAGGCAGCACGGGTGGTGCAGGGCGTGCCGACCGCCGGGAGCATTCCTTCGGGTGCGCGGGTCGAGCGGGAGGTGGAATTCGACTTTACCAGCCTCTCTGTCCTTCGGCTGGCGCTGAAGTCAGCCGATTTCACCACTGCCGAACGGATCGAACGTGCGATCAACGCCGAATTCGGGGCCCGGATTGCCCTGATGAAGGATGCGGGAACGGTGTCGGTAGACATCAGGGCGGCGGGCAGCGCGTCGCCAGCCCATGTCCTGAGCCGGATCGAGGGCATACGGGTGGAACCCGAGACACGCGCCCGTGTCGTGGTGGACCAGCGCTCTGGGACCATCGTCATGGGGGCGGATGTGCGGATCAGCCGGGTTGCGGTAGCGCAGGGCAATCTGACATTGCGGGTCGAGGAAGAGCCCTTGGCCGTTCAGCCGAACCCGTTCAGCCGGGGCGAGACAATTGTCGTGCCGCGTTCCAGTGCCGAGATCGGCAAGACGGGCACCGGTCTGGCAGAGCTGCGCGGCGGCACCGACCTGGCAGAGGTGGTGGCCGGTCTCAACGCACTGGGCGTCGCGCCGCACGACATGATCGACATCCTGAAAAGCATCAATGCCGCCGGCGCCCTCCATGCCGAATTCGTGATCAATTGACCGCCGGGGGCGAAATCAGGTGCCGATTGGTTCTGGCGGACGATGCCCGGGTCGGCGTGCTTCGGCCGCTGCAGCCAGCCGCGCCGCGGCAAGCCGGCGGAAGGTTGCCGGAAGGGGATCGGGCACTGACAGGTGCAGCGCCGAAAGCCGGGCATGCGCCCCGGCCTGATCCGCTGCGCCGCCAAGGGCGATCTGACCCAGCGCAACTGCCCAACGCGAAAGTCCCGCGGCGCCGGCGCGTTCCGCCGCCAGGGCCCAGAGCTGGTGCGTCAGCGGCGCGGCCAGCGCGCGGCGCTCGGCTTCGGCCAGAGCTGCCACCGCCCCATCCCCTAGGGCTACAAGCTCGACCAGTGACCGCGCCGCCGCACTGTCGGCCGGGTCAAGCGACAGGGCGGCGCGAAACGCAGCCATGGCGCCGTCCTTGTCGCCGCAGTCGCGCCGCAGTTCACCGACCCGGCGCGCCTTGATCTGGTCTTCCGGGTCAAGCGCCCAGGCGGCCTCGGCCTTTTCAAGGGCAGCCTCGGGCCTGTCGGCAAGAGCCGCTGCCTCGGCCAGCAAGGCATCGGCCGACCGGATCTGCGCGAAGCCCTCGGTCAGGCCGTGCCGGTCGGCCTGGGCGGCAAGCCACAGTGTTGCAGCCGCGCATCTGCGTTCGGCATGCGAAAGGCCGGGCTCGTCGGCTAGCCGGCACTCTGCCAGGGCCAGTCGCCGCCGCAGCGAGGGCTGCAATGTCAGGGCAGGCGTAGCTTCGGCCGCCAGCGACCGGTAGGGCAAATGCGCCGATCGGCGCAAGCCGCGGCGGCGTTCATCGCGAAGCAGATCGATGAGGGTGGTTGCGTCACGATGCACCGTCACCACGTCCGGCGCCCAAGCGGGCACCGCGAAGCGGGCGGCACGACGATTCAGCACCGTGTCCTCGGTGGCGGCGAGACCCGGCGGGAAGGCGCCACAGAGATCGAGCAGGTCGCGCGAATAGGACAGTCCGTAGTGAACAAGATGCCGTCCATCCGTCAGCGGATGGCGGGTCGAGTAATGCAGCCGGTTGGCCGCAAGCGCGACTGGCCCGGTTCCATCCTCGCCGACAACGGCTGAGGAGACAGCCAGTGCGCCCGCCCGGTGACGCGCAAGCCGGCCCGCGACCCAGCCGGGACGTGCGCGGCAGTCGCCTGCCAGAAATGCCACGAAGGGCGCGCGGCTGGCTGCTATCCCGATGTTCCTGGCCGCACCCACCTGCAGTGGCGTTTCACAGGTGATGAGCCGGATCCGGTCGAGGAACGGGGCAAGCGCGACTGCAACCCTGCCGCCACCGCTGTTGACCACCACGACTTCCGGCACCTCGTCCTGATCCAGCAGCGATTGCACGGCCGCAGGCAACCCCGGCTGGTTGCGAAAGCCGATCACCACGGTCGCAAGGTCAGAGCGGACCATCGCCAGGCCTTCTCGGATCGTTGCATCGCCTGGGGCGATGCCGCGCCATGCCGCATCGGGTGCCATCAGGTCGGCGCGGGCAAGGTTCGCCCGGCAAGCAAGCGCCGCCACCAGCGGGCTGCCGGGCACGGCTGCGTCCAGCACGCCGATGTCATCGCCCGCATCGTCCGATCTGCTTAGGCCGATCAGCGCCCGTGCCCGCAGGATGCGGGGGTAAAGATCGTCAGGCCGCGCTGCAAGCGCCTCATCCACCAGATGCAGCGCCCGATCGAAGGCTTGGGCGTCGCAGGCGAACCGGGCAGACAGCAGCCGCAGGTCGTTGTCCTGGGGGCTCGCGCGGAAAAGATCGTCCATGACATGATGCGCGGACAACTGTCCCCGGCGACGGGACGAGCGCGCCGCACGCGTGAGGCAGACCTCATAGGGATCGGGCCTGATCTCACCGGTTGCGCCAGCCGGCGGGGACCAGAGGCCGTGGTCCTCCACGAAGGGAGGATGGAAGCCTCGCCCCGGCGGGATCGGTTCCAGAACCATTTCCCGTTCGTCTGACAGATAGTCGTAGCCGATCGCCTGGAACTTCCGCTCGGGATCGGCGGCAGCATAGAGATCGCGGCGAAGCTGGCGGCGGGCGGGCAAGGCCATGCGCAGATGGAACAGGCCGATGCCCGAGTGGCGGCAGACATGGCCATCTTCATCAACCGCCCATCGGCCGTGCAGCCTGCGGGCCGGGTCGATCATGGCAGCCCCGATGGGAAAAAGCCGCAGCACCGTCTTGCGGCCCCACAGCCCGTCGGTCCGGATTTCGGTCGGACTGAACAGTTCGTGCAACTGGAAGGACCAGAGGATCCGGTCGCCTTCCTCCAGCAGATCGGGCAGCCAGCTTTCGATGCCTCTTTCGAAGCGTTCGTCGGGGTCGGGGGTCAGAAGCCAGTCCGCACCCAACGCCTGCGCCTCGGTCAGAAGGGCCTGACGTCGCGTCGTTTCGTCCGACAGCGTATCCGCGGCACCGCGGTCATCCCACATGACACAGCCGTGCACACCGGGACGGACGTTCTCGATAAGGTCCGGCACCAGATGTGCATCATGGCGGAACGAGAAAGCGGCCAGCACCATCGGCTTGCCCGGCGCAGGGGTGCGGAAGATCTGGCGATGAATCATTGCTGTGGCAATTCAGGGAAGCATGTGCTGCCCGATGTTATCCGCCGCGCCCTTCCGCGCAAGCGCCGGAGCCCATGTTGACCCCGTGGGATGCCGGGCGTAATCGGGGGGGCACCTGACCGGAGCTTGAGTGTGGCCATACATCTGCACAAGAACGACCTTCCCGACGGGCTGTCCCTTGGCCCCGTCGTTGCCATCGATACCGAAACGATGGGCCTGGATCCCCGCCGCGACCGGCTGTGCGTTGTGCAGCTTTCGGACGGTTCGGGTGATGCGCATCTGGTGCAGATCGCCCGGGGCCAGACCCGCGCGCCGAACCTGGAGCAGCTGCTCGCCGATCCCGGAACGCTGAAGCTGTTCCATTACGGCCGGTTTGACATCGCCATGCTGAAGAAAGCCTTCGGTGTGACTGCGGCCCCGGTCTGGTGCACCAAGATCGCCTCCAAGCTGGTGCGCACGTTCACGGACCGGCATGGTCTGAAATACCTGCTGGCCGATCTGGTGGGCATCGACGTCTCCAAACAGCAGCAGACCAGTGACTGGGGGGCCGAGACGCTGAGCGATGCGCAGAAGGAATATGCCGCGTCGGACGTCCTGTATCTGCATGCCCTCAAGGCCGAGCTGGAAGCGCGGCTGCTGCGCGAAGGGCGGCTGGAGTTGGCGCACAAGTGCTTCGACTTTCTGCCCGTGCGGGCCGAACTCGACCTTCTGGGATGGGAGGACACGAATGATATCTTCCTCCACTGACTTCCTCGCTACCGGCCGCCGTGTGATCCGGCGCGAGGCCGAGGCGCTTGCTGCCCTGGCCGATGCGCTGGGGGAAAGCTTTTCCGCCGCCGTCGCCCTGCTGATGCAGGCGAAGGGGCGGGTGATCGTATCGGGCATGGGGAAGTCGGGCCATATCGCCCGCAAGATCGCGGCGACCTTTGCCAGCACCGGGACGCCCGCGCATTTCGTTCACCCCGCCGAGGCGAGCCATGGCGACCTGGGCATGGTGGCACGGGGCGACGTTCTGATCGTGCTGTCGAACTCCGGCGAGACGCCGGAACTGGCCGACATCCTGTCCCATGCCAAGCGGTTCGGAATCCCGCTGATCGGGGTTGCGGGCCGCGAGGGATCGACCCTGCTGCGACAGGCGGATGTGGCGATCCTGCTGCCGCAGGTGGCCGAGGCCTGCGCCACGGGGATCGTGCCGACCACCTCGACCACGATGACGCTGGCGTTGGGCGATGCACTGGCGATCGCACTGATGGAACATCGTGCCTTCACGGCAGACCATTTCCGCATGTTTCACCCCGGCGGCAAGCTGGGGGCGCGGCTTCTGCGGGTGCGCGACCTGATGCACACCGATCCACCGCTGGTTCCCGAAACCATGCCGATGGGCGAGACCCTGGTGGAAATCTCGCGCCGCGGTTTCGGCGTCGTGGGGGTGACGGATGCACATGGTCACCTGACCGGCATCATCACCGATGGCGACCTGCGCCGGCACCTTGACGGGCTGCTGTCCCACCGGGCCGGAGAAGTGATGACGCGCGGCCCCCGCACCATAGAGCCCGAAGCGCTGGCCGGCGAGGCGCTGGCCCTGATGAACGACCGCAAGATCACCTGCCTTCTGGTGGCCGAAGGGCCCCGCGCGATCGGTATCCTGCATGTGCACGACTGCCTGCGCGCCGGGGTTGCCTAGGCCATGGCGCGCGCCGATCCACATACGCGGATCGTGGGCTGGCTGAAGGTTGCCTTGCCGATCCTGGCCCTGGTGATCCTGGCCACGCTTTTCCTGGTTGCCGACCGGATCGACCCGGAGGACGCGCTTCCCTACGCAGAAGTCGATGTCGCAGAGCGCGCCCGCGAACCTCGGATGACGGCGCCCAGCTATGCAGGCACAACCTCTGATGGTGCTTCGCTGACGTTGACTGCCGAAGAGGCCAGGCCGGCAGCCGCAGGATCCCCGGCCTCTGCCAGGGGCGTGCGGCTGGACCTTTCCACGCCGGACGGCGCGACGACCGAATTGCGCGCGGCAACGGCGGTGGTCGATCAGGCGGCGCGGTTGCTGGTCCTGTCGGGGGGGGTCACGGTGACGACCGGAACCGGCTATCGGCTGGAGACGCCGGAAGTCGCGGCGCGGCTGGACCGGTCGGGGCTGGAAAGCCGGGGTGAAGTCAGCGCGACGGGTCCTCTGGGCGAAATCCGGGCCGACGGGATGCGGCTGGATCAGGACAACCGGACCCCCGGTGTCTATCTTCTGGTTTTCAATGGTGGCGTCCGGCTGGTATACCGTCCAGGGGGCTGAGGCCCGAGAGGTTGATGGAATGACATTGAAGCATCTGGCATTGGCGGCAGTTCTGGCGTTCGGCACATTCCCCGCATTGGCGCAGCAGGCGAAGGTCGCCTTTGGCGAGCTGAACCAGGATACGACCCTTCCGGTCGAGGTTACGGCCGACCGGCTGGCGGTCAACAACGCAGACGGCACCGCCGTGTTCAGCGGAAATGTTCTTGTCACCCAGGGCGAGATGAAGCTTTCGGCCGCGGAAGTGCTGGTGAAGTACGCCCCCGACCAGAAGGCGATCGACCAGCTTGTCGCCACCGGCGGGGTGACGATAACCAACCTGGGCGATGCGGCCGAGGCGCAGGAAGCCGTCTATACCATCGACACCGGCGTGATCGTCCTGACAGGTAACGTGCTTCTGGCACAGGGGCCTTCGGCGATGACCGGGCAGAAGCTGACGATAAACCTGAAGGACGGGACGGGCATCATGGAAGGCCGCGTGACCACGACCTTCGTGCCGGGCGGCAATTGATGGCGGTCAAGCCGGATCTGACGGTCAGGCCGGGCGAGGCCGGGTTGCAGATCCGCAGCCTGCGCAAAAGCTACAGGAAGCGCCCGGTGATCCGCGATGTCAGCATGGATTTGCGGCGCGGCGAGGTGGTTGCCCTGCTGGGGCCGAACGGATCAGGCAAGACGACCTGCTTTTACGCCATAGCCGGGCTGGTCATGCCAGAGGGCGGCCAGGTGCTTATCGACGGCAAGGATGTGACAGGGCTGCCGATGTATCGCCGCGCCCGGCTGGGGATCGGCTATCTGCCGCAGGAGGTCAGCATTTTCCGTGGCCTCAACGTCGAGGACAATATCCTGGCCGTGCTGGAAATTGCCGAGCCCGACCGCCACAAGCGGCGCGAACGGCTGGAGGAGCTTCTGTCGGAATTCTCGATTACCCACCTGCGCCGCACGCCGGCGCTGGCGCTGTCGGGTGGGGAACGCCGAAGGGTGGAAATCGCCCGCTGTCTGGCGGCCAGTCCGAAGTATCTGCTGCTGGACGAACCTTTCGCCGGGGTTGACCCGATCGCCGTGGGGGAAATCCGTCATCTGGTGCATGACCTGAAGGCGCGCGGCATCGGCGTTCTGATCACCGATCACAACGTCCGCGAAACGCTGGAGATCGTCGATCGCGCCTATATCCTGCATGATGGCAAGGTGCTGATGAGCGGCACCACGGATGAAGTCGTGCGCGATGAAACCGTGCGTCGCGTCTACCTGGGCGAGAACTTCCGTATCATCTGAAGGCGCGGCGCCGTCGTCCATCGACTCGGTTGACAAGGGGCGCGGGCGTGACGCCAAATGCCTGTGATGCGTGCGTTACAAACCCCCAGCTTCAGCCGTTTTTCCGCGCCGAATCCGGTCGGCGGGGCTTGCGTGACGCAACGTTCCAACCAACATCGGAACAAGGGTCCGGACGGCCCGGAATGACCCGGCCCGCGCCGGTAGCATGCGAAAGGAGAGGCCATGCGCTATCAGATCAGTGGGAAACAGATCGACGTCGGTGAGGCCCTTCAGACCCATGTGAAGGCTGAAATGGGCGAACTGGTCGAGAAATATGCCCAGCGCCCGACCGAATGCATCGTGGTGTTTTCCCGTTCCGCGCATGAATACGTCTGCGAGGCAACGATCCACCTGTCTACGGGCCTGAATGCGCAGGCCAAGGGCCATGCGACAGAAATCTACGCGGCCTTCGAATCGTGCCGCGAAAAGATGGACAAGCAGTTGCGCCGCTACAAGCGCCGCATCCGCAACCACCACAGCCATCGCGCGACCCCGGTTGAATTCGCCGGGGCGGCCTCGTATATCCTCGCCGCACCAGAGGATGCCGAGGATGCAGAGCCCGAAACGCTCCAGCCCATCGTCATCGCCGAGATGGAGACGAAGATCCCTTCGATCACCGTCGGCGAAGCCGTGATGCAGATGGAGCTGGCGGGGCAGCGCATGCTGGTTTTCCGCAACGAAGGCCATGGGGGCGTGAACGTGGTGTATCGCCGGGATGACGGCAACATCGGCTGGATCGATCCCCGCAACAGCAAGTAAAGGTGCGCCCCCTGGCGCAGGAACATCGCCCGCTCATGGAACTTTCCAAACTGCTTACCCCCGCCGCCGTCCGCGTTGTCGGGCAATTCACATCGAAGAAGCGGCTGTTCCAGGAACTGGGCGAAATCGCAGCGCAGGTCTACGGGCTGTCGGCGGCGCAGGCCATCGACGGCTTGCAGGAACGCGAGACGCTGGGGCCCACCGGCGTGGGCCACGGCGTCGCCTTGCCGCATGCCCGGCTGGAGGATCTGAAAAGCATCGTCGGGGTCTTCGTCCGGCTGGAAAAGCCGCTGGACTATGACAGCGTGGACCGTCAGCCGGTCGATCTGGTCTTTGCCCTGTTTGCGCCGAAGGATTCGGGGGTTGATCACCTGAAGGCGCTGGCGCTGGTCAGCCGCACGATGCGGGATGCCGGAATCGTTGCGAAACTGCGGGCCAATACCGACCCGGCCAAGCTGCACGCGATCCTGACCGAAAGCCGCGCCCCTCAGGCGGCCTGAGGCGGGTCAGCGCCGCCAGCGCCCAAAGCCGAAGCCCACATAGTCGCGCCCGTAGGCCGCCTCGGCCGCCTCTTCCAGGCTATCGTCGTGTATTGCGGCCAGCGCCTCGGCGGCGGGGTCGGGGCCGGGGGGCGGCGCCGTTGCAAGGCCGATCTCGTTGCACAGGAAGGCCAACCCTTCCGCCAGGCGATCCTCGCGGATCACCAGGTCGGGCGGATGGAAGGCGGAAAAGCCTTGCACGATCGCCGTCTGGCTTGCCCAGTTCGGATCGACGCGCTGCCCGGTCTGGCCAGAGGTTGCCAGACGGCAATAGTGCAGGAAGATGCGGAATGCCTCGCGCTCGGCCGCGGCATCGGGAAAGGGCTGGCCCGGTTCGGGCAGCCTGGCCTTGTAGGCACGGATCAGGATGCGGCGGTGGTCGGCCAGCTGGCCCGAGGCGATCCTTTCTCGGAAGGCCACATGGGCGCGCAGCAGCGGATGGCGCACCACGGTAAAGGTGCGGTGGCCGGCATGGGCGCGCTTCCATTGGCGCAAGGTCTTTTGGTCGAACCCTTCGCGAAGTCCGCCGAAGCCTGAAAGCCAGTTACGCAGGGCAGCGTCGGGGCCCGACCGGACCGGAAAGAACAACAGTGGCGCTTCGCCGGCCGCCACTGCGGTGGGCACCGCGGCAGGGCGCCGGGGCTCGAACACGGGGCTGCGCGACATGGCGAACAGGTCGGCGCGGGCCAGCGCCGGGGCCAGCGCCTCGGGATTTTCCAGCCTGGATTCCAGCGGTTCGGGGTTCTGCTTCTTCAGCGTGTCATCGACCGCCTTCAGCCGCCCCTCGACCCCCAGAAAGGCGGCGAGCCCGTTCAGAACCTCGACCGAGGCCAGGTCTTCGTAATCCAGGATGAAGGCCGTCTGCCCCGTAGTCTGCAGCCTGCGCAGAACCCGCAGATGGAAATCCTGCGCCGTGGCCAGGTGTTCGGCGAAGCCGTCGGGATCGAACCGGACCGTGGTGGATTTCAGGCGCCTGGCATCAGTCAGTTTCCATTGCCCCGTGGATCGCGCGGCCAGCAGGCTTACATAGCTTTCAACGGGATTGCGCGTCAGGATGATCTTGGCGCAGGTTACATCGTCCAGCACCAGGTCAAGGACACGGGGATCGTGGTCGTGAAAGAAGCGGAAGCCGGCAATCCCCCTGGTTTCCGACCGGAGCCGGCGCAGCAGTGGCATCGGGTTCGCTTCGCGTTCGGCCAGGGTGACCCCGAACAGTTCGGTCGTGTCCTTCTTGCCGATGAAATGCGGGTTGAAGACCTCGCCGTAGCTTGTGACACCAGGCAACGCATTCAGGTTCGCCTCGAGGAAGTTCGAGCCTGTCCGCATCCCCGCAAGAATGACGAAACTGTTGAAGCCGACTGCAGCCATCGTGTTACCGCACCACCCGCAGCCTGGCAGTGGGCAGCGTTTCGGGCGCCGTGTCGAGGCTTGCGTCGATATCACCGATCAGCACGGGAAGCATGCCCTGGTTGCGCAGATCCTGCACGAAATCGCCGAAACCGCGCAGCGGTACCAGCTGCGGCAGGTCGGTAACACGGTGGCTGCTGCGCGGGTTCAGGTCATCCAGAAGCTGCTGCAAGGGTTCCGCCGGGTTTTCCAGAAACTCGGCCAGGGTCCAGCGCCGAACCTGCGCCTTCGTCCAGGGAGACTCGAGTCTTGCGATCAGGTCGGCCTCGATCTTCTGCATCCGGGCAGCCAGCGGGCGGACTTCAGCCACGCTCATGCCCGATCGCCAGAGCGGCACGGCAAAGGCGCCCGACACGATGAAGACCCGCGCCTGCGGATCCTCGGCGATGAACCAGACAATGTCCTGTACGTCGCCGGGACCGAACTGGAAGCACTGGGTTTCGCCCCTGGTGTTCCAGATCAGGTTCGTCAGGAAGCTTTGCGGATTGTAGTCGCGCAGCGTCGCGCTGTCGGAAAGGCCACCCTTGAACACGGTTTCGCCGCCTGCAAACTGCACCCGGTCGGGGTCGAAAAGATGGCCGTGGACCCGCGCGCCTGCGGCCCGGGTTAGCCAGGGCCGGAAGTCCGTGAACAATTCGTCGAACCCTGCAAGCACCCCATAGGGTCCGGCCGAACACTTCGCCCCCCGGCCCCATGTGGGGAAGCGGCTTTGCATGAACAGCCCCTGCCGCCCCCGGGTGCGCCGTTCAACCGCTTTGGCGAACAGCCGGTCGATCTTGCCGGGGTTCGGGGCCGGACGTTTCTGGTCGTCCTCGCCAAGGAAGGTGCGATACAGCAGATCTGCCTGCGGCCAGATCTTGCGCGCGACGAAGGCCGGGGACTGCCGCAGAAGGTGCAGATGATCGTCATAGAACACATGCGGTCGCCCTTGGAAATCGAACTTCGCCAGCGTAAGCGACCGGCTTTCGATCCGCGTCGATACCCGCCGCACGAGCGTCTGGAAATAGCTTTCGTCGGGAATCCAGACACGGCGGAAATACCGGTCGTGGCGTGGGCGGTCAGGATGCGTGAGGATCGCTTCCAGCGAACGGCGCGTCAGGCACCACCACTGGCTGCCAAGGTGGGGCACGATCCCCTCGGGGATGCGGCGCTGAATGCGCAGTCGGCGCTGCAGCCGGACATAGGCGTCGAAGAGACGCCGCTGCTTCTTCCACGAAAAGGGAAAGTGCAGGGTGAAGCGTTCCTTGTTCAGGCCGCCGACGGTCCAGCCGACATCGGCGGTAGTCACGCTTTCGATGAAATCGGTGTCGGGGTGGGCGGCAAGATGCGCTTTAAGGTCCGCCACCGGCCGGATCGGCAGGCAGGATCCCGAGGCAAGGAAAACATGCGAAACGTCCGGGAATTGCTCAAGCATCCGGGTAGCGGCCAGAATCGTGGCCTCGACAAGGCCGAAGGTGCCCCATTCACAGGCCACCCGCGGTGAAAAGAGGACGTCGGGCAGATCGGCCAGCCCTGCCTTCATGGCATCAAGGTCGGCTTGCGGCACCCTGCTGTCCACGTGAATGACGACCGGGCAGGCATTTTCTGCCCAGTGCCGCGCCACCTGGGCCGCGCGGTTCAGCGCCGTGTGACAGAGCATGACGACGCCAAGGCTCATGCCCAGTTCCCCTTCGACATCAGCCCCAGGATCTCGAGCTGCCGCCAGTTGATATACTTCTCGCTCCATGTGCACCACAGGTCGCGTTCACGGGCGAGGCCATCCCGATAGGCGCGATATTCGTGGCTGTCGGCATAATGCTGGCCACGTTTCATCTCTTCCTCGGCCTTGGCGGCGAAGGTGTCGAGGAATTTTGCATGCAGAAGGCAACCCGATGGCTTTTCGCCCCCGTCCTGCTCGTAGGTCAGGTTCAGGCCGCGTGGCAGCAGCATATGCGTCGAACTGATGTAGGCATAGGAGCGGTGCCATTTCACCAGAGGGATCTTGTTCATCGCCGGGGCCTGCCTCGGCTGCGATGCGAAGAACAGCCTTGCCCTGGGACCACCCTGAATCCAGAGGTTGTGATAGTGCCAGTTGCGGCTGATCGTGTAGTTGCCGCTGTCGAAATACTGGGCGATTTCAAAGGGGCTCTGTCCTTCGCGGTAGGGCTGCTCATGCATCGCGCCCTTGGGATACATGTCCAGCAGCATGGCCGAGAAGGTTCTTGTTCCGCTGCTGTCCAGCCAGTCCGTCAGGGCGCGCAGCGGTCGGGTCTCGCAATAGGGATAGACCAGGAATTCGTCGACATCGACTGTCAGGCACCAGCGCCCGGCACCATGCCGGCGCAGCAGGTGCATGATCCAGTCCATGCCGAACCGCGACTGCTTGTAGCCCGCTTCGGCAGACCACAGCGAAACATCCGGTTGCTGTGCCAGATATTCGTGTGTGCCGTCATCGGACGCGTTGTCCACGACCAGGAAGTGATCGATGCCCAGCCTGCGGTAGTGGTCCAGAAAATAGGGCAGGCGGATGCGTTCGTTTCGCATGGTCGAGAACAGCAGGATCGGCTGATCGCGCAGCCGATCCATCCGGTTCGTGACCGGCCGCAACTGCCGGCGTTTCAGGAAGGCCCGCCAGAGAAGCCGTTTCCGCTGCAGCCGCAGGCGATAGATCGACAGCGGGTTCACCGCGATTGCCTCATACCCAACCACCACGCGAGATGAGACCCAGGGCCTCCAGCTGGCGCCAGCCGGTCAAACGGGTCGAGGCAGCGCAGCGCAGCACCGGATCGGCAGTCAACCGATCATAGTAGCTGGCATATTGCGCACCGTCGGCAAAATGCTCTGCCCTGACCTTTTCCTCGGCGGCCCGTTCGATGATGCCGGGAAGGAACTTGGTGTGCAACAGGGCACCGGAGGTCAGCATCCCGCCATCCGTCGCATAGACCCGGTTCAACCGCGGCGGCAGAAGCGCGTGGGTCGAATTCACGTAGGCATAGCGCCAGTGCCATCTGACCAGCGGGATCTTGTTCAGGGTTGGCGCGCGGCGCGGCTGCGAGGCAAAGAAGACCCGCGCCCTTGCCCCCCCCTGGATCCAGAGATTGCCCATTCTCGGCTGGACCTGGACCTGATAGTTGCCGCTGTCGAACCATCTCAGGATGCCCAGCGGATCGTCGCCCGGCGCATAGGTGCCCTCGGACACGCGTCCAGCAGGATACAGGTCGATTGTCAGGGCCCCCAGGGCGATTTGTCCCTGCCGGTCAAGCCAGTCGGTCAGTGCGGCAAGGCAGCGGGTCTGCCAGTGGGGATAGACAAGCAGCTCGTCGGCATCCAGTGTCAGGCACCAATGCCCATGGCCATATCGCATCAGAAGCCAGTTCACCCAGTCCATGCCGAAACGGGCAGACTTGTAGCTGCCTTCCGTCCGCCACAGTGACACATCCGGTCTTGCGGCAAGAAGATCGGCCGTCCCGTCGGTACTGGCGTTGTCGATGATCAGGAAGTGGCGCACCCCCAGATTGCGGTGATGGTCCAGCATGAAGGGCAGGCGGGCGTTTTCGTTGCGCACGCACATGAAGCCCAGAATGTCACCCGGCGCGATCCTGTCGGTGCGATCGGCCACCGCGACCAGCTGACGCCGCCGGTGCAGCGCGCGGCCCAGAAGCCAGCGCCGGCGCATCCGCAGACGATAGGCATGCCACAGACCTTTGGCGCCGGACTGGGGCCGATCCGGCATAGCCCCGATCGGCCAGGCATGCGGTTGGGCTGACAAGGGACTACTGCGCTGCCTTCTGCGTTGCCATCAGTTCATGAAGGAAGCTCTCGAATTCGGCACCCAGATCGGGACGCGACAGGCCGAAGGCCACCGTGGCCTGAAGGAAGCCGATCTTCGAGCCGCAATCGTAGCGATGCCCGCGGAAGCGCAGGCCGTGCACGCCCGCCGCAGTATCGACCTCTTCGGCGATGGCGTCTGTCAGCTGGATTTCCCCGCCCGCGCCCTGCTTCATCCGGTTCAGATTGGTCAGCACCTTGGGGGTCAGGATGTAGCGGCCGATGATGGCCAGGTTCGACGGGGCGTCCTCGGGCCGCGGCTTTTCGACAAGGCCCTTGGCGCGGACGATTGTTCCCCTGTCCTCGCCGATGTCCAGAATGCCGTAGCTCGAGGTTCTTTGCGGGGCGACTTCCATGGCTGCGACCATGCAGCCCCCGGTTTCGGCATGGGCCTCGACCATCTGCTGGAGGCAGGGTCGATCGGCGGCAATCACGTCATCGGGCAAAAGCACGGCAAAGGGTTCGTTCCCGATCAGGCGGCGCGCGCACCACACGGCATGGCCCAGGCCCAGGGCCCGATTCTGCCGCACATAGGCAATGGCGCCCGAATCCATGTTGGTGTCCTTCAGGATATCCAGCAGTTCGGTCTTGCCCTTCTTGCGCAGTTCTGACTCCAGTTCCGGTGCGTGGTCGAAATAGTCCTCGAGTGCCGACTTGCCGCGAGCCGTCACGAAGATGAATTCCTTGATGCCGGCAGCGCGCGCCTCGTCGATGGCGTACTGAATCAAGGGGCGATCGACGAGTGTCATGATCTCTTTGGGGATCGACTTGGTCGCGGGCAGAAAGCGTGTGCCAAGACCGGCCACGGGAAAGACGGCCTTGGTGATCTTCTTCGTTCTCATGTTCGACTCGTTATTGCGCATCCAGAGCCGCCTCTGCGGACATCGCCCCGGCTCTGACCCCACCATTGCAGGAGAATCTGGCCGTATCCGGGCGGACCTGCGGCAGTAACGTCAATCTGCCCGGCAAAAATCCGCATTGCACGCGAAAAGTCGCGGGCTCTTGCGCCGACGCCCGATTGCCAGGCTACGCAGCGGGATCCGGCAGGGCCGCAAGCATGCTTTCGATGACTGGCACGTCCGAAGGATTGTTCAGTTCCCAGAACTGCCGCCCACGCGCCTGAACCTCGACGCACAGGACCACACGACCGTTTTCCAGGAAGCGCAGTTGCTCCAGCCCTTCCAGGGTCTCCAGAGGGCCGATGGGCCAGGACGGATAGGCCGCCAGCGCCGCCGGACGATAGGCATAGACCCCGACATGGTGAAAGACGGGTGTGGGCTCGTCTGGCGCGTAGTCCCGGCCGGTGTAGGGGATGACCTCTTTCGAGAAGTAAAGCGCCCGCCCTCCGGCCCCGAAGACCGCCGTGGTTCCCCCGACCCGCCCGGCACGGCGATCGGCAAGAAAGCCCGCCACCGCCCGGCCGTCACAGCGCAGGACCGGGGTGGCAATGTCGGCCCCCGGGTCGGCCGCGAGGCCCGCCACCAGATCCTCGACGAACCAGGCAGGTGTCAGCGGCGCGTCACCCTGCAGGTTCACGACCACGTCGTAGCCCGGCAGCCTTGCCGACACCTCGGCGCAGCGTTCGGTGCCGTTGCGCGCGTCAGCAGAGGTCATCACCACCTCGGCACCGAAGCCCGCAGCATGGTCGGCGATCCGGTCGTCATCGGTCGCCACCACGACCCGGTCGATACCGCGCACGGCCATTGCCGCCTCCCAGCTGCGGCGTATCAGGGTCTTTTCGCCGTCGCGTCCGCGAAGGGCGACCAGCGGTTTTCCGGGATAGCGGGTCGAGGCATAGCGGGCGGGAATGGCGATCAGCGTCTTCATTTCAGGACCACACCGGGGGCAAAGGCTACGAAGAAAGGGTTTTCCCAGCCGGGCTTGCCGTAGGTCAGCGGCTGGTGATCGTCGAACCGCACCACCTGCCCGCCCGCGCCACGCAGCACCGCGTCGCCGGCGGCCGTGTCCCATTCCATCGTGCGGCCGAGGCGCGGATACAGGTCGGCCTCGCCGGTGGCAACCAGGCAGAACTTGAGGCTGGAGCCTGCCGAGGTCATGTCCTTCACGGCATAGCGGGCGATGTAATCGTCGGTCGCCTGATCACGGTGCGATTTCGACGCCACCACCATAAGGGCGGAATTGTCCGGGACGGATACATGCAGCGGTGCCAGCGGACCGGGCCGATCCTTGTCGAGGGGGCCTGTCTCCTCGACCGAGGTTCCGTCCGCCAGCGTGTAGAACAGCCGCCCCTTTGCAGGGGCGTAAACGATGCCCCGGCAGGGCAGGCCATCCTGCACATAGGCGATGTTCACGGTAAAATCGCCGCGGCGCCGGACGAATTCCTTGGTGCCGTCCAGCGGATCGACGATCAGGAAGGTGCGCGCGGACTGGGCGTGGCTTTCCGCCTGTTCCTCGGTGATCAGCGGCACATCCGGGAAAGCCGCACGCAGACCGGCGGAAATCACGGCATCGGCGGCCTCGTCAGCCACGGTCACCGGCGAGGCATCGCCCTTGGCGCGAACCTCGAACTCCGGGCCGGCATAGACCTGCATGATGCGGTCTCCGGCCTCCAGCGCAAGGCGGCGGATTGTCTTCACGAGGATTTCGAGGTCCATCAACGCTCCTGCCGCCGTGTCGTCGGCGATTTGACATCTTATGGGCCGCCCTTATCCTGTGTGAATAACGGAACGGCAAGGTTTCCCTGCGCAGTCTGCCGAACCGACCGGAGAAGGCCGCATGTTTCGTTACCATTCCGCCAGGAAGACAGCCCTGGGCAAGGCCTTCGAGACGGCCGAACTGATCTACCATGCGGCGGTCAGGGAACTGCGCAAGTCGAATGGCAACGCGGTCCTGGGCCTGGTCATCCAGATCGTGCAGTCGCTGATTCTGGTCCTGACGATGTATTTCCTGTTCAGCGTGCTGGGCCTGCGCCGCATCGCCGTGCGCGGCGACTTCATGTTGTATGTCATGTCGGGGGTCTTCCTATTCATGACGCATATCAAGGCCATCGGTGCGGTGGCGGGCGCGGATGGCCCGACATCGGCCATGATGATGCACGCGCCGATGAATCCGATCATCTCGATCGGCGGGGCGGCGCTTGCCTCGCTCTATCAGCAGGTTCTGGCGGCCACGGTCATCATCTTCTTCTATCATTCCGTGATCACGCCGATCACCATCGAGGATCCCGTCGGCGTACTGGGGGCGTTCCTTCTGGCCTGGTTCTCGGGTGTGGGGCTGGGCATGGTGTTCCTTTCAGCCCGGCCCTGGCAGCCGGAGGCGATGTCGATCATCATCCCTCTCTACCAGCGGCTGAACATGATCGCCTCGGGCAAGATGATGCTGGCCAACAACACCAAACCCGACATGCGGGCGATCTTCGACTGGAATCCGCTGTTCCACACCATCGACCAGGGCCGCGGCTTCATGTTCCTGAACTACACGCCCCGCTATACCTCGATCGAGTATGCGGTGAAGTTCGGTCTTGTCTGCCTCATGATCGGTCTTATGGCCGAATTCTTCACCCGCAAACACATGTCGGCCAGCTGGAACAAGCGAAGATGATGCGTCTTGCAACGATCATGCTCCTGATGTCGCCCCTTGCCGTGATGGCCGAGGATTTTCCCGCACGTTACGCGGTGAGCGGGGTCTCGTCCGACAACGTTCTGAACATCCGCGCCGCACCCGGGGCCGGGTCGGCAAGGATTGGCGAACTGGGGCCCGACACCACGGATATCGAGGTGTTGGGCCTGTCGGAGAACGGCCGCTGGGGCCGGATCGGCATGCCGGAGGGGAACGGCTGGGTGGCGATGCGCTATCTGGCCCGCCAGGACCAGCCCGAGGGGACCGTGATACCCCGTCCGCTGTCCTGTCGCGGAACCGAACCCTTCTGGCGGATCGGCCTTTTGTCGCGCGGCGACATATACGAAAGGCTGGGTGAGAACCCGGTCGATCTGGACCTTGTGGCCGAACGCCCGGGCGATAACGGCTACGAGGCCGATCTATCCGCCCCGGACGGCACGGGCTTCAGCCTGGTCGTTGCCCGTGGCACCTGCCTTGACGGCATGTCCGACCGCGAGTTCGGCTGGACAGGCACGCTTCGGATCGGCGGGCAGGGCCAGGACGAGACGCTGCAGGGCTGCTGCACGCTGGATCACAGACAGGGGGAATGAGCCGCGCCCCGACCCTGCGGCAGGGGTGCTGCAAATTTGTCGCATCGCGCCTCTTGCTACCGTTGCAGCCCCGCCCGCACCTGCCTATATACGCCAAGTCCGGCAAGGGGCGTGCACCCCGACGCCGTAACATGTCCGGCCCCGCGTGCCGCCGTCTTCGGGCGCTGGGCCGGTAGATCGCCTGCAAGAAAGGGATGAACACATGGCCAAAGTCATCGGTATCGACCTCGGGACGACCAACTCCTGCGTTGCCATCATGGATGGTTCGCAACCCCGGGTGATCGAGAACTCGGAAGGCGCGCGCACGACGCCCTCCATCGTCGCTTTCACGGACAACGAACGCCTGGTCGGCCAGCCCGCCAAGCGGCAGGCCGTGACCAACCCCGCAAATACCATCTTTGCCGTCAAGCGCCTGATCGGGCGCCGGCTTGGCGACCCGGAGGTCGAGAAGGACAAGAAGCTTGTCCCCTACAAGATCGTCGATGGCGGCAACGGCGATGCCTGGGTCGAGGTGCGCGGCGAGAAATACAGCCCGTCGCAGATTTCTGCCTTCATCCTGCAGAAGATGAAGGAAACCGCCGAGAACTATCTGGGCGAGCCGGTGACGCAGGCCGTGATCACGGTGCCCGCCTATTTCAACGACGCGCAGCGCCAGGCCACCAAGGACGCGGGCAAGATCGCGGGCCTGGAAGTCCTTCGCATCATCAACGAACCGACGGCGGCCGCGCTGGCCTATGGCCTGGACAAGAAGGAATCGAAGACCATCGCCGTCTATGACCTTGGCGGCGGTACCTTCGACATCACCATCCTGGAAATCGACGACGGCCTGTTCGAGGTGAAGTCCACCAACGGCGACACCTTCCTGGGTGGTGAAGACTTCGACATGCGCATCGTCCAGTATCTGGCCGACGAGTTCAAGAAAGAGCATGGGGTTGACCTGACGCTCGACAAGATGGCGTTGCAGCGCCTGAAGGAAGCGGCCGAAAAGGCCAAGATCGAGCTGTCGTCCAGCCAGCAGACGGAAATCAACCAGCCCTTCATCAGCATGGACAAGAATACCGGGCAGCCCTTGCACCTGGTGGTCAAGCTGACCCGCGCCAAGCTGGAGAGCCTGGTCGATGACCTGATCAAGAAGTCGCTGAAACCCTGCCAGGCCGCGCTGAAGGATGCCGGTGTCAGCAAGGACGACATCGACGAGGTGGTGCTGGTCGGCGGGATGACCCGGATGCCGAAGGTGATCGAGGAAGTCACCAAGTTCTTCGGCAAGGAACCCCACAAGGGCGTGAACCCTGATGAAGTCGTGGCCATGGGTGCAGCGATCCAGGCCGGCGTCCTGCAGGGCGACGTGAAGGACGTGGTGCTTCTGGACGTGACGCCCCTGTCGCTGGGCATCGAGACGCTGGGTGGCGTGTTCACCCGGCTGATCGACCGCAACACGACGATCCCGACGAAGAAGAGCCAGGTCTTCTCGACCGCCGAGGACAACCAGAACGCGGTGACGATCCGCGTCTTCCAGGGCGAACGCGAAATGGCGGCCGACAACAAGCTGCTGGGTCAGTTCAACCTGGAACAGATCCCGCCGGCACCCCGCGGCGTGCCGCAGATCGAGGTGACCTTCGACATCGACGCCAACGGCATCGTGTCGGTTTCGGCCAAGGACAAGGGCACGGGTCGCGCGCAGCAGATCACCATCCAGGCTTCGGGTGGCCTCTCGGAAGAGGACATCGAGAAGATGATCAAGGACGCCGAGGCGAATGCCGAGGCTGACCGCGCCCGCAAGGAACTGGTCGAGACGAAGAACCAGGGCGAAAGCCTGTTGCACTCGACCAGGAAGTCGCTGGCCGAACATGGCGACAAGGTCGATCCCTCGACTGTCGAGGCGATCGAGCTGGCGATGAGCCCGCTGGAAGACGCGCTCAAGGGCGAAGATGCCAGCAAGATCCGTTCGGCGATCCAGAACCTGACCGAAGCCGCGATGAAACTGGGCGAGGCGATCTACAAGGCCCAGCAGGCCGAGGGTGGCAGCGACGACGAGCCGCGTCCGGTGGACGATGACGACATCGTGGATGCCGACTTCGAGGATCTGGGCAGCGACAAGCGGAAGTAACGCCGCGTGAACCGGAAACAGGGGCGGTCTGGAAACGGGCCGCCCCTGTCCGGTTCGGTTTGGGGGTTTTGCCGTGGCAAAGCGTGATTACTACGAGGTTCTGGGCGTCAGGAAAGGCGCCTCGGCCGAGGAACTGAAGAAAGCCTATCGTCAGAAGGCGAAAGAGCTGCACCCCGACCGCAACGCCGACAATCCGCAGGCCGAGGCCCAGTTCAAGGAGGTGAACGAGGCCTGGGAAGTCCTGAAGGACGAACAGAAGAAGGCTGCCTACGACCGGTTCGGCCATGCGGCCTTCGAGGGCGGCATGGGTGGCGGCCCGCGGCCTGGCGGTTACGCCGGGCAGGGCGATTTCGCATCCGCATTCTCGGACGTGTTCGAGGATCTGTTCGGCGACTTCATGGGCCGTGGCGGCGGCGGGCGCGCCCGTGCGCAGCGCGGGTCGGACCTGCGGTACAATTTGCGTGTGACGCTTGAAGAGGCTTACACCGGCCTGCAGAAGACCATCACCGTGCCCACAGCCGTCACCTGCGAGGTCTGCCACGGTTCAGGCGCCGAAGGCGGGGCCGAACCCGTCTCCTGCCCGACATGCGGCGGGATGGGCAAGGTGCGTGCCCAGCAGGGTTTCTTCACCGTCGAGCGTACCTGCCCCCAGTGCAATGGCATGGGGCAGATCATCAAGAATCCCTGTCGCGCCTGCGGTGGCCATGGCCGTGTGCAGAAGGAACGGACGCTTTCCGTCACCATCCCTCAGGGGGTTGAAACCGGAACGCGCATCCGTCTGGCGGGCGAGGGCGAGGCCGGTCTGCGCGGCGGGCCGAATGGTGATCTGTACATCTTCATAGAGGTGAAGGAACACCCGATCTTCCAGCGCGAAGGCGTGCATCTCTTTTGCCGGGTGCCGGTGCCGATGACGACCGCCGCCCTGGGCGGCGAGGTAGAGGTGCCGACTATCGACGGTGGCAGGGCAAGGGTGAAGGTGCCCGCCGGTTCCCAGACCGGCAAGCAGATGCGGCTGCGGATGAAGGGCATGCCGGCCCTGCGGTCGTCGAACACCGGCGACATGGTGATCGAACTGGCGGTGGAAACGCCGGTCAACCTTACTGCCCGCCAGCGCGAATTGCTGCGCGAGTTCGAGCAGCTGTCGGAAGAGAACAACCCGGAAGGCAAGTCGTTCTTTTCCAAGGTGAAAAGCTTCTGGGACGGGATGAAGGGCTGACCCTTCGCTATTCGGCCGCGGCGGCGGGTGCGGGCACTGTTCCGTGCAGCCGCCGCCAGCGGATCGACGACCACAGTGCCACGCCGATGAAGCCCGCGCCCAGCAGGCCGGTGACGACCTCGGGGATATGGGTCAGGGTCTGGCCGAACATGACACAGGCCAGAACGAAGATCGACCAGAAGGCCCCGTGCTCCAGATAGCGGAACTGCGACAGGGTCTGGCGTTCCACCAGCATGATGGTCATCGACCGCACATACATCGCGCCGACGCCCAGGCCGATGGCGATCAGGAAAAGGTTCTGCGTCAGGGCAAAGGCGCCGATCACCCCGTCGAAGCTGAAAGAGGCATCAAGCACCTCCAGATACAGGAAGGCGCCCAGCCCCCCCTTCACTGCGATGTCAGCTGCCTGATCAGCCTTGTCCAGGACATGGCCCAGCACATCGACCACCATGAAGGTCACGAGCCCGGCCACTGCAGAATACAGGAATGTTGCCACCAGTATCGCCGGGATGATCGTGGCGAAGGTCAGGATGATGACCAGGACGATGGAAATCTCCAGCCCCTGGACCGACGAGAAACGGGCCATCGCGCGCTCGATCCCGGCAATCCAGTGCACGTCCTTGCCTTCGTCGAAGAAATATTTCAGCGCCACCATCATCAGGAAGGCCCCGCCGAAAGCCGCGATGGAAATATGCGCCCCGCCGACGATGCGGGAATATTCGGCCGGTTCCGTGGCGGCCAATCGCACCGCCTCGATAGGGCCGATCCTTGCGGCGAAAACCACGATCAGGATCGGAAAGACAATCCGCATCCCGAAGACGGCGATCAGGATGCCCCAGGTCAGGAAGCGTTGCTGCCAGACCGGGGTCATGTCCTTCAACTTGTTCGCGTTCACGATGGCATTGTCGAAGGACAGGCTGATTTCCAGCACCGACAGGACCGCCCCGATGAACAGGAAGCCCAGCGCACCCGACAAGGTGCCCGTATAGGCCCAGCCGAGCCACAGCGACAGGACCAGCCCAACCCCCGTCACGAGTAAGGCCCAGCGGAAGTAATGCAGCGCGGTCGACATCATGCCCTCGCAGGTGGCGCAGCGCCGATCTAAGCCCAAGCCGGGCCATCCGCAAGGAAGCCGTTGGCATTAACCGTTCGTTCACCACCTTGTCGGCAAACTGGCGCCATGAACGCACCGCCCGGCTTCCGCGATTCCCTGTTTTCCCTGCCCGGCCCGGCCGACAGCGACGAGGCGCCGGTTGCCGACCTGCCCGCGCGGCTGCCCAGCTATATCGCCGATCACCGTGCCCGCCTGCGCGCCCGGTTTCTTGACGGCGGCGCCGCAGCCATGCCCGACTATGAACTGCTGGAACTGGTCCTGTTCCGCGCCATTCCCCGGCAGGATGTGAAGCCCTTGGCCAGACTGCTTCTGGATACCTTCGGCGATTTCAACCGGGTGATCACGGCCTCGCCAGCGCGCCTGAACCTGGTGAAGGGGGTGGGCCCCGCCGTGGTGCTGGAGCTGAAGCTGGTGGAAGCCGCCGCCCAGCGGATGATGCGGGCGCGGGTGATGCAGAAGCCGCTGATTTCCAGCTGGGATGCCCTGCTTGACTACTGCCACACCGCCATGTCGCATCGGGAAACCGAACAGTTCCGCGTCCTGTTCCTCGACCGGAAGAACGTGCTGATCGCCGACGAGGAGCAAGCGAAGGGCACCGTGGATCACGTCCCCGTCTATCCGCGCGAGATCGTCAAGCGCGCGCTGGAACTGAACGCAAGCGCGCTGATCCTGGTTCATAACCACCCGTCGGGCGATCCGACCCCGTCGGATGCGGACCTGTCGATGACTCATCAGGTGCAGGACGCCTGCCATGCCCTGGGGCTGACCCTGCACGACCACCTGATCATTGGCAAGTCGCGCGAACTGAGTTTTCGTGCGCAGGGCTACCTTTAGGGCAATCCATGCGCTAGCCATGGACGCATGAACGAATTCGACCTCGTCATCTTCGACTGCGACGGCGTGCTGATCGACAGCGAAATCATCAGCGCCCGGATGCTGGTGGCCGAACTCGGACGCCTGGGGCTGGCGATCGACCTGGCTTACGTCGAACGCCATTTTCTCGGCCGCAGCTACCCGGTGGTGATGGAAACGATCCGCCGCGACTTTGGCCTGGACCTGCCGCCCGGATTCGAGGCGCAGTATCGCGAATCGCTCCTCGCTGCCTTCCGGGACGATTTGACCATCGTCCCCCATGTCCGCGAGGTGCTGGAAGGCATCGGTGTGCCCTTCTGCGTCGCCACCTCCTCCAGCCCGCGCCGGGCGGAGATGTCGCTGGATCTTGTCGGTCTCACGGCGCTGGTCGGCGACAGGCTGTTCACCTCGACCATGGTCGCCCGCGGCAAGCCCGCGCCCGACCTGTTCCTCTTCGCCGCCGAACGGATGGGCGTGCTTCCCGACCGGACTCTGGTGATCGAGGACAGCCTGACCGGCATCCGCGCCGGGCTGGCCGCGGGGATGACCGTCTGGCGCTTTGTCGGCGGCAGCCATCTGGGGCCGGACGCGCCCGAGGAACCGCCGGACGCTCGCCCGCACCGCAGGCTTGCCAGCTTTGCCGAGTTCTTCCAGATTGCCCCGGGTCTGAAATCTGCCCGGGCACCGGCATGAGCAACGAACTCACCTTGCAGGACGAAGCCGCCCGCGCTGGCTGGCTTTACTACGTTGCCGGCATGACCCAGGACCAGATCGCCGCCGAGCTGGGCGTCAGCCGCCAGCGGGCGCAAAGGCTGGTCGCGCGGGCCTTGGCCGAGGGGCTGATCCAGATCCGCCTGGTGCACCGGATCGGCGCCTGCCTCGAGCTGGAGCGGGCCCTGACGGAACGTTACCACCTGACACGATGCCGCGTGGCCCCGGGTCTCGGACCGGGGGGTGATCCGGCAAGGGCCATCGCCACGGCCGCCGCAGCCGAGCTGGAGCGCGTGCTGCGCATGGAAACGCCGCAGGTCATCGCCTTCGGCACCGGACGCGCCCTGCGTGCGATGGCCGAACAGCTGACCCACACCGACCCGGGGCGGCACCGCATCGTCTCGCTTCTGGGCAACATCGCGCCGGACGGGTCGGCAACGCTCTACGACGTGATCAGCCGCATCGCCGAGAAGCTGAACGCCACCTATTACCCGATGCCCGTGCCCGTGATCTCCGACACGCCGGAAGAACGCGAGTTCTTCATGCATCTGCGCCCGGTGCGAACAGTGTTCAACCTGGCCCGGCAGGCCGACATCACCTTTGTCGGCGTGGGGCAGATGGGCCCCGACGCGCCCCTTGCCCTGGACGGTTTCGTGACACCCGATGTGCTGCGAGAGTTGCAGGAGCTTGGCGCGGCCGGAGAGATCTGCAGTTGGGTCTATGATGCGCAGGGCCGCTACATCGACACCCCGCGCAACGCACTTGTCGGCGGTGTGCGTGTCGAACCGGGGCAAAGCAAGCCGGTCATTGCGGTGGCGGCCGGCAGTGCAAAGGTCACGGCCATCCGGGCGGCGCTGACGGGGCGCATCGTCAACGGCCTTGTCACCGACGAGCCCACCGCCACCGCGCTTCTGGCAAGTTCCTGAACAGTGCACGCGCAGCGAAAGTTTGGGCTTGACGACTCATGGCGCAATGTGGGCATTTACTCATACGGTGAGGATTTGCTCAACCGTCAGAGGGAGGAATTCTAATGACCATCTCGCTCCGCGCCCTTCTGGGTGCGACGGCGTCGCTCGCCCTTTCGGGTGCGGCGATGGCCCAAACCACCATCACCGTCGCCACCGTGAACAACGGCGACATGGTCCGCATGCAGGGCCTGATGGACGACTTCAACGCCAAGCATCCCGACATCAAGGTGGAATGGGTGACGCTGGAGGAAAACGTCCTGCGCCAGAACGTCACGACCGACATCGCCACCGGCGGCGGGCAGTATGACGTGATCACCATCGGTACCTACGAGGTTCCGATCTGGGGCAAGCAGGGCTGGCTGGAAAGCCTGAACGACCTGCCCGCCGATTATGACGTGGACGACCTCCTGCCCGCGATCCGCGGCGGGCTTACGGTGGACGGCACCCTCTATGCCTCGCCCTTCTACGGCGAAAGCTCTATGGTGATGTATCGCACCGACCTGATGGAAGCCGCCGGGATGACCATGCCCGAGGCGCCGACCTGGGCCGACATCGAGAAGGCCGCCGCCGCCATGACCAACAAGGATGCCGGCATCTACGGCGTCTGCCTGCGCGGCAAGGCCGGCTGGGGCGAGAACACGGCCTTCATAACCGCCATGTCGAACAGCTTCGGCGCGCGCTGGTTCGACGAGAACTGGGTGCCGCAGTTCGACCAGCCGGAATGGAAGGCGACGATCGACTTCTACCTCAACCTGATGAACAACTATGGCCCGCCCGGTGCCAGCAACAACGGGTTCAACGAAAACCTGACGCTGTTCCAGCAGGGCAAGTGCGGGATGTGGATCGACGCCACCGTCGCGGCCTCTTTCGTGACCAACCCGAAGGATTCGACCGTCGCCGACAAGGTGGGCTTCGCGCTCGCCCCCGACAACGGGCTGGGCAAGCGCGGCAACTGGCTCTGGGCCTGGAGCCTGGCAATCCCCGCCTCCTCGGATGCCAAGGACGCGGCCAAGACCTTCATCAACTGGGCAACGAACAAGGACTATCTGGCGCTGGTCGCGTCCAAGGAAGGCTGGGCGAACGTGCCTCCGGGCACCCGGACCTCGCTTTATGAGAACCCGGAATACCAGAAGGTGCCCTTCGCCAAGATGACGCTCGACTCGATCAACTCGGCCGACCCGAACAATCCGACGGTGAAGCCAGTGCCTTACGTCGGCGTGCAGTTCGTGGCGATCCCCGAGTTCCAGGGCATCGGCACCACGGTGGGCGAGATCTTCTCGGCCGCGCTGGCCGGGCAGAAGACCGCCGATCAGGCTCTGGCCGAGGCGCAGGCCGCCGTCACCGAAGAGATGAAGGCCTCGGGCTACATCCAGTGACGCCGAGCCCCGGGGGCGGTCCTCTCAAGGCCCCCGGGATCACCTTCGGCCTGCGGGCGGCTTGGTACGCCCGCAGGCCGACCCTTCGCAGGCGCATGTCCGATCCCTGCTTGCGCAGTCGCCGTTCCGGCCGCACCCTTCCACTTCGTCATCCGAGCCTCGGGAGACCGCCATGTCCACCCAGTCCAGCCGCTTCGCCGCCCGCCTGATGGTCGCGCCTTCGGTCGCGCTGCTTTTGATCTGGATGATCGTTCCCCTGGCGATGACGCTTTACTATTCCTTCCGGCTCTACCGCCTGTTGTCGCCGGACCGGACGGGCTGGGTGGGGTTCAACAATTATCTGTGGTTCTTCAATTCGCCCGACTTCTGGCTTGCGCTGTTCAACACCCTGGCGCTGGTGGGCGGCGTTCTGGTCATCACCGTGACCCTGGGCATCCTGATCGCGCTTCTGATCGACCAGCCGGTGAAGGGGCAGGGATTCCTGCGGATCCTGGTGATCGCGCCCTTCTTCGTGATGCCGCCCGTCGCCGCCTCGATCTGGGAAAACCTGTTCATGCATCCGCAGAACGGGCTCTTCTCGGCCGTCGCGCGCGGCTTCGGGGCGCAGCCGATCCTGTTCCTGGAGCAGTATCCGATGTGGTCGGTCATCGGCATCGTCAGCTGGGAGTGGCTGCCCTTCGCGACGCTCATCCTGCTGACCGCATTGCAGTCGCTGTCCTCCGAACAGCTCGAGGCGGCCGAGATGGACGGCGCCGGGGCCTTCGCGCGCTTCCGCTACATCATCCTGCCGCACCTGACGCGGGCGATCACCGTGGTGATCCTGATCCAGACCATCTTCCTTCTCGGCATCTTCGGTGAGATCTTCACCACCACCCAGGGCGGGCCCGGTTCGGCTTCGACCACGCTGCCTTACATGATCTTCAAGCAGGCCATCGCGGCCAAGGACATCGGCCGCGCCGCCGCCGGGGGGATCATCGCGGTCATTCTGGCCAACATCGTCGCCTACTTCCTGATGCGCGGCCTTGGCCGCAACCTGGACAGCTGAGGTTCCCATGGCCCGCGCCCTTTCCCCCCGCCGCCAGCTTGTCACCACCCTTGCCGCCTGGACCGTGGCGCTGCTGATCTTCTTCCCGGTCCTCTGGATGATCCTGACCAGCTTCAAGACCG
The DNA here is from genome assembly GCF_004959785.1 of Tabrizicola sp. YIM 78059. NCBI lineage: Bacteria > Pseudomonadati > Pseudomonadota > Alphaproteobacteria > Rhodobacterales > Paracoccaceae > Tabrizicola > Tabrizicola sp. YIM 78059. The sequence continues at coordinate 49,355 of NZ_SJZH01000010.1, forward strand.
AAGCTTCGGCCGTTGCCATGCCGCCGCAGTTCCTGTCGGCCGACTGGACGCTGGAGAATTACGCCGAGGTCTGGGCGCGGTCGGATTATCCGCGGTTCTTCTGGAACTCGGTCGTCATCGCGGTGGGTTCCACCCTTCTCGGCCTTCTGGTCGCGATCCCTTCGGCCTGGGCCATGGCCTTCGTGCCCGGGCGGCGCACACGCGATCTGCTGATGTGGATGCTGTCCACCAAGATGATGCCCGCGGTGGCGGTCATGGTGCCGCTTTACCTGATCTTCCAGCGCCTCGGGCTTCTCGACAGCCGGATCGGCCTTGTCATCGTGCTGATGCTGATGAACCTGCCGATCATCGTCTGGATGCTCTACACCTACTTCAAGGAAATCCCCGGCGAGATCCTGGAAGCCGCGCGCATGGACGGGGCGAGCCTGTGGAACGAGATCGTCCATGTGCTGACGCCCATGGCGCTGCCCGGCATTGCCTCGACCATGCTTCTGAACATCATCCTCGCCTGGAACGAGGCGTTCTGGACCATCGTCCTGACCACGACCAAGGCGGCCCCCCTTTCGGCCTTCATCGCGAGCTTCTCGGCGCCGCAGGGCCTGTTCTACGCGAAACTCTCGGCGGCTTCGGCCATGGCCATCCTGCCGATCCTGATCCTTGGCTGGTTCAGCCAGAAGCAACTCGTCCGCGGCCTGACCTTCGGCGCGGTGAAGTGAGGACAACATGGGCAAGATCCAACTGACCAAGGTCCGCAAGGCGTTCGGCGAGGTGGATGTCATCCCCGGCATCGACCTGACCATCGAGGATGGCGAATTCGTCGTCTTCGTCGGCCCCTCGGGCTGCGGGAAATCCACGCTGTTGCGGCTGATCGCGGGGCTGGAGGATACGACCTCTGGCACCATCGAGATCGATGGCAAGGATTCGACCAACCTGCCGCCCGCGAAGCGGGGGCTAGCCATGGTGTTCCAGTCCTACGCGCTCTACCCGCACATGACGGTGCGCAAGAACATCGCCTTCCCGCTGAAGATGGCCGGGATGGACCAGGCCGAGCAGGACCGCCGGGTGGAGCGCGCGGCCAAGGTGCTGAACCTCACCAATTACCTTGACCGCCGGCCCGGCCAGCTTTCGGGCGGCCAGCGTCAGCGCGTCGCCATCGGGCGGGCGATCGTGCGCGAACCGGCGGCCTTCCTGTTCGACGAGCCCCTGTCCAACCTGGACGCCGCCCTGCGCGTGGGCATGCGGCAGGAGATCAGCGAACTGCACCAGTCGCTCAAGACCACGATGATCTACGTCACCCATGATCAGGTCGAAGCGATGACCATGGCCGACAAGATCGTGGTGCTGAACGCCGGCCGAATCGAGCAGGTCGGTGCGCCGCTGGAGCTTTACAACCATCCCCGCAACCTCTTCGTTGCGGGCTTCATCGGCAGCCCGAAGATGAACTTCATCGAAGGCGCCGAGGCGGCGAAGCACGACGCCCACACCATCGGCATCCGGCCCGAACACATCGCGGTGGGCGATGGCCCGTGGGAAGGTGTGGTCGGCCTGTCCGAACATCTCGGCTCCGACAGCTTCCTCAAGGTCGCGGTCGAGGGGATCGGCACCCTGACCGTCCGCGCCCCCGGCGAAGTCGCCGCACGCCACGGCGACCGCATCCGCCTGGCCCCGGCCGGCAAGATCCACCGCTTCGACACGAATGGACTGGCAATATGAGACTTGCAGGAAAATCCGCCCTGATCACCGGGGCCGCGCGCGGTATCGGGCTGGCCTTCGCCCGCGCCTACATCGCCGAGGGGGCCGAGGTCGCCATCGCCGACATCAACCTGGATGCCGCCCGCGCGGCGGCCGATGCGCTCGGCCCCAAGGCCCACGCCATCGCGCTGGACGTGACCCGGCAGGACTCGATCGACGCCGGTTTCGCCCAAGCCATCGAGCGGATGGGCAAGCTCGACATCCTGATCAACAACGCCGCCCTCTTTTCTGCCGCCCCCATCGTCGAGATCACGCGGGAAGACTATGACCGCCTGTTCGCGGTGAATGTCGCCGGCACGCTCTTCTGCCTGCAGGCCGCCGCGCGCCACATGATCGACCGCGGCCAGGGCGGCACGATCATCAACATGGCCTCGCAGGCCGGGCGGCGCGGTGAAAGCCTGGTGGCCGTCTATTGCGCCACCAAGGCCGCCGTCATCAGCCTGACGCAATCGGCCGGGCTGAACCTGATCCGTCACGGCATCAACGTGAACGCCATCGCGCCCGGAGTGGTGGACGGCGAACACTGGGACGGGGTGGATGCCTTCTTCGCGAAATACGAAGGCAAGGCCCCCGGCCAGAAGAAGCGCGAGGTCGGCGCCGCCGTTCCCTTCGGGCGCATGGGCACGGCCGAGGATCTGACCGGCATGGCGATCTTCCTCGCCACCGACGAAGCCAAATACATCGTCGCCCAATGCTTCGGTGTGGACGGCGGCAACTGGATGGCATGACCCATGGACCTTGGACTTGAAGGAAAACTGGCGGTGATTTCGGGCGGGTCGGTCGGCATCGGCCTTGCCGCTGCGCGCACACTGGCGCGCGAAGGCGCGCGCGTGCTGATCGCCGCCCGCGACGGCGCCCGCGCGGCAGACGAAGCCGCCAGCATCCGCGCCGATTTCGGCGGCGACGCGCAGGCCGTTGCCGCTGATGTGACAACGGCCGAAGGCTGTGCCGCCGTGGTGGCGGCCGCTGCGGCGATGGGCGGGGCCGAGCTTCTGTTCAACAACGCCGGCACCGGCTCGAACGAGACGATCCTCGATGCGCCGGACGAGAAATGGCTGCACTACTGGAACCTGCACGTGATGGCCGCCGTGCGCCTCGCCCGGGGCCTCGTGCCGCAGATGCGGGCCCATGGCGGCGGCGCGATCCTGAACAACGCCTCGATCTGCGCGGTCCAGCCGCTCTGGTACGAGCCGATCTACAACACCACCAAGGCGGCGCTGATGATGCTGTCGAAGACCATGTCCACCGAGTTCATCCCGCTCGGCATCCGGGTCAACACGCTGAATCCGGGGCTGATCCTGACGCCCGACTGGATCAAGACAGCCAAGGCCCTGGCAAAGGATGGCGACTGGCAGGGCTATCTGCAATCGGTCGCCGACGAACACGCCCCGATCCGCCGCTTCGGCACGCCCGAGGAACTGGCCGATGTCATCGCCTTCCTGCTGTCGCCGCGCGCCAGCTACTGCACCGGCTCTGCCTACCATGTCGATGGCGGCATGCTGAAAACCGTCTGAGGCCCCGAATGTCCCCCACCGTCACGCTTCCCGCCTACGACCGCTCGCGCCTGACCCCGGGCATCGTCCATATCGGGCTGGGCAACTTCCACCGCGCCCACATGGCCGTCTATCTGGACGACCTGTTCAACCTGGGGCTCGACCACGACTGGGCGATTCTGGGCGCCGGGGTGCGCGAGGCCGATGCCCGGATGCGCGAGGCGCTGAAGGCGCAAGATTGCCTGTCCACGGTGATCGAGCTGGATCCGAAGGGCAAATCCGCCCGCCGGGTGGGGGCGATGATCGACTTCCTGCCGGTCCAATCCGACAACGCCGCACTGATCGAGGCCATGTCCCGGCCAGAGATCCGCATCGTCAGCCTGACGGTTACCGAGGGCGGCTATTTCATCAATCCCGCGACCGGGCAGTTCGACCCGACGCATCCCGAGATCGTCGCCGATGCCGACAACCCGCACCGCACAGCCTTCGGCGCGATCATCGCGGCGCTGAAGGCGCGGAGGGCCGCCGGCGTGGCGCCCTTCACCGTCATGTCCTGCGACAACCTGCCCGGCAACGGCCATGTCACCCGCGCCGCCGTCACCGGCCTTGCCGCGCTTCGCAACCCGGACCTGGCCGACTGGATCGCGGCCCATGTCGCCTTCCCGAACGGCATGGTGGACCGCATCACCCCGGCGACCGGCCCGCGTGAACGGGCGATGGCGGCGGCCTTCGGACTGGCCGACGATCCGGTGCCCGTGACCTGCGAGCCCTTCCGGCAATGGGTGCTGGAGGACAACTTCCCCGCCGGCCGTCCGGCCTGGGAAAAGGTCGGGGTCACGCTGACCCCGCATGTCCACAATTTCGAGCTGATGAAGATCCGCATCCTGAACGGCGGCCATGCGACCATCGCCTATCCCGGCGGGCTGATGGACATCGAATATGTCCACGAGGCCATGGCCGACCCGCTGATCCGCGGCCTGCTCGACAAGGTCGAGATCCACGAGATCATCCCCTACATCCCGCCGGTCCCCGATACCAACCTCGGCGACTATTACCGGCTGATCGTGGACCGCTTCTCGAACCCCGAGGTGGCCGATACCGAACGCCGGCTCTGCCTCGACGGGTCGAACCGGCAGCCCAAGTTCATCGTGCCCTCGATACGCGACGCGCTGGCCGCCGGCGGGTCGGTCGAGGGGCTGGCGCTCGTCTCGGCCATGTGGTGCCGCTACTGCTTTGGCGAGACGGACAGCGGCACGCACATTCCGCCGAACGACCCCGACTGGGCTGCGCTGGTCGCCCGGTCGCAGGCGGCAAGGTCGCGCCCGGCGGCCTGGCTGGAGATGACGACGGTCTATGGCGATCTCGGGCAGAATCCGCGCTTTGCCGCAGCCTTCGAACGGCACCTGAATCGGCTCTGGGCCGTGGGAACCCGCCAGACGCTCGCCGAGTTCCTGTCCTAGGGAGGTGGCTCCGGCGCCGGCGCACTGCCGGTGTGGGTAAAGTCGGGCAGCAGCCAAAGTTCCACCCGACGGTTCAACTGGCGGCCGATTGCGGTTTCATCACAGGCCATCGGCAGGGCTTCGCCAAAACCTTCGACCGCTGGAATGGCATCGGGTGGCAGATCGGGTGCAACGGCAGCAAGTTCCTGCGCCACGCGTGCTGCACGTTCGACCGACAGTGCCAGATTGGCCGGCGCCGCGCCCGATCCGTCGGAAAAGCCGGCCAGAACCATCCGTTCGTTGCGAAACCGGCCCGAGGCAATCAGCTGCGCCAGATCCAGCAGGTTATCGCGCGACTGCGCATCCAGCGTGGACGATCCGTCTTCGAAGCGAAAGGTCAGCGACAGCCGGTCTGCACCGTCCATCACATCGACCAGCCGCTTGAGGTCGGCCAGGGTGATGTCGTCGCCTGCCCCCTGAATGGCGTTGATCAGCCGCAAGCCGTCGGCTGTCATCGGCTGGCGGGTGGGGGAACGATCGATGTAGCCGTTCGCCGAGATCACCTCCTGAGCGGCAGGCGTGCGCAGGAAATCCAGAAACTCGCGGGTCATCAGCGGCAGGCGCCGCCTTGGCGCAAGCAGAAGGACGGGAATGGAAAACGGGTAATCCTCGGCCTTGACCGCCAAGGGGGTGGGCAGCAGCGGAAAACCGCAGCTATCGGTCAAGGGAATATGCCGGGCGGGGTAAACCGCTGCCCGTCCGGTGACGGCAATGGCCCAGGGGTCACGCGCCACGGCAAGGGCGAGGCTTGCCTGGCTATCGTGCTGCACCGCGGCTGATACGGGTGCCCCAAACCGTGCGGAAAGCGCAAGCTGCATGTCCACCTCGGGAGCCAATGCATGCAGGACCAGTGGCATGTCCGGCCCGCCGATCTGTGCCCAGTTCGAAACCTCTCCGGCCAGGACGCGCACAAGGTCGCTGGTCGATATGGCAGGCGTCGGATTGTCGGGGGCGACGATCGCCACCATGGCGTCCATCGCCAGACCGTGCGCGCCAAAGCTGCGGTCATCCTGAAAGGCAAGTTGCAGGTCGGCCTCGCCAGCAGCCACCGCAGCAGCAGCAAGGGCGGGCGTCTGCGGCTGAAAGCTGATCGCGGCCAGCTCCTCAAGGCTTTGCGGATCGCGAATGACCGCGGCAAAATCGGTGCCTTCGATCTGCTCGTAAAGAAGACCACGCCGATCTGCAAAGGCTTTGAACAGGGCGGGAAGCAGGTCGCTTCCCGGACCAGCAGCGCCGACAATGCGGATTTCCGCCCGGGGGGCCATCAGATCGGGGCAGGCAGGCCCTTCGCAGATCACGCCCTGACCATCGACGGTCAGCAGGCCGTAGGAGGTCTCGATCCGGTAGAACTCGCCATCATAGCCCTGCAGCGTGCCGGTCAGTGCGATGCCCCCTTCGCGAGCCATCAGGGTGACGTCCTGCGCCTTGGCAGATTTACAAAGGAAAACGGCGGCGAAAGCCGCCGCAACACCTGCCTTGAACCACATGTTCCCTGATCCGGCCCCTAGTCTGAGGCGGCGAGTGTCAGGGGGCCAAGAAGATTCTTCAACACCAGAATGTCCCCTGCCGTGCCGCAAAGCGGCAGCGAAAGCGGAAGGCTGCCACGGACAGTGTTGCCGCCCCGCGATAGCACGGTTTCACCCAGATAGCTGTTGCCGCAGGTTTCGGGCGTGATGCGCAGTTCGACGGTTAGGTTGGCCGCGGTCAGGTCAGTGCCGGGAAACGTATATACCTGCGACAGAATCGGGTCCGACACCGACGCTGTTCCAAGCAGTCGGATCTTGCGGCTTCCGTCCTGTGCGGCCTGGGCACCCCGGCCGGAATAGACACGCCCGGCCTCCTCTGCGCGCAGGTCGAACTGCACCGGGAAGGGGGCCTGGAAGGCAAACCGTGTCAGACCTGCCATTTCCGGAACGCTGACAGTCGCCAGCGCCATCTCGGAATTCTCGAAATAGACCGCGACCAGCGCCTCGTCATCAAGGGCGGGAAGGCGCTGCGCAAGTTTGCCATCGGGGCCGGTCTTGGCCGTGAACGAAAGACCCGCGTGCCGGATCACAACGCGCTGGCCCTGATTGCAGGGCGCATCAAGTGCCAGGTCAATGCTCGCGTCCTCGGCCGCGGCCAGCGTCACGGTGGGTACACAGGCCGTCTGGCTGCCTGTGTCCGCTGTGGCAGCAACCGGGGTGATGCCCATCAGCTGTGGCATGTCGCCGTCTGCCGAAAGCGACGCCGCTCTGGGCAGACCCGATGGTGCCGTGGCCGTGCCCTGGCCGGATCTGCCGTCCAGAGGGCCGGACCGTTCGGAAGGCAGGTTCCAGGGACTTGCCGTCGAGCGCATGTTTTCCACAAGATGTCCGGCCGCTACAGCGACCGACAGCACGGAAATGACCCGCAGTATCCGTTTCCGGCCAAACAGCATCCGTTTCCGGCCAAACATCGCACCACCCCAAACCGATTCGAACCCTTAGGAGTTAGGGGGGAATCCGGGCGATGACGTGGCGAATCCTGGGAACGGCTCAGGTTTCGGACACGAAATTGCCACGGTTTTGCTGCGCCGACCGACAGGCTCAGACCAGCTTTCCGTGGCAGTGCTTGAACTTTTCGCCCGATCCGCAGGGGCAGGGCTCATTGCGCCCCGGATTTCCCCAGGTCGAGGGATCGGCCGCGTCGAACCCGGCAAGGGCTGGGGCTGCGGTTGCTGCCGGTGCGGCGGCGGCCGCGCCGGCCCCCTGGTCGGCAGCAATCCGCGCTGCCGGTGGCTGCTGGGCGGCGAGCATCTGGCGCATCATTGCTTCCTGCTCTTCCTTCGTGACCGGGCGGATGCGGGAAAGCTGCTGCGTCACCGTCTCGCGCAGCGAGTTCAGCAGCCCTTCGAACAGCTGGAAGGCCTCGGTCTTGTATTCGTTCAGCGGGTCGCGCTGGGCATAGCCGCGGAAGCTGACGACAGAGCGCAGATGTTCCAGCCGCAGCAGGTGTTCGCGCCATTTGCTGTCGATGGCTTGCAGAAGAACCTGCTTCTCGATCGTTGCCATGGTCTCGGCGCCGAAGGCCTCGGTCTTTTCGGCCATCATCCTGTCCGAAGCCTCGGTGATCCGCTCGAGAATGCCGTGCTGGTCTACGCCTTCTTCCGATGCCCAGTCGGCGATGGGCAGATCCAGGTTCAGCATTTCGCGGCAGGCCTCGGTCAGCCCCTCGACGTCCCACTGGTCGGGGTAGCTTTTCGGCGGCATGTTCAGATCGACCAGATCAGAGATCAGCTGGTGACGCATGTCGGTCGCGACATCGCCGACGTGATCGGCCTGCATGATCTCCATCCGCTGGCTGAAGATCGCGCGGCGCTGGTCGTTCATCACGTCGTCGAACTTCAACAGCTGCTTCCGAATGTCGAAATTTCGGCCCTCGACCTTGGCCTGCGCCTTTTCCAGGCTCTTGTTCACCCATGGGTGGACGATGGCCTCGCCTTCGGCCATGCCCAACGTGGACAGGACCTTGTCCAGCCGTTCCGACCCGAAGATGCGCATCAGATCGTCCTCGAGGCTGAGGAAGAAGGCCGAACGGCCCGGGTCGCCCTGACGGCCCGACCGACCGCGCAGCTGGTTGTCGATCCGGCGGCTTTCGTGGCGTTCGGTGCCCAGGACGAACAGGCCGCCGGCAGCCTTCACCGCCTCTTCCTCGGCCTTGTGCTCCTCTTCGATCCGGGCACGGATGGCGACGTGATCGCCGTGCGGATCGGCGGCGATGGCTTCCATCACCTTGAATTCGACATTGCCGCCCAGCTTGATGTCGGTGCCGCGGCCGGCCATGTTGGTGGCGATCGTCACCGCGCCAAGCTTGCCGGCATCGGCGACGATCTTGGCTTCCATCTCGTGCTGGCGGGCGTTCAGCACGTTGTGCGGAATGCCGGCCTCTTTCAGCATGGCAGAAAGCTTTTCGGATTTCTCGATCGAGGTAGTGCCGACGAGGATCGGCTGGCCCTTGGCATGAGCGTCCTTGATCGCAGCGAGGATACCTTCGTATTTCTCGCGCGCCGTGCGATAGACCTTGTCATGTTCGTCGATCCGCGCCACGGGGCGGTTCGTCGGCACCTCGACCACGCCCAGCCCATAGATTTCGCGGAATTCCTCGGCTTCGGTTGCAGCCGTCCCGGTCATGCCGCCAAGCTTTTCGTAAAGCCGGAAATAGTTCTGGAACGTCACGCTGGCGTAGGTGACGTTCTCGGGCTGTATCTTCACGCCTTCCTTGGCCTCGATCGCCTGATGCAGGCCGTCGGAAAGCCGCCGCCCCTTCATCATGCGTCCGGTGAATTCGTCGATCAGCATCACCTCGCCGTCGCGGACGATATATTGCTGGTCCTTGTGGAACAGCTTGTGCGCCCGCAGGGCCTGGTTGACGTGGTGGACGATCGTGGTGCTTTCGGCCGCATAGAGGCTTTGCCCTTCGGGCAGTATGCCGGCCTTGTGCAGAAGATCCTCGATCGCTTCGTTGCCTTCTTCGGTGAAGGTGACGTTGCGCAGTTTTTCGTCGATGACATAGTGTTCGGGCTTAAGCTGCGGAATGATCTTGTCCACAGCCTGGTACAACGTCCCGCGGTCCTGGCTGGGGCCAGAGATGATCAGAGGTGTGCGTGCCTCGTCGATCAGGATCGAGTCCACCTCGTCCACGATGGCATAGTAGTGCCCGCGCTGCGCCATGTCCTCCAGCGAGGACTTCATGTTGTCGCGCAGATAGTCGAAGCCCAGTTCGTTGTTCGTCGCATAGGTGATGTCGGCGCGATAGGCGGCCTTCTTCTCGTCATCCGGCTGGTGCGAATAGACGACGCCCGTGGTCATCCCCAGCTGGGAATAGACCTTGCCCATCCATTCCGCGTCGCGCTTGGCCAGATAGTCGTTCACGGTGACGACATGCACGCCCCGCCCTGTCAGGGCGTTCAGATAGGCTGCGAAGGTGGCGACAAGGGTCTTGCCCTCGCCGGTCTTCATTTCGCTGATGTTGCCCTGATGCAGGAAGATCGCCCCCATCAGCTGCACGTCGAAGGCGCGCAGGCCCAGTGCCCGGCGCGCCGCCTCGCGGCAGTTGGCGAAGGCCTCGGGCAGTACGTCGTCAAGGCTTTCGCCGGCTTCCTGCACCCGCTTCTGCAGATCGCGCGTACGCTCGATGATGCCGTCGTCGGTCAGCGCCTGGAACTCGGGTTCAAGCGCGTTGATCTTGTCCACCAGCGGCCGGACAGATTTCACCTTGCGGTCGTTCGGCGTGCCGAACACCTTCCGCGCAAGTCCACCCAATCCCAGCATGTTCACTCCGTGAGCCACTTCCTGACAGCATCGTGTGGGTCTCGGACTTGTCCGCCCTCAACGCCTTCCATAGAAGAGCCAAGTAGAAGGCCGGACGGCCCCGTCTCACGCGACTGTCGCGATGTAAGGGGTGGGCACAGGATAGTCAACGTGGCAGGCTGAGGCCGCCCGATCAGGAGTGGGTGAAATGATGAAACAGATGCGGCTTGCGACGGCCTTCGCGCTGGCCACGGCCCTTGCGGCGCCGGCTCTGGCCGAGGGCGAAACCGCCGACACGGTGGTGGCCACGGTCAACGGCACGCAGATCACGCTTGGCCAGATGATCGCGCTGCGCGAAAGCCTGCCGCCGCAGTACCAGTCGCTGCCCGACGATGTGCTGTTCAAGGGGATCATGGACCAGCTGGTGCAGCAGGAGGTTCTGCGCCAGTCGGTGACCGAGCTTTCGACGCGCGACAGGGCGATGCTGGAAAACGACACCCGGGGCTATATCTCGGGCGTCGCCATTCAGGCCATCGTGGAAAAGGCCGTGACGGACGAGGCGCTGCAGGCCGCCTATGACGCCCGGTTCAAGGACCAGCCGAAGGCGACCGAATACAATGCCGCGCATATCCTGGTCGAGACCGAGGAAGAGGCGAACAAGCTGAAGGAGGAACTGGCCGGCGGGGCCGACTTCGCCACCCTTGCGCGCGAGCACTCGATCGACGCAGGGTCTGGTGCGAATGGCGGCGACCTGGGCTGGTTCGGTCTGGGCATGATGGTCAAGCCGTTCGAGGATGCCGTGGTCAACGCCAAGGTGGGCGAAGTGGCCGGGCCGGTGCAGACCGATTTCGGCTGGCATCTCGTCCTGGTAAAGGAAACCCGTCTGATGGATCATCCCACGCTTGACGACATCCGCGATGACCTGGCGACCGAGATCGAGAACGCCGCGATCGAGGCGAAGATTGCCGAACTTCAGTCTGTCGCGACGATCACCCGCGAAGGCGAGGGGATTGATCCTGCGATTCTGAAGAACTCGGCACTGATCGACTGACCGCCGGCAATTGGCAGCGCACAGGGGGGGCGACGATGGGCAAGACCGACTGGAAGGCCGAAGCAAAGGCGCTGAAGAAGAAGGTTCGCAAGCTGAAGGACAGTCTTGCCGCCGTCGCCGGCCCGGTGGCAGAGGCGGTCGGCGACGCCGTGGAAGACGTGGTGGCCGCCGCCAAGAAGGCGATGAAGCCGGTCTCGCCGCTGGCCCCGGCCAGCTTTCCGGCCCTGCCTGCGATCCGCGGCGCCGAATTTGCCGCGGTCGAGGCCGGGGTGCGCTACAAGGATCGCAAGGACGTGATGCTTGTCCGCCTCGGCCCCGGCACCAGCATGGCCGGGGTCTTTACCAGGTCTTCCACGCGGTCGGGTTGCGTCCGTGACTGCCAGGCTAAGCTGGCGATGAAGGTGCCGCCAGGTGCGGGGGCGGCGATCATCGTGAACTCGGGCAATTCCAACGCCTTCACCGGCAAGCTTGGCGACGAGGCCGTGGCAGCCGTGACTGGCGCCGTGGCCGAGGCGCTGGGCATCCCCGCCAGCCGTGTCTTTTCGTCCTCTACCGGAGTGATCGGCGAGCCCCTGCCTTACGAAATGATTACCGCCAAGGTGCCCGAGCTTGTCGCAGGACTGCGGGAAGATGCGATGGAAATGGCCGCCCAGGCGATCATGACCACCGACACCTTCCCGAAAGGCGCCGCCGCCACCGTTCAGGGCGATGGCGGCACGATCCACATCGCCGGCATCGCCAAGGGTTCGGGCATGATCGCGCCCGACATGGCCACCATGCTGGTCTATATCTTCACCGACGCGAAGATTGCGCCCGCCGCGCTGCAGCGGATGGTCTCGCGCAATGTGGGCGACACCTTCAACTCGATCACCGTGGACAGCGACACCTCGACATCGGACACGCTGCTTGTGGCCGCAACCGGTCAGTCCGACGCTGCCGAGGTGAAGGGACCGGTTGCCAAGGCCTTCGAGACGGCTCTGCACGGCGTGATGCGTGACCTGGCGTTGCAGGTGGTGCGCGACGGCGAAGGGGCGACAAAGCTGGTCGAGGTCCGCGTCACCGGCGCGGCCTCGGACGACGATGCCGCGAAGGTTGCCTTCGCGGTTGCCAATTCGCCTCTGGTCAAGACGGCCGTGGCGGGACAGGATCCGAACTGGGGCCGGATCGTTGCCGCCGTGGGCAAGTCCGGGGCCGAGGCCGACCGGGACCGCCTGTCGATCCGGTTCGGCGACATCCTCGTCGCCGAAAAGGGGTGGCGCAACCCGGACTACCGGGAAGAGGATGGTGCGGCCTACATGCGGCAGGACGAACTGCTGTTCCACATCGACCTTGGACTTGGGAAGGGCAGGCGCACGGTCTGGACCTGCGATCTGACCGCTCGCTACATCGAGATCAACGCCGATTACCGATCGTGACTGGTCGCATCATCCTTGTCTCTGCGGTCGCACTGATCGACCCTGATGGCCGCGTGCTTCTGGCGCAGCGGCCCGAGGGCAAGTCGATGGCAGGCCTGTGGGAGTTTCCCGGTGGCAAGGTGGAACCCGGCGAGACGCCCGAGCAAGCGCTGATCCGCGAGCTGAAAGAAGAACTTGACATCGACACGTGGGCCTCGTGTCTGGCGCCGCTGACATTTGCCAGCCACAGCTACCCGGACTTTCACCTGCTGATGCCGCTGTTCGCCTGCCGCCGCTGGCAAGGCACGGTGCGCGCGACCGAAGGGCAGAACCTTGCCTGGGTCAAGCCCAATGCCCTGCGCGACTATCCCATGCCGCCGGCGGATCTGCCGCTGATTCCGATTCTGCGCGACTGGCTGTGACCTGCCGCCCGTGGCGCCGGGTCATCGGTCCTCCCATTAAAAAGGGCGCCAGGCCAGATGGCCGGGCACCCTATCGGTTCAGGCCAGCGTGCGCTGCACTTCCTCGCGTTCGAAGATCTCGATCACGTCACCCGGACGGATGTCCTCGTAGCGTTCGAAGGCCATGCCGCATTCCTGGCCGGAGACGACTTCCTTAACCTCGTCCTTGAAGCGCTTGAGCGTCTTCAGCGTGCCTTCGTGAATCACCACGTTGTCGCGCAGCAGACGAACGCCCGCCGACCGACGAGCCACCCCCTCGGTGACCAGGCAGCCCGCCACGTTGCCGACGCCGGTGATGCGGAAGACCTCCTTGATCGTCGCGTAACCGATGAAGTTTTCGCGCACTTCGGCCTTCAGCAGGCCCGAGGCCGCCTTCTTGATGTCGTCCACCAGGTCGTAGATGACCGAGTAATAGCGGATCTCGACCCCTTTCTGGTGCGCCGACTGGCGGGCGCTGGCATTGGCGCGCACGTTGAAGCCGATGATCGGGGCCTTGGACGCCTCGGCCAGGCCCACATCGGTGTCGGTGATCGCACCAACGCCCGAATGCAGCACCCGCACGCGCACTTCCTCGTTGCCGATCTTTTCCAGTGCCTGGACGATCGCTTCGGCGCTACCCTGGACGTCGGCCTTCACCACCACCGGCAGTTCGGCGACCGAAGCATCTGCCTTCGCCTTGGCCATCAGCTGTTCCAGCGTGGTCGCAGCACCTGCCGCAGCGCGTTTGTCCTTGGCCGCCTTGATCCGGTAGTCGGCGATCTCGCGCGCCTGGGCTTCGGTTTCGACCACGTTCAGCGTGTCGCCGGCCGACGGTGTGCCGGAAAGCCCCAGCACCTCGACCGGAACAGAGGGCCCGGCTTCGGACACGGTCTCGCCCTTGTCGTTGATGAGCGCGCGAACCTTGCCCCACTGTTCGCCGACGACGAAGATGTCGCCCTTGCGCAGCGTGCCGTTCTGCACCAGCACCGTTGCGACCGGGCCCCGGCCCACATCGAGCTTGGCCTCGATCACCGCGCCCGCGGCCGCCCGGTTCGGGTTGGCCTTCAGTTCCAGCAGCTCGGCCTGCAGCGCGATCGCTTCCAGCAGGTCGTCAAGCCCCTGGCCGGTCTTGGCCGAGACTTCCACGTCCTGCACGTCGCCTGACATGGCCTCGACCACCACTTCGTGCTGCAACAGGTCGGTGCGCACTTTTTGCGGGTTGGCGTCGGGCTTGTCGATCTTGTTGATCGCCACGATCATCGGCACCTTCGCCGCCTTGGCGTGGTTGATCGCCTCGACTGTCTGCGGCATCACCGCGTCATCGGCCGCCACCACCAGCACCACGATGTCCGTAACCTGCGCCCCGCGCGAGCGCATCGAGGTGAAGGCCGCGTGGCCCGGCGTGTCGAGGAAGGTGATGACCTGACCATTCGCTGTCTTCACCTGGTAAGCGCCGATATGCTGGGTGATCCCGCCGGCCTCGCCCGACGCGACATTGGTTTTGCGCAGGGCGTCCAGAAGGCTGGTCTTGCCGTGGTCCACATGGCCCATGATCGTCACGATCGGCGGGCGCGGACGCAGGTCTTCCGGTCTGTCCTTGACCGTGTCGATCACCTGCTCCACGTCGGCGTCCGACACGCGGACGGCCTTGTGGCCGAATTCCTCGATCACCAGTTCGGCAGTGTCGGCGTCGATGGTCTGGTTCATGGTGACCATCATGCCCATCTTCATCAGCGCCTTGACCACGTCGGCGGCACGTTCGGCCATACGGTTGGCCAGTTCGCTGACCACGATGGTTTCCGGCAGCTGCACTTCGCGGCTCTGCTTCTCGGCCTTGTGGCCCAGACCCATCGCCTTCTGGCGGGCCTTTTCCTGCTTGCGCTTGATCGCGGCCAGACTGCGCTGGCGGCCGCCCTCGTCCGAGATGGCGTCCGACAGGGTCAGCTTGCCCGACCGGCGGCCTTCGTCGCCGCGCTTGGCGCTGCGGTCGCGCTCGCCTGCGCGTTCGTCCTTTTCGCGGTCGGTCTTGCGCGGGCTAACGCCCGGCTTGCCGGCGGCAGGGCCGCGGGCTTCCTCGGTCGCGGCCGGGGACGGGGGCGGGGACGCACGGTCTGCGGGCTTTGCCGCAGGCTGGGGCGTGGCCGACCGGGCACGCGTGCCCAGAACCTCTGCCCGGCGTGCTTCGGCTGCAGCGGCCTTCGCGGCAGCTTCTGCCTTCGCAGCGCGTTCCTCTTCCTCGGCCTTCAGGCGCAGGGCTTCCGCGCGCTCGCGCTCTTCACGCTCTTTGGCCTCGATCTCTTCGCGGCGGCGGGCGCGGTCTTCCTCGCGTGCGCGTTCCTCTTCGGCGCGGCGCGCGGCCTCTTCGGCCTCGCGCGCCTTGGCGGCGCGAAGGGCGGCGAGGCGCCGTTCCATCTCGGCATCGGAGATCCCCGCAGGACGCTTCGACGGGTCTCCCCCGCCAGCCGCGGACACAGGCGTACCAGCCCCGGGCGCGCCAGGCTTGGTTGCCGTCGGCACCACCACGCGCTTGCGCTTGGTTTCGACCACGACGCTCTTGGTCCGGCCGTGACTGAAGCTTTGCTTCACCTGTCCGGAACGGGGGGCGCCCCCAAGGCCAAGAGGTTTCTTGCCGTCTGTATCGCTCATGCGTTCTTCGTATCCTTCATGGCGGTCCCGCCGCCCAATTGCCCACCCGCCTGCACCCGCAGGCCGGTCAGCCTTGCCGCTTCCTCTACAACACGGGTCCTGAGTCCACCAGCCGCAAGCGCCGCGTGTATCGCACGTTCGCGCCCGAATGCCAAACCGATTTCCCCAGCCGTCAGACAGCCGATGAAGCCGCCTGCGCCATCAGGCGCGTGAAGCTTCGTCTTGCCGCGTTCCGACCCGTCGCTGGCCTGGATCAGCGTCGCCGCCTGCCCCTTTACCAGCCAGTCCTTGACCTTCTCATAACCAGTCACCGCCGCACCTGCCTTGCGGGCCATCGACAGCAGTTCCACCACCCGCTGCGCCACAAGCCGTTCGACAAGATCGGCGAGCCCGTCGGGCACCTTCACCGGTTGCCGGGCCGCGCGGGCAAAAAGACCCTTGCCCGCAGCCTTCTCGATAAGCGCGCGATCGGCCGAGACATAAAGCCCGCGGCCCGGCAACCGGCCAAGCACATCCGGCACGAGCACCCCGTCGGGTCCGACACAAAAGCGGATCAGCCCCGCCTTCTGCTGGCTTTCCCCGGACGCGATGCACCTGCGTTCCGGTTCGTCCCTGTCCTTTTCCCGGCCGCCGCGCGTCAACGCGTGTCCCCGAGGCCTGAAATCAGGCCTCGGCCTCCTCGTCGGCATCGGCCTCGTCGGCGGGCTCTTCCAGCTCTGCCGGATCAACCCAGCCCAGCATGACCCGTGCGGTCATGATCAGGTTCTGCGCCTCTTCCAGCGACACGTCGAACTTTTCCAGGATGCCTTCGTCCTTCTTGCGGACGCCATTCTCGGTCGTCCAGCCGCCGGCCAGTTCCCAGTCGGCACAGGTGGCGAAATCTTCCAGCGTCCTGATTCCATCCTGGGCCAAAGCTTCCAGCATCTGCGGGGTCAGCCCTTCGAAGTTGGCAAGGCTGTCCTCCAGCCCCAGCTTGCGGGCGTTTTCCATCGCCTTGGCATTGGCCGCTTCCAGGTAGTCGCGGGCGCGGGCCTGAAGCTCGGCTGCCGTCTCCTCGTCGAAGCCGTCGATCGACAGCAGTTCGTCGATATCGACATAGGCGACTTCCTCGAGGTTGGTGAAGCCCTCGGCCACCAGCAGCTGCGCCATCATCTCGTCTACGTCCAGCGTGTCCATGAACAGCTTGGTGCGCTCGGCGAATTCGGCCTGACGGCGCTGCGATTCCTCGGCCTCGGTCAGGATGTCGATGTCAAGGCCGGTAAGCTGGCTGGCCAGACGGACGTTCTGACCGCGACGGCCGATGGCCAGCGAAAGCTGTTCGTCCGGCACCACGACCTCGATCTTGCCGGCCTCTTCGTCGATCACGACCTTCGACACCTCGGCCGGTTGCAGCGCGTTTACAAGGAACGTGGCCGGATCCTGGTTCCACGGGATGATGTCGATCTTTTCGCCCTGAAGCTCGTTCACCACGGCCTGCACGCGACTGCCGCGCATGCCGACGCAGGCGCCGACCGGGTCGATCGAGTTGTCATAGCTGATGACGGCGATCTTGGCGCGGCTGCCCGGATCGCGGGCCACGGCCTTGATCTCGATGATGCCGTCGTAGATTTCCGGCACCTCCATCTTGAAAAGCTCGGCCATGAACTGCGGGTCGGTGCGCGAAAGGAAGACCTGCGGCCCCCGTGGTTCGCGGCGCACGTCCTTGATATAGCAGCGGATGCGGTCGCCGATGCGGTAGGATTCGCGGCCGATCTTCTCGTTCCGGCGCAGGATGCCTTCGCCGCGGCCGATATCGACGATGATGTTGCCGTATTCCTCGCGCTTGACGGCGCCGTTGATGATGGTGCCCTTGCGGTCCTTGAATTCCTCGTACTGGCGGTCGCGTTCGGCCTCGCGCACCTTCTGCAGGATGACCTGCTTGGCCGACTGCGCGGCGATACGGCCCAGATCGACGGGCGGAACCTCGTCCACGATCTCGTCGCCGACCTTGGGGTCAGCCAGGTAGGACTTCGCCTGCTTCACCGTCAGCTGGGCATGGTGGTTTTCCACCGCATCATCCTCGACCACGGTGCGGACGCGGGTAAAGGTCGCGCGGCCGGTCTTGCGGTCGATCTTGACGCGGATGTCCATTTCCGCGCCGTAGCGCGACTTGGCGGCCCGGGCGAGGCTGTCCTCCATCGCCTGGATCACCAGATCCGGGTCGATCATCTTCTCGCGCGCCACGGCTTCGGCAGTCTGCAGAAGCTCCAGCTGGTTGGCAGAGGTGATTGCCATGGGGTCTCTCCCTAGTGTTTCGTCTCGGGGGCGGACCCGTCGTCCTCGTCCCCGTCAATTTCCTCGATCATGTCGAACTGGCCCTCGGTAGGTTCGGCCACCTTCTTCTGGCGCAGCATCTCGGCGATCAGTTCGTCGGTCAGGATCAGCTTGGCATCCGAAAGCCAGTCGAACTTCAGCCCGATGGTGACCTCCTTGCCGCCGTCCTCGATGGTGATCAGCACCTCGTCGCCTTCCACCCCTGCCAGATGGCCCTTGAAGCGGCGGCGGCCGTCGATCAGTTCGGTCGTCTCGACCCGGGCTTCCCAACCCTTCCAGATCTCGAAATCCTTCAGCCGGGTCAGCGGTCGGTCGATGCCGGGGGAGGAGACCTCGAGGATATAGGTATCCTCAAGCGGGTCTTCCACATCCAGCACGGCGGAAACGGCGGTGGAAATCTCGCCGCATTCGTCAACGCCGATCCCGCCCTCGGGCCGGTCGGCCATGATCTGCAACACGCGCGTCTTGCCGCCCATCAGCCGCAGGCGGACAAGCTCGTAGCCCATGCCTTCGATCACCGGCTGGACGATGTCGGCCAGACGGCGGTCGATGGAGGTTTTCGCGACAAGATCGGACATAAGGGTTCCAAAACGAAAAAGCGGACCAGGCGGCCCGCTCACATCTTCCGGTAGCTTCGGGTTTGGACCCCGAAACCGCTGTTGAAGCTCATATACGCCCTTGACCTTGGGGATGCAAGGCCGCTCTCCCCTATCGCGGAACCTTTTCGCCTGATCGAGCCGTATTATCTTTTGTCATGCCGATCACGAAGAGGCTGCCCATGGTGCCCGTCAACAGGGTTTGCGAGCCGTCCTATGCACTCAACATCCCCCAGTTCGAGGCGGCGGAACGACCGATCGGCTTCGCCGTGGTCAACGCCATCATTGCCATCCAGCTGGATCTTCAGAGAAAGGTAAAGCTCAGGCCCGAGGAATGCATGGTGTTCCTGGTCATCGTCGCCGCCACGGTCCAGCGATTCATGCGCGCCCCCCCGCAAGCGAGGCGCTGCTGACCCGCCAGCAGCTTCCGCCCGAGTATCGCGGCCACATCTCGCGCCGCCGGATTGCCGAAGCCCTTGATCTGCCGGTCGAAACGGTGCGCCGCCACGTTGACCGACTGTTGCAGCGGCAACTGGTGGTCGAAAGGGGGCGCGGGCAGATCTCGACCCCTGGCGGAACCCTCGCCAGGTTCAGCGAGCACGGCACGACCCTGTCGGTCGCGCGCCAGTTCCTCGGGGTGGTCAGGATGATGGACCGCCTCGGAGCGCTGTCGAGGCCGCGGACTACGCCCTGATCCGGCCGACGCCCCGCTGCGGCGGGGCGCCTTTGCGGTCCAGCCGGATTACTGGGCGGGCATCAGAACCGAAATGCGCCCTTCGGTATCCTCGGCCAGTTCGTCCCGGATCTCGGCGCCGCGGGAACAGAAGCGTGCAGTGTCATAGGCGGCGACTGCTGTAAGCCCCCCGAGGCTCATCGCATAGGCCCCCATCACCATGTCCACCGCCAGATTGTTCTGGCCTTCCTCGGTCATCCCCTGAAGGCCGGACAGGATATCGCACATCACCGCCGCGAATTTCGTTTCATCGACGGCATAGCCTTCGCAGTTCTCGGCAAGGGCCCGCTGCTGCGCGACGATCAGAAGACGCAGGCCGTCGCCGGGCGACAACAGGCCCGATTCGTCGGTCATGATGCGTTCGAGCGCCTTGGTGTTCACCGCCTTCTCCATCCGGGCGACCGGATCGATGGTTGCGGGATCGACCGGGGTCTGGGCCTCTTCCGCCGACAGGGGCAGCGCGGCCAGCAGGCTTGCCGCCAGAACAAGGATATGACGAGACTTCATGGTTTTCCTTTCCGTGCAGAGGGTCAGATACCGAAGATCCGCCGGGTCCAGCGGTAGGAGAAATGCCCGTCCTTGAAGCACTGTTTCGGCTTCGGCAGGCAGATCACGCCTTGGGCCGGGCTGAACGGATCGCCATACGGTCCTCGTCCCAGCCGTCCGGGTCGTTCCTGGCCTTGGCGACCGCAACGCCCAGGATCGCCAAGGCCGCAAGCGCGCGGGCAATGTCTTCCTTGTCGGCCTTGGCCGCAACGGGAACCGGCATCGCCACCAGCGCCGCAACGGCCAGCGCGGCGACACCACCTTTCAGAACCCTCATTCCTGATCCTCCTCCAGCTTCCACTCCGCAGTCCGCACTCCATGGCCCGACCCGGGCCTGGCGAAGCCGAAGGTAGCCAAGGGAATCATGTCATTCCTCAAGACATGACCCGGATCGGGTCATGTCCTGCCCCGGCCTCAGAGCCGGCGGAACACCATCACGAGGCCCCGATCGTCCTTGTGCGGATGCTCGGCGCCCTCGTAGATCGGGATGTCGCGCCAGGCGACCGGGGTGATCCGGCCATGCGCCACCATGCGGGCAAGTTCCGAGCCGAAGCCGGCCCCGTCCAGCACCGGGCCGATGGTGCCGCAGGCAAAGACCGCGCCGGGGCGGGTGATGCGCAAGAGTTCCGCAAAACATTCCGGGCCGACATGGCCGTGGGTGAAGGTGCCGCAACTGACCACCGCGTCGTAGCTCGCGTCGGGGATGTCCAGGGCCTTGGTCAGGTCGCCCAGCATCAGCTTCCGGTAAAGGCCCTTCGGTCGTGCGACCTCCAGCATCTCGGGCGTGATGTCCAGCGCGTCCACCGTCAGTCCGCGCAGGTGCTCTGCCACCAGGCCGGTGCCCGCGCCGATGTCCAGGATCTCGGCCCCTTGCGCGATCTCGTCCTTCAGGATCGCCGCGATCTCGCGCGGGGCGATGTAGCCCCAGGCCGCGCCGAAGCTTTCGTCATAGGTGGCCGCCCAGTCGCCATACATGCGCCGGGCGTCCTCGGGGCCGTCGATCCGGTAGGCGGTGTCAAGATCGTAGCTGCCGTCGTCCATCGTGGGTCTCCCTTTCGGTTGCCCCTTGATGGCGTGGCCGCATGACACCCCGGTGACAGGCGCAGGAAGCCACCACCCGGCCCAGCCGGCGGATTGCCCCCTGCGGCGCAAGCTGCAATAGTTGTTGCGATCAGGAATGGAGGCCCGACGGAAATGTCTGCCCGTCCCGGACAGCGTGTTCGCCGGTTTTTCCTTGCCCTTGCGGCAGCCTGGCTGTCCTGTGGCGCCGTGCAGGCGCTGGATCGGGTCGATGTTCAGATTCGTGGCGGCGACGAGGAGATCGCGGCTGCGGTGAATGCCGCGTCGCAGGTTCGTGCCCTGCAAGCGCAGGGCCAGACCGACCCGCAGGATCTGCTGGCAGCCGCAAGGTCCGACTACGGGCGCATTCTTGCCTCGCTTTATGCGCGGGGGCACTATTCCGCAGTCATCCGCATTTCCGTGGACGGGCGCGAAGCGGCAGAGATTCGTCCGCTGGAAGGGCCGCGCAGCGTTTCCAACATCACCATCCTGGTTGATCCCGGCCCTACCTTCCTGTTCGGTGCGACACGGATTGTGCCGCGCATTGCAGGGGGCGAGCTTCCCGCCGGGTTCGGCACCGGCCGGCCAGCCGAAAGCGGCGTGGTGGCGGATGCGGTCGATCTTTCCCTTCGCGCCTGGCGCGAGGCGGGCCATGCAAAGGCCGCAGTCGCAGACCAGCGTGTGGTCGCCGACCACGCGAGGGCGGTTCTTGATGTCGATGTCAGGCTCGACCCCGGCCCGCGGTTGCGCTTCGGGCCTCTGGCGATCACGGGTGAACAGCGGATGCGCGAGGCCCGAATCCGCAAGATCGCCGGCCTGCCCGAGGGCGAAACCTTCAGCGAAAGCGAACTGCGCCGGGCCGAGACGCGCCTTCGCCGGACCGGCATCTTCAGTTCGGTCGCCCTGGTCGAGGACGATGTCATCACCGCCCCCGATCTTCTTGGAATCACGGCACAGCTTGTCGAACAGAAACCGCGCCGCTACTCGCTGGGGGCCGAGATTGCCAGTCTGGACGGTCTGTCCCTGACCGGCATGTGGCTGCACCGAAACCTGCTTGGCGGCGGCGAGAGGTTGCGGCTTGACGGGTCGATCACGAACGTCGGTTCTGGCGCAAGCGGGATCGACTATGCGATCGGCGTGACCATCGACCGCCCCGCAACGCTGACACCCGACACAACGGCCGGGCTGCTGCTGCGTTACGAGCATCTGGACGAGATCGACTATTCCGCCGACACGGTCAATTTCGGCCTGGTCTTCTCGCATGTCTTTTCGGAACAGCTGACCGCGCGCGCCGGGCTGACCTATTCCTACCAGAACGGACAGGATCCCGCTGGCAGCTTCAACTTCCGCAACCTTTCACTGCCCCTGGGCGTGACATGGGACCGGCGGGATGTTGCCACCGACGCAACAAGCGGCACCTATCTTGATGCCACCCTGCAGCCCTTTCTGGGCTTTGCGACCACCGGCTCGGGCGTCCGCGTCACGGCGGATGGGCGCATCTATCGCCTGCTGGGCCAGACCGGCCGCCTTGTCGTTGCAGCCCGGCTGCAAGGCGGAGCGATCTATGGGCCGACACTTCTGGACACGCCGCGCGACCTGCTGTTCTTTTCCGGCGGCGGTGGAACGGTTCGGGGGCAGCCCTATCGTTCGCTGGGCATTCCCGTGACCCGTGGCGTGTTCGATTTTCAGATCGGCGGCAAGTTCTTCGCGGCCGGGTCACTGGAACTGCGCGGCAAGGTGACCGAACGGATCGGACTGGTGGGCTTCATCGACGCGGGGACTGTCGGGCTGGATGGCATTCTGGATGGCCAGGCCGCAAGCCATGCCGGGGCCGGCCTGGGTTTGCGTTACGATACGCCCATCGGCCCTATCCGGCTGGATGTCGCTGCCCCGATCAGCGGCACGACGGGCGACGGGGTGCAGTTCTACATCGGTCTGGGGCAGGCTTTCTGATGCGCGCCGCCGTGATCCTGTCGCTGGCCCTGCTTGCCCCGCCCGCCCTGGCGCAGGAGGACGACCGCGGCTTTCTGACCGCGTTTCTGGAAGACAACCTGTCCGACGCGGGACGCGAAGTCACCATCACCGGTTTCGAGGGGGCCTTGTCCGCCCAGGCGACGATCGAGCAACTGACCATCGCCGACGATACCGGAATCTGGCTGACCATTCGGGGCGTGACCCTGGACTGGAGCCGCTCGGCCCTTCTGTCGGGACAGGTCAATGTCAGCGAACTGTCGGCAAGAGAAATCATCCTCGACCGCCTGCCGGACACACCCGAAAGCACCATCTCGCCCGAGGCAACCGCGTTCAGCCTGCCCGAACTTCCGGTGTCGATCCGCATCGACCGTCTTGCCGCCGATCGCATCGAGATCGCGCCCTCGGTCCTTGGCCAGCCGGTCGAGGGCAGCCTTGATGCGGCGCTGACCCTGGCAGGCGGCGAAGGGACCGCAAGGCTGAACCTGATCCGCACCGGCGATGGACCTTCGGGCGAGATCATCCTGGACGCCGGCTATTCCAATGCCACAGGAACATTGCAGATCGACCTGAGCGCGGCCGAGGGACCCGGCGGCATGGTCGTCAGCCTGCTGGACATTCCGGGCGCCCCGGCGGCCGAGTTCCGCATGCAAGGAACAGGCCCGCTGGAGGATTTCAGCGCAGATATCCGCCTTGCCACCGACGGGCAGGACCGGCTGGCGGGCGCCGTGACCCTGAAGGGCGGGGACAGCGGCTATCGTCTTCTGGCCGATGTCGCGGGAAACCTCGTGCCGCTGCTGGCCCCTGATTACGTGGACTTCTTCGGCAACGAGGTTGCGCTTGCCCTTGATGCCCTGCGCAGGCCCTCGGGCCGTCTGGAAGTGGATGCCTTTGCGCTGACCACGCGGTCCTTGCGGCTGACCGGAAGCGGAACGCTGGCAGCGGATGGTCTGCCCGAGACGCTGGATCTGCAGGGTACGCTTGCCGCGCCTGACGGAACCCCGGTTCTGGTGCCCTTCGGCCAGACGCCGACGCGCGTTGCCGGCGCCGACCTGACCCTGGTTGCGCGGCTTGGCAATGATGCGGGCTGGCGGGCATCCGTCGCGCTGCGCGGGCTGGACCGGGATGATCTTTCGGCGGAACGGATCTCGCTGGAAGGCTCTGGCCGGATCGGCCGAACGCCAGCGGGCAATACCTTCGGCGGCACGCTGCGGCTGGCGGCGTCGGGCCTGGCCCCCGCCGATCGGGCGGTTGCCGATGCACTGGGGCCGGCATTGGACGGCAGTTTGCGCTTCCATGCCCTGCAGGGCAGCGGGGCGCTGACCCTTTCCGACATCTCGCTTGGCGGGGCGGGTTTTGCGGTCACGGGCAATCTTCGGCTGGAAGGGCTTCAGTCCGCGCTGCGTACCTCGGGCCGGGTTATCCTGACTGCCGATGATCTGGGCCGCTTTTCCGGCCTGGCTGGGCGCCCCCTGGCGGGCAGCGGGACGATCAGGCTGGAAGGTTCGGCCAGCCCGCTTTCAGGGGCCTTCGATGTGCAGGCCGAGGTCGAGGCCACCGACCTTCGCCTTGACATCGCAGCCATCGACCGGCTGCTTGCCGGACCGTCGAGGCTTGGCCTTTCGGCCCTGCGCGACACCAGTGGCACCACGCTGCGTGCGCTGGACATGACTGCCGGGCCCCTTCGCGCCACGGCCAGCGGCAGGATCACCACCGGAAGGTCCAGCTTGACCGGCGAGATCCTGTTGTCCGACCTTGCGCCTCTTGGCCCCGGTCTGGGCGGCAGCGCCAGCCTTGGTGCCCGGTTCGACGGCACGCCGGAACGCGGCGCGATCGCGCTGTCAGGCCTGGGACGGTCCTTGCGCACGGGCACACCCGAGGCCGACCGGATCCTCGCCGGGGAAAGCCGCCTTGCGGCCGAGCTGACGCTGCAGGACGGGCTGATCCAGATCGACCGTGCCAGCCTTGCAAATCCGCAGATCGACGCCTTGATATCCGGACGGCTCGAGGATGCGGTCCGGCGGCTGACGATCACCGCGCGGCTGGCGAATCTTGGCCTGCTGATCCCCGACCTTGCCGGACCGCTCGCCGTTTCAGGCGAGGCAACACAGGATGCGACCGGCTATTCGCTGAACCTGGGGGCGCGTGGTCCCGGCGGGGTCGATGCCCGGGTCAGCGGGCGGTTGGCGCAAAGCCTTGTCTCCGGCGATCTTGCGATCACTGGGACCAGTCAGGCGGGGCTGGCGAACCTTTTCATTTCGCCCAGGGCGCTGGAAGGCGCGACCCGTTTCGACCTGCGCATGAACGGCCCATTCCGGCTGGCGTCGCTGTCGGGCCGGGTCACCCTGGCGAACGGGCGCCTGTCGGATCCAGACCTCGGCGTGGCGCTGGAACGGCTGGAGGCCATGGCCCAGTTGCAGGGCGGTGAGGCGCAGGTTTCGGCCACGTCTCGGCTATCGACGGGCGGAACCCTTCGGCTGGATGGTCCCGTCGGCCTGTCGGCCCCGTTTCCTGCGCGCTTCCAGATCGGACTTGAGAACATCCGCCTGATAGACCCCAACCTCTACGAGGCCTTCCTGCGCGGGTCGCTGTCCGTAAGCGGGCCTCTGACCGGCGGCGCGCTCATTACAGGTGCCCTGGCCGTTAGCGAGGCAGAGCTGCGCGTGCCGTCCACCGGTTATGCCAGCACAGCCGCGCTGCTGGATGTTCGCCATGTCAACGAACCCGCCGAAGTGCTGGCTACCCGATTGCGGGCCGGGCTGCTGGGTGACGGCAAGGGCGGTGCCGGCCGGGATGGTGGTGCCCGCCCCTTCGGGCTGGATGTCATGCTGTCGGCCCCGGCGCGGGTGTTCGTGCGCGGGCGCGGAATCGACGCCGAGCTTGGCGGGCAGATCCGCCTGATGGGAAGCTCGGCGCAGATCCTGCCGTCGGGGGCATTCAATCTGATCCGAGGCCGGCTGGACATTCTGGGCAAGCGCCTCGTCCTGTCCCAGGCGGATCTGCAACTGTCAGGCAGTTTCGTTCCGACCCTGCTGGTGTCCGCCCAGGCCGAGACCGACGGGGTCGTCAGCACCGTCACCATCGAAGGCCAGGCAGACGATCCTTCGGTCCGCTTCACCTCGGTCCCCGAACTGCCGCAGGAAGAGGCACTCGCGCGACTTCTGTTCGGACGTGCGCTTGACAACCTGTCGGTGCTGCAGGCCGCGCAGCTGGCCAATGCGATCGCGGTTCTCGCCGGACGCGGGGGCGAGGGCCTGGTCAACCGGCTGCGACAGGGTTTCGGCCTTGACGATCTGGACGTGGCCACGTCGGAAGAGGGCCAGACCGCCCTGACTGCCGGAAAGTACATCAGCAAGAATGCCTACAGCGAGATCGAGATCGAACAGGCAGGCAAGAGCACGATCAGCCTTAACCTGGACCTCCGGCCCGGTGTGACGGTAAAGGGCAGGGTCAGCGACACTGGCGAAACCGGGATCGGCATCTTCGTCGAGCGCGACTACTGATCTGCTGGGGCGGCACCGGGAAGGCGGCCGTCAGTCGATCACCAGCTCGAATTCTCCGAACCCGGCGGCACCGCTGATCAGTTGGCGCGACTTGCGGATCGTCTGGCCTTCGAACCAGAAGTCATTGGTGATCTTGCCCTGCGCACGGGCGCATTCCTCGCGGACCTTCGTCACCCTGTGCGATCGCCCGAGAATTTCGATCACTTCCTGCCCGGCAATCGTCACCGTGCAGTCATAGGCGCGCCGGGTGGTCCGGTCGTCCGTCCCGAGGAAGAAATACTGCCGAGGGTGGGTTCCGCCAGGGGTCAGGAGCTGCGAAACCGTCGGGGCCTGCGACGACATCAGGTCGGGCCCAAGCCCACGGGTCTGGATCAGCACTCCGTCGCGCAGCGTGAAGGTGGTGCCGTCGGTGGTTGACCAGGTGACCACATCGCCCTTGGTGTCGATCGGGGTGACAAGGGCATCTGTCGAACGCACCGGGATCACCACGCGCAGGATCGGCACGCCGTATTTCTCAAGATCGGCCCGGGTCACCTTGGCAGTGGCCTTGGCCGGTGCCGCGGCAGCCCGGCGGCCGGGCAGTTGCGAAAGCGTTGCCTTGGCCACCGTGCCAAGGGTCGCCGTCATCGGCGACGGCTCTGACCGTTCCTTGCCGCAACCGGCCAGCAGTGCCAGCAGCAGAAGCCCCGCCGACAGCCGTTTGCAAAGCGTCAACGCCACACCCTTCCCCATTCCGTATCCAGCGCGGTGCCGTGGTATTCGCGTATCGTGTTGTAGATGCGCCCGTCCACATCGACCCGTGCGCCGCCATCGCCAAGTGCCGGACGCAGCGTTGCGCCAAGGCTGGTGCCGCCCTCGCTCCCCAGCGCCCAGTTCAGCGGAATCGAGAACCGGATCCCCTTGTCGAACCCTCCCTCGCCGAACTCCTCGGGGCTGACGTCGGTGACGGTGGCGAAGGCCCCGACCCGCCAGCCATTCGCGAACACCCGGTCGACCGACACGGTGGCGCCATAGTCGCCGGCAAGATACCTGCCGACATCCAGCTGGCCGATGAAGCCGTTGCCGAACTCGTAGTAGGCCGAGACATGGCCGGTCACCACGTCATAGTCATATTCGTCGAAGCCCAGGCCGCCATCCGTGTCCCGTTGCCGCGTGTAGTTCAGTTCGACCCCAAGCGCGAGGCGGCTGTCCACGGGCTTCCACAGCAGTTCGCCCGAAATGCCGGCGTGCATCCGTTCCAGGTAGCCCAGCGTGACACGGGAATAGAGGTTCTCCGCCGGCCGTGCATACCAGGCAAGGGTCAGCTTCTCGATCCCGGGATCGGCGAATTTCGTGTAGCGAGAGCTGTCGGACCTGACATGCGGCAGATCCGAATCCGAATACTCGCCGGAACGGTCCACGTTGCCGAACAGGCGCTTGTAGACCGATCCCGAAAGCACCAGCCCGGGGCGAATGTCGTACGAGGCCCCAAGCCGAACCCCGACATCCCCCTTCAGCGGTTCGGACAGGCGGAACGCCGGGCGCAGGCCCCAGCGGAATTTCGGATAAAGCCCGTCGTCGCCCACGGCATTTGCCGCCAGCGGGCCGGCGTCCGACAGGATCACCTTCTGGCGCAGAAGCGTGGCGTTGTCGGCGGCGAATTCCAGCTGTTCCAGGTCGCTGCGGCGGATGGTGACCTTGGATGCCCCGATGCCATTCACGATCGGCACGATCTCGAACACCTCGACCGAGGCAGGCATCACATGGCTCAATGCGCGGGCGGTGCGGCCGATCGCCTGCGGTCCTGCGTCGATCCGACCGTTGCGGATGCGGATCTGCACGGTCTGGGCCGTGTAGGACAGGTTCTCGATGATGATGCCGTCCTTGGCCAGCCGCTTCGCCAGGTTCTGGCGCAGTACCGGTCCGGCATCGGGCTGGGTCACCCACCCGCCGTCATATGCACCGGGGTCCGCCGTCCGCGACGGCCTTGCCTTTACCGGCGTGGGTGCCGCGCCCATCACCCCACCCGTTGCCCGGGTTTTCGGGTCAAGCGTCAGATGGAAGGCAAAGCCGATCTCTGATCCGTGCAGCGAATAGATGCCGTAGCGCGCCATCGGGCCGCGCTGATATTCGAAGCCGAAGTTGAACGGGCTGTCGCGTTCGATCAGACCCCGGTCTTCCTCCATCACATAGGCATCCGAGGAATATTCGCCCTTGAAGGTCCAGTTGTCGTTGATCCGGTATTCGATGCCGGCGAAGGGTGCCGCATCGCCCCTGAACCACTGTTCTGTGTTGGGCGTGCCGTAGTCGGACGGATCCAGCGGCGGACGGTCGCCGAAAGGCGCCCCGATCCCGCCGTAGGATCCCAGCCGGCCCCAGCCGAGACCCGCCGTCACCTTGAGCCGGTCGCCGAAGCTCTTGGTCGCCGCCACATATTCCGACGAATACAGGCCACGGCCGGTGAAATCGTTCATCCCGATGGTCAGCGCAGGAAGGTAACGGCTTTCCTTCAGCAGCAGGTAGCGGATGTCGAAACTCTTGTCGGTAAGTTTCTCGGGAGCGATCGGGTCAAGTTCGTTCCAGTTGCGCCATGTCTGGAACCTGAAAGAGCCCGAGAGCCGTTCGGTGAACTGGAAGCTGATGGTCGCGCGGGTGATCGGCCCGGCCACAGCCAGGGAATAGCTGAAGCGCGCATCCTCCTGCGCCTCGCCCGAGGGCATGTCGATCAGCCCGGTCGTGCCGTTCAGGTTCAGGGAATTGGGTATCTCGGCAAGGGCAGGAACGGTGAAAAGTGCCGTGCTGACGGCAAGCGAGGCGAGGATGCGGCTTGGCAAAGGCAACATGTGTCCGGAACCCTGGATACCCCATCCATCTATGCGAAGATAACCGGGGCAGGGCAAGGCCTAACGACCGACAGCAGGCTTATCCACAGTGAACGTGGCGAAAAGCCCCGGCCCATGTGCTGCCGGTGCCACGCCGTTCAGGGCGCATCTTCAAGTCGCTGGCGCAGTTCGCGCAGCACCGGCAGAAGCGCGCGCACCCGGTCGGGGCCCAACGCCTGCACCACCTCGGCGATCAGGGGCACGACGGCTGCCACGGCGGAATCGCGCGCCGCCCGGCCCGAGGGGCTGATCGCGACGAACTTCTGCCGCGCGTCGTCCCAATCCGGGCGGATGTGGATGTGACCCGCCCATTCCAGCCGGGACAGCGTGTTGGTCATCGCTCC
This sequence comes from Tabrizicola sp. YIM 78059, assembly GCF_004959785.1. Lineage (NCBI taxonomy): Bacteria > Pseudomonadati > Pseudomonadota > Alphaproteobacteria > Rhodobacterales > Paracoccaceae > Tabrizicola > Tabrizicola sp. YIM 78059. Next base: position 78,826 of record NZ_SJZH01000010.1, read on the forward strand.
GCGCGTGACGTGGAACGCCTTGGCCAGCTGCGCCGGCGTGCGTTCGTCGTTGATCCGGGCCAGATGGTTCAGGACCGAGAAATGCGACAGCTCCATCCCCTTGGGCAGCACCTTCGAGATCCGGTTCCGCGCCAGCTGGTCGGCCATGAACAGCTCGCCGAACAGCGCCACTGCGATGTCGTCGGTCTTGTCCGCGCTCATGGTCCTGCAAAGTCCCGGTCATGGGTCAGCGAGGGGACGCGGTGGCGCGCTTCGGCCACCCGGGAAAGGTCGAGATCGACCAGAGTCACGCCGGGTTCCGTACCCCCATCAGCCAGCACCTCGCCCCAGGGGGCGACGGCCAGGGAATGGCCATGGGTGCGCCGGCCCTTGCCAGCCGTTTCGGGGTGAAAACCGGTCTGCGCCGGGGCGAGGACGAAGCAGCCCGTCTCGATCGCCCTTGCGCGCAGCAGCGTTTCCCAGTGCGCCGCGCCGGTGATGTGGTTGAAGGCCGCCGGAACCGTCAGGATCTGCGCACCCGCCTTCGCCAGGCGGCGATAAAGCGCCGGGAAGCGGACATCATAGCAGACCGTCATCCCGATGCTGGCAAAGGGAGTCTCGGCCAGCACCGCACGGTTTCCCGGCCGGTAGCCGTCGCTTTCGCGATACACCTCGGTTTCCGAGACATTCACATCGAACATGTGGATCTTGTCATAGCGTGCCCGTACCTGGCCATCCGGCCCGACCAGCAGGCTGCGGTTCGCAAAGCGGCCGTCCGCATCATGGGTCAGAAGGCCCAGCGAGCCGATCAGCAGCCAGATGCCCGCCGCCTGAGCCTCGGCCCGAAGGGTGGCAAGCGTCTCGTCCGCTTCCTCATGCCGGAAGACGCTGCGTTGGTGGGCGCGGCTGGAGGACAGGCCATTGGTCAGCTCCGGGGTCAGGACGAACCCGGCCCCGGCTGCCGCCGCCTGCCGGACAAGCGCCACCGTGGCCGGCAGGTTGGCTGACGGATCGTCGGAGACGTTCAGCTGGACCAGCGCAGCCCGGATCATGCGGCAAGAAGCGGGTCAAGCTTGCCCGCCGCCTCCAGCGCGTGCAGGTCGTCCGACCCGCCGACATGCGTATCGCCGATGAAGATCTGCGGCACGGTGTGCCGTCCGTGCGCGCGCTGGATCATCGCCTGCCGCAGACCGGGGTCGCGGCTGACGTCGATTTCACGGTAGGCCACACCCTTGCGGTCCAGAAGCCGTTTGGCTGCATGACAATAGGGACAGAACGGGGTGGTGTAGATTTCGACCGGGCGCATGGGAACCTCGCTGTGCGCCGCGACTATAGGGATTCAGCCGTCTTTCGCAACGCGCGCAAGGGCCACAACACAGACAGACCGCGCATTTGCCGCATGCAGCGCCTCGGTCGCGGCGGCGAAGGTCGCCCCCGAGGTCATCACGTCATCGACCACAAGGATGTCGCGGTCCTCGACCAGCCGGCGACGGCGAGGCGGTACCTGGAAGGCCCCGGCCAGGTTGGCGAGGCGGCCGTCGCGGGTCCGGCCGTCCTGCGTGCCCGTGTTGCGGCTGCGAACGAGCGCGTCCGGGCAGTGGTCCAGCCCCGCAAGCCCTGCTACCGCCTTCGACAGAAGTGCCGCCTGATTGTAGCGGCGGCGGAACAGGCGGCTCCAGTGCAGGGGCACGGGAACGACCAGCATGCCCGGACGCAGGATCGGTGCCGCCGCGCGGTGCAGCCAGGCCCCGGCAGGGCGCGCCAGGTCCAACCGGTCGCCATGCTTCAGCGCCAGGATCAGCCGGCGCGCGTTGTCCTGATACAGCAGCGCCGCGCGGCCCTGACCCCAAGGCCGCGCGATGGTCATGCAGTCGTCGCAAAGGGCGGTCTCTCCCGGCTCGCCCCCCGGCAGGGGCAGGCCGCAGCGGTCGCAGACCAGCCCAACGATGAAGGGCGTCTCGCGCCAGCAGGCGCCGCAGAGGCCGAAGTCGGTCGTCACCGCCGCGTCGCAGCTGATGCATTGGGGCGGATACAGCAGATGCAGCGCAGCTTGCATTCCCATACCGTCCCCCTATGGTCCGGCGCGATGACCACGCCGCCGCCCCTGACCGACCGCAACGCCCTTGCCCGCCACCGTGCCCGCGCCCAGGCCCTGCCGGGCCATGGCGAGGCCCTGTTCCTGCACCGCATCGCCCGCGCCGACATCGAGGAAAGACTGGACGAGGTTAACAGAACCTTTACGGCCCCCGCTATCGTGACGCCTTTTCCTCATGTCTGGGCCGATTTTCCGGGCAACCCCCGGATCGTGCCGGATCAAGAGGTGCTGGCCCTTGAACCGGGGGCGCACGATCTTGTGATCCACGCAATGGCCCTGCACTGGGCGAACGATCCGGTGGGTCAACTGGTGCAATGCCGTCGCGCCCTGCGCCCAGACGGGTTGTGCATCGCGGTGCTGCCGGGGGGCGAGACGTTGCACGAGCTGCGCGCGAGCTTGGCCGAGGCGGAAAGCCTGGTGACGGGGGGCCTGTCGCCCCGGGTGCTGCCGATGGGGGAAATCCGCGATCTGGGCGCGCTGATGCAACGCGCCGGACTGGCCCTGCCGGTGGCCGACAGCGTGACCCAGACGGTACACTACCGCGCGCTGGCTACGCTTTACGCCGACATGCGCAGCATGGGAGAGACGAATGCCCTGACAGGTCGCCTGCGCCGGTTCACGGATCGTCGGGTGTTTGCCGCGGCCGAGGCGGTCTATCGCCGCGCGTTTTCCACCCCCCAAGGCCAGTTGCGCGCGACTTTCGAACTGGTGTTCCTGACCGGCTGGGCCCCGCACGAAAGCCAGCAGCAGCCGCTGCGGCCCGGTTCGGCCAGGGCAAGACTGGCCGAGGCGCTGCGTGTGCCGGAACACCGGTTGCCCAAGGACGGTTGACCCTGCCCGCCAAGCCTATATGTCCCGCAGGGAACATTCGGGATCATTCAGATGCTTGACGCCAAATCCGCGCAGGACACCGACACCGCCCTGGTCATGCCGGGGCAGGGACGCCTTGCCCACGCCCCCGCCGACCATCCTCCGGTCCGCAGGGCGAGGATCGGGGTGCTGGTCGCCAATCTGGGCACGCCGGACAATTACGATTACTGGTCGATGCGCCGCTATCTGAACGAGTTCCTGTCGGACAAGAGGGTGATCGACTACGCCAGCTGGAAGTGGCAGCCGCTGCTGCAGCTGATCATCCTGACCAAGCGGCCGTTTTCGTCGGGGGCGAACTACAGGCAGATCTGGAACCACGAGCTGAACGAAAGCCCGCTGATGACGATCACCAAGGCGCAGACGGCGGCGATCGCGGCGAAGCTGACCGAACGCCACGGGCCCGAGGTGATGGTTGATTTCTGCATGCGCTACGGCAACCCTTCCACCGAAAGCCGGGTGCGCGCGATGGTCGAGGCCGGGTGCGAGAAGATCCTGTTCTTCCCGCTTTATCCCCATTACGCCGGCGCCACTTCGGCCACGGCGAACGACCAGTTCTTCCGTGCCCTGATGAAGGAGAAGCGCCAGCCCGCGGTGCGGACGGTGCCGGAATACTTCGAGCATCCGCTGTATGTCGAGGCGCTGGCCCGGTCGGTCGAGACGGCCTATGCGAAACTGGACCACAAGCCCGACGTTCTGGTGGCCAGCTATCACGGCATGCCGAAGCGTTACCTCATGGAAGGCGACCCCTACCACTGCCAGTGCGCCAAGACCTCGCGCCTGTTGCGGGAACGGCTGGGGTGGGAAAAGGGGTCGATCGACACCACCTTCCAGTCCGTCTTCGGCCCCGAGGAATGGCTGCGCCCCTACACGGTCGAACATGTGGCCGAACTGGCCAAGGCGGGCAAGAAGCGGATCGCCGTCATCGCCCCGGCCTTTTCGGCCGACTGCATCGAGACGCTCGAGGAAATCAACGGCGAGATCCGCGAGGCGTTCGAACATGCAGGCGGCGAGGAATTCACCTACATTCCCTGCCTGAATGACGACCCGGCACATATCGAGGCGCTGGTTGCGGTGATCGAAGAAAATCTGACGGGCTGGCTGCCGCGCGGGCGCTAGCCCGCGCCCCACGTTTCCGTCAGATCCGGCTAAGAAGGTCGAACACCAGATTCCGCATCCAGGCTGCAAAGGGCGACCTGTCGGTTCGCCTGTGCCAGACGCCGATCATCTGCGCGGGTGCGATCTCTACCGGGGGCAGCCGGATCTCAAGTCTGTGGCTGGCGCGGACCCGCTCTGCCAGCTGGCGGGGCACCAGAGCGACAAGGTCGCTTTCGCTTACCACGCGGCACACGGCCGAAAACAGCGGCACCGTTATGGCGATCCTGCGGCTGCGGCCCACCCGGGCAAGTGCCGCGTCCCCCATGCCGGAAAGCCTGCCCTCGGGCGAGAAGAGGACATGCGAAAGGGCACAGAAGCGGTCGATCGGAATGGTGGCGCCTTCGGCAAGATCGGCAAGCGCGGGGTTGCCTGAGCGGCTGATGACCACGAAGGATGAGGTGAAGGCAGGGGCGGAAACCATCCAGTCCGGCACGGGTCTCTCGGGCAGAAGGGCCAGATCCGCGCCGCGCTGGTCGATGCTGGCCAGATAATCGGAAGGCACCAGATCGACCAGTTGCACCGTTACCCCGGGCGCCTCGCGCCCAAGCCGCGCCCCCAGTTCCGGCATCAGCATTTCGGCGAAGAAATCACTGCCCGCGATCTTGAACGCTCCGGTCGCCGTGTCGGGACGGAACGGTGCCTCGGGCGACAGCAGGGCCTGAAGGCGCTCAAGCTCGGCCTGCAGCGGTTCGGCCATCCGGGCGGCCCGTTCGGTCGCGACCAGCCGGTTCCCCTGCCGCACGAACAGGGGATCGTCCAGCGCCTGCCTGAGGCGCCCAAGCGCCCCCGAGACGGCAGATTGCGAAAGGCCCAGCTTCTGCCCGGCGCGGATCGTCGATCCTTCGCGGAGCAGGCAGTCGAGCACACGCAGGAGGTTCAGGTCGAAGGTAGCGAAATTGACCATGCCGATAGCACCTATTCAAAGGATCGGTTGGACGGATAGCCTGCGCCTCGTTTAGCCTGTCGTCAACGAAGGCGCCTTCGTTTCGAACCATGACGGAGCGAAACGATGAAAGATATCTCCACGGATCCAGGCTGCGTCGAATGGCGCGGTGTGCAGTACAGGACCATTCTTTCGCCGGGCGAAAGCGGTGGCGCAATGTCGATCGTTGACAGCCATTCGCCGCAGGGCAGTGGCCCGCCCCGCCATGTGCATGAGGCCGAGGACGAGACTTTCGTGGTCCTCGCCGGATCCTGCCGCGTCTGGACAGCCGCGCGCCAGGCCGGCCTGCAGCCAGGTGAGGCCTTCTTCATCCCGCGCGGCACCGAGCATACCTTCCAGGTCGACGACCCGGCGGGCTGCAGGCATCTGGTCATTCTGACGCCGGGCGGGTTCGAGGGCTTCTTCACCGAGGCGGCCGCTGCCGGTCTGCGCATTCCCGAGGACATGGCCGCCCTGCAGGGCCTGGCGGCAAGGTTCCATCTGCGGTTCACCGGCCCGCCGCTGGATCTGTGAAACCGGCGCCGGCACGTATTGCGGCGCAGAAAGAAAATCGGGCCGCAGCATGTCTGCGCTGCGGCCCGATGCTTTCGTATGGGGAAAACCCGGTCAGATCAGCAGAACCTGCGTGCCGACCCGGGCATATTCGAACAGCTCTTCCACATGTTCGTTGTAAAGCCCGATGCAGCCGTTCGATGACTTTCGACCGATCTTGCGCGTGTCGTGCGTGCCGTGGATGCGATAGTAGGTCCACGACAGATACAGGGCGCGGGTTCCAAGGGGATTGTCCTTGGCGCCACCCGGCACCATGTCCGGCCAATCCGGGTTGCGCTGCTTCATCGCGGGGGTCGGGCGCCATGGCGGGTTCACCACCTTCTGCACCACCTCGGTCCGGCCCCGGCGCGTCAGATCCTCGGACAGTGGCACAGAGGTCGGATAGAGCCGGTAGATCGACTGGTCCTCTGACCAGAAATGCAGGGCACGCGAGGTGATGTCGACAAGGATCGCCCCGTTGCGGGTGTTGTCGAAGTAGTCCTGCCATTGCAACATGCGGAAACTGGAAATGTTGTTGCGCACGCTGCTGGATGCCGGAGGGGTGAATTCGGTGGTCCCGTCCTGTGCCAGCGCCGGAAGCGCGGCAAGACCGGCCATTCCGGCAGCCCCCCCCAACAGGGCACGGCGGCTGATGGACCCATTGGCCATGGCGGATACTCCTGCTCTGTCTCTGTTCAACTTTTCGCGGGATATAGTCAGATGGGTCCCGTTCCGCAATTCAAACCGCCGTCATCCCTTGCCGATCGGCACGAGTCCCGTTTGAACCCCGATCCGGCTTCCGATATGACGGCGCGGACCGCCGCGAACTGCGGCAGAACAACGGTGGACGGAATGGATCGACGTTTCCTGCTTCTGCAAGGTGCCGCGCTGGCTCTGGCGGCCTGTGCCCCGACAACCGCCCCGACCCTGGGGCCGGACGGCCGGCCGCTGCCGAAGGTTTACTGGATAAGGCCAGGCGACGAGGAAGAGGTTTCGTTCCGCCTGCTTGATTCCGTGAACACCCTGCGCGCGGCGCGCTCGCTGCCGCCGGTGACCTTCGATGCAAGGCTGAACGCCGCCGCTGCGACCCATTCGCGCGACATGGCGGTGCAGAACCGTCCCTGGCACTTCGGATCCGACGGATCATCGCCGCTGACCCGCGTGCAGCGCGTCGGCTTCACCGGCCGTCTGGTGGGCGAGCTGATCTCGGAAACCTACGAGACCGAGCTGGAAACGCTGGCGACCTGGATGAACAATCCTGACACCCGAAACGTCATCATGGACCCATCGGCGCGGCTGATCGGCTTCGCATGGTTCCAGGAGCCCAGCGGCAAGATCTGGTGGACACTGGTCACCGGCGCCTAGCATCCGGGCGCCGCTGGCGCCCATTCCCGTGCAGCCATTCAGGGCAGGATGTGGATGGGGGTGCCCGGCTTGACCATCGAATAGATCACTTCCATCTCTTTGTCGCTGACCGCAATGCAGCCCTCGGTCCAGTCGCGGGCCGTGGTCGGACGCCGCGGTCCGCCGTGAATGAAGATGTCGCCGCCGGGGCTTTTGCCCTGAGCCTCGGCGAAGGCGCGGTCCGCCTCGTTGGGGTAGGAGATGCCAAGCGACAGATGGAAGCGCGAGTTCGGGTTCTTGTGGGTGATGAAGTAGCTGCCTTCCGGCGTCTTCCCGTCGCCTTCGAACTGCTTGTGCCCCTCGGGTGCAAATCCAAGTCCGACATCATATGACTTCAGCACCCGGTCCTTGTGAATGAGGTACATCTTGCGGTCGGTCTTGTGGACCTGGACCTGCGTGACCTCTGGCCCGCGATACTTCAGGAATTTCGTCTTGGGCGCGCACCCCGCAAGCCCCAGCGTAACCACCAGAAGGAGGAGAAGTCCTATCCCGCGCATGTCCCTGCCCGCTGCTCTTTTTTCCAAGTCCTACAGGAATCGGGCTTATCTGACCAGCCGGTCAGGCTGTCGCAGGGATCACGGGTTTGTCAGCCCGGCAGGCTGAGGCGGGCCACAAGCTCTACGTGCGTGGACCAGCGGAACTGGTCGATGATCTGCACCCAGTCCAGCCGGTAGCCGGCGGTGACCAGGGTCTTTGCATCGCGTGCGAATGTGACCGGGTTGCAGGACACGAAGGCGATCACCGGAACGCCGGATCGCGCGAGACGGTCGGTCTGCGCTTCGGCCCCGGCGCGGGGCGGGTCGATCAGGGCTGCGGTGAAGCCCCTCAGTTCGTCTGGCTCCAGCGGGCGGCGGAACAGGTCGCGGGTTTCCGTGCTGATGCGATGCAGATCGGGTGTGTTGCGTGCGGCAAGGTCAAGTGCGGCAATCATTGCCGCGTCACCTTCGACGGCGTGGACCTCCATCACCTGTGCCAGCGGCAGGGTGAAGGTGCCGACGCCCGAAAACAGATCGACGACGCGCTTCTGCGGACCCAGTGCCTGACGCACGGCCGCCAGGAGCGTGGCCTCGCCTTCGGCCGTGGCCTGCAGGAAGGCGCCGGCAGGGGGCACGACGGTGGCGGCTCCCATGGTCAGCGCGGGCCGATCGCGCAGCGCAACGGTTTCGCTGTCCCAGGTCAGACGCGACAGGCCGTGGGTTTCGACTATGCGAGCCAGGTCCATCCGCAGTTCGGCGTCCAGGGGCTTGCCGCCGGTGACCACAACATCCGGGCCACCGCGCGTCAGGGTCACCTGCAACGACAGCTCTGCCGAACGCGAGCCCCCCGCGCGGACCAGGGCCTCGAGCCCCGGAAAGGCGGCAAGGATGCCGGGGTGAAGCAGCTGGCAGTCCGCGATGTCCACGATCGTTTCCGAGGCGCGGGCGTGAAAGCCGATCAGCACCCCGCCTCTGGTCCGCCGGGCAGACAGCGTCGCGCGCCGCCGGGATTTCGCGGGCGAGGTCGCCAGTGGCAGAAAGTCCGCGCGAAGCCCCTGGCCGGCAAGCGCGGTTTCGACGACCTGACATTTCCAGGCCGCGACAAAGGCATCCGAGGCATGCTGCAACTGGCAGCCACCGCAGGTCCGGGCATGGCGGCATGGCGGTTTCACGCGGTCGGGCGAAGGGGTGATGATCTTCGGCTCCAACAGCCGGTCACCATCAGGCGTGCCCTCGACCACTTCGCCCGGCAGGGTGCCGGGGACATAGATCGGGCCTGATGCAATTCCGTGGCCGAGGTGCCCGAGCCTTTCGATGGTGACGATCACTCTGCCGCTTCCGCCTGATCTTCCGTACCGATGAACCCGCCCGACTGGCGTTTCCAGTAGCGGGCGTAGAGGCCGTTCTTCGCCAGAAGCGCCTCGTGGCTGCCTTCCTCGACAATGCGGCCACGGTCAAGCACGATGATGCGATCCATTGCCGCGATGGTGGACAGCCGGTGCGCGATGGCAAGCACCGTTTTGCCCTGCATCACCCGGCCAAGCGCCTCCTGGATCGAGGCCTCGACTTCCGAGTCCAGCGCCGAGGTTGCCTCGTCCAGCACCAGGATCGGCGCGTCCTTCAGGAAGGCGCGGGCCAGCGCGATGCGCTGGCGCTGCCCGCCGGACAGTTTGACCCCGCGTTCGCCAAGGAAGGCGTCATAGCCCTTGCGGCCCTGGTGATCGACCATCCCGGCGATGAATTCGTGCGCCTCGGCTGCTTTTGCGGCGGCGATGATCTCGGCTTCGGTCGCTTCGGGTCGGCCATAGGCGATGTTGTCGCGGGCGGATCGGTTGAACATCGCGGTTTCCTGCGTGACCATGCCGATCTGGCGGCGCAGGCTTTCCTGAGTGACGGACCGCAGGTCGTGGCCATCGATGGTGATGCGGCCCTGTTCGGGGTCGTAAAGCCGCAGAAGCAGAGAAACAAGCGAGGATTTTCCCGCACCCGAGGCGCCCACGATGGCCAGCTTCTCGCCCGCGCGGATGGTCAGGTCGATGTCCCGCACCCCGCCGCGTTCGCGGCCGTAGGCGAAGGTCACGCCCTCGAACCGGATGTCTCCCCTGACGCGGGGCAGAGGCCGGGCATCCGGAGGATCGGTCAGTGTGTGCGGCGCGGAAAGGGTGCGCATCCCGTCCTCGACCTCGCCGACCGAGGTGTAGATCGACATCAGCGTGAAGCTGACCCAGCCCGACATCTGTGCAATGCGCAACGCAATGGCCCCAGCGGCGGCGATGTCGCCGGCCGTGGCCTGCCCCTGCTGCCACAGCATGACGGTGCCCCCGATCAGCAGCACCGGCAACACCCCGGCCAGCAGCATGAGGCTGAACCGGAACCAGGTCGAGATGACGCCGAATTCCAGGCTGCGTTCGCGGAAGACCTCCATCGCGTCCAGCGCCACGCGGTCCTCGAAGGCGGCATGCGCGAACAGCTTCACAGTCTTGATGTTGGTGATCGTGTCCACGACCTGACCCGAAACCATGGCACGGGACGAAGCGCGGGCGGCCGAGTTCTTCCTGACCATGGGCAGGAAGAAGCGGATCAGCAGGATATAGGCAACCAGCCAGACCATCAGCGCGATGGCGGCCTTGTAATCGACGGCGACCAGGAAGGCGACCGAACCGATGACCGAGGCCAGCGCGAAGCAGACGGTGTTGATGACTTCGGTCGCGACATCTGTGACGGCACGGGCGGCCTGCATCTGCTTTTGCGCGATGCGGCCGGCAAAGTCGTTGTCGAAGAAGGTGACGGACTGGCCCAGCGTCCAGCGATGCAGGCGGGACAGTACCAACGGCATCACGTTCGGCCCGATGACGATCGAGTTCGAGGCCGAGGAGACGGCGAAGGCCAATGGTCTGAGGACCAGGTAGAAGGCGAGGAACCACAGCACCAGGTGCCAGTGTGCGGCAAAGAAATCGGCAGGGCCGGAGTTCACCGCGGCATCGATCACCCAGCCGAGGATCAGCGCGCTGACCACCTCGGTCACTCCGGCCAGAGAGGACAGCAGGCCCGCCAGCACCAGCATTGGCCAGGATCCCGCCAGCGACCAGCGCATGAAAGCGCCAAGGCGCTGCGGCGGGGGGCCGTCGGCGGGGCGGAAGGCGTCGATCAGGGAGCCGAGGCTTCGAAGCGCGCTCATGGGCGAGACGTAGGCCCGTCAGCCACAAAGGGCAAGGGTCGCCTGGTCGTGCGACTTCGTCTCCTCATCGGGACGGCGCGCAAGGAGTGACGAAGCCATCGACGAGCAGAATCCTATCCCGCCGCGTTTTCCTCCAGCCCGATGAAGCCGCCGGACTGCCGCGCCCAGAAGCGGGCATAGAGACCGCCCTTGCGCAGAAGGTCTGAATGGTGGCCGTCCTCGACCACCCGGCCGTCCTCCAGCACCACGATCCGGTCCATCGCGGCGATGGTGGACAGGCGGTGCGCGATTGCGATGACCGTCTTGCCCTGCATCACCCCGTAAAGCGCGCCCTGGATTGCGGCCTCGGCCTCGCTGTCCAGGGCCGAGGTCGCCTCGTCCAGGATCAGGATCGGCGCGTCCTTCAGGATCACCCGCGCGATGGCGATGCGCTGGCGCTGCCCGCCGGAGAGCTTGACCCCCCGTTCGCCAACATGGGCGTCATAGCCGCGGCGGCCCTGCGGATCCTCAAGCGTCAGGATGAAGTCATGCGCCTCGGCCTGTTTCGCGGCGGCGATCATCATCTCTTCGGTCGCGTCGGGGCGGCCGTAGAGGATGTTGTCGCGCACCGACCGGTGCAGAAGCGAGGAATCCTGCTGAACCATGCCGATCTGGCGGCGCAGGCTCTCCTGTGTGACATCGGCGATGTTTTGCCCGTCGATCAGGATCGCGCCCGATTCGGTATCGTAGAAGCGCAGCATCAGCTTGACCAGCGTCGATTTCCCAGCGCCCGAGCGGCCGACGACGCCGATCTTCTCTCCCGGCCGGATGGTCAGCGTGACATCGCGCAGCCCCCCGAAGCCGCGGCCGTAGTGGTGGCTGACGCCCTTGATCTCGATGAGACCCTTCTCGAAACGCAGTGCGGGGGCGCCGGGCCGGTCCACCAGGGCGATCGGCTGGGCGATGGTCTGCATGCCCTCGGCCAGGGTGCCGAGGTTCTGCGCCAGGTTGGTCGAGGCCCACATGATCCAGTAGGTCATCGAGTTGATGCGCAGCACCAGCGCCAGCGCCGCCGCGACCACGCCGACCGTTGCCGTGCCCTGCACCCAGAACCAGACCGCCAGCCCACCGACCCCCAGAATCAGAAGCCCGTTCAGGAAGGTCAGCGCCATGTCCATCCGGGTGACGATGCGCATTTCCGTCTGGAAGGTCTTGCGCGCGCGCTCGATGGCCTCCTTCGCGTAGTCCAGTTCCTGATCCTGATTGGCGAAAAGCTTCACCGAATGGATGTTGGTATAGCTGTCCACCACCCGCCCCGTGACCGCGCTGCGCGCCTCGGACGAGGCGGTGGCGGCGGGCCCGGCGCGGCGGATCGTCCAGCGCATCAGAAGCACATAGCCGGCGAACCACAGAAGCAGCGGAACCATCAGCCGGGGATCGGCCTCGGCCAGCATCAGTAGCGCGCCGACAAAGGTGGCAGCGGCAAAGGCGGCCATGTCGAAGACCTGGAACACCGCTTCTCCTGCGGCCGGGGGGGCCTGCATGATGCGGTTGGCGATGCGGCCGGCGAAATCGCTTTCGAACCAGCCGACCGGTTGGCGCAGCACATGCCGGTGCGCCCGCCAGCGCATCATGGTGCCGAAGTTGGTCAGGATCGTGTTGTGCAAGAGGCTGACCGAGCCCCCGGCGACCAGCGGTCGCAGGATCAGCACCACCAGCGCGACCAGCAGCAGTTCGGACCAGTGCGCGGCCAGAAAATCGGCCGGGGACTGGCCGGCCATCTGGTCCACCAGGCGGCCCAGATACCAGATCATCCCCACTTCCAGCACGGCATTGCCGACCGAGAACAGCCCGGCAAAGGCGAATACACTGCGGAAGGCGCGGACATAATCCTTCAGGAAGGGCCAGAGCCGCCGGGGCGGATTGTCGGTCTCCGCATAGTGTTGATACGGATCGACGAGGTTTTCGAAGAAGTGGAACATTGTGGGGGAACCCGGCAGAAAGTGCAGCGATGGAATGAGGCGGGGCGGGAACGCGACCACTGCGACGGGATCGGTCGACTCAGCCGAGGCGAGGCGTAATCCCGTGTTCCATGCCGGTCTCCTTCTCGGGCTGCGATCTGGTAGCCCAAGCGGATCGCATTGTCACGCCCCTTTCAGCAGCTCCTCGCGGCTGGCGGTCAGGCCGGATGCCAGCCAGCGCGCCTCCAGTTCCTTCAGCCGGGCGCCCAGTGCCGCGCCTTGCAGGGCGGGAATCAGGTCGGCGGCGGTGACCGGAAAGGTCGCTGCCGCCCCCCGGGCGACCTCTGCCTGCCAGCCGGGGGGGAGAGGGGTGCCAAGGCAGGCGGCGCGGGCAAGTACCGCGTCGGCCGCCAGGTCCGCCCCGAGCTTCCAGCCCAGAACGGCGGGATCGGCTGCCGCGCCGATGGCGTTTCGCAGCGCGTCCAGATTGCGGGCCTCTGCCCGCGACAGACGCAGTGCCGCTTCGGGGTTCTCGCCGCCCAGAACAGCCAGCCGCCGCAACCAGCGCGGAGCGACGGCGGCATCAAGGTGGACCAGCGGTGCCAGCGCGCGCGGGTCAGCCCCGGGCAGGACGACCCGCAATACACCTGCCTGCGCCATGGCTGCCACGGCGGGCGCGGGATCACGCGCGGCAAGCAGCTTGCGCAGCTCGGCCGTGATGCGTTCGCGTGAAATCGCCCCCAATCCTGCGGACAGGGCCGCGCAGGCGGCCAGACCCTCTGGATCCAGGCCCTGATCGGGATCACCGTAGCAGGCATGAAAACGGAAGAAGCGCAAGATGCGCAGGTAGTCCTCGCGGATGCGGGTTGCCGCATCGCCGACGAACCGCACACGGCGCGCCAAAAGGTCGGGCAGGCCGCCCAGCGGGTCGATCACCCGGCCCAGCCGGTCGGCATAAAGCGCGTTCATCGTGAAATCGCGTCGCGCCGCGTCTTCCTCGATTCGCGTCGAAAAGGCCACTACGGCGCGGCGACCATCGGTTTCGATGTCGCGGCGAAAGGTCGTCACCTCGTACGGCCGGCCCTCGGCCACGACCGTCACGGTGCCGTGGTCAACACCGGTGGGCACGACCTTGAAGCCGGCAGCTTCGGCGATTTCCGAGACGGTTGGGGGCGTCGCATCGGTGGCGATGTCCACGTCTGCAACCGGCACCTGCAGCAGGGCGTTTCGCACGCAGCCCCCGACCAGAAACGCCTGGTGGCCTGCGCCTTCCAGCGCGGCACACAGGGCCTGCGTTCCGGGATGTTCCAGCCAGTCGCCCGCGACCTTCATGCCCGTGCCCGTTCTGCCAACCCTCGCAGGATACGCGCGGTGGCACCCCAGATGTAATAGGGGCCGTAGGGCACGGCGTAATAGCGGCGCCAGACCCCCATCCAGCGGCGACGCTCGATGGCATATCGGGCTGGCGTCAGGACATGGTCGAGAGGAACCGTGAAGATTTCATCCACCTCGCCGTCCTCGGGCACGGGGTCGAAGGTGCCATGGATCAGGCCGACGAAGGGGGTGACGGCAAAGCCGGTGACTGTTTCGTGGACCGGCAGGGAGCCAAGGATCTCGACACGGGTCGGGTCGAGGCCGATCTCCTCGTGCGTCTCTCGCAGGGCTGCGGCCTGTGGGCCGTCGTCCGAGGCATCCACCTTGCCGCCGGGAAACGCGATCTGGCCGGGGTGATGCTTCAGCCGCGATGACCGCTTTGTCAGGATGACCCCGGCACCTTCGGGTTTCAGCCAGATCGGCACCAGAACCGCAGCCGGGCGCAGAGGTCGGTCCGGCGACGGACGGAGTCCGGGATTCAGATCGAAATCCGAGGACGGCCCAGCCTGGCGCGACAGGGCATCGCGCAGCCGGGCCTCGACCTGATCGGTCATTCCGGCTTGACCGCTTCGAACCCGAGGGTCTTGGGGTCCAGCTCGTAATGCGCACCGCAGAACTGGCAGTCGGCGGTCACGACGCCCGCCTCGGTCGTCATCTTCGCGATGTCCTTCTGGCTGTAGATCGACATAGTGTTGCGGACCTTTTCCTCGCTGCAAGAGCAGCCGAAGCGCACCGGCTGGGCGTCGAACACCCGCGGGCCTTCCTGGTGAAACAGCCGCACCAGCAAGTCGGTAGGCGTGACCGAGGGACCGATCATTTCCAGTTCCTCGACGGTGTCGAGCAGCATGTTCGCGCGGTTCCAGTCGTCGGATGCCTCTCCGCCCAGGATGTCGGCATGGGTCAGAAGCCCGCCCTCGCCGCTGCCCTGCTCGGCGGCGACACCGCCCGTCGCGGGCATGTGCTGCAGCATCACGCCGCCCGCCCGCCAGCGCAGGGGACGCCCGGGTTCGGCGCTTTCGCCGAAGGCCAGCGCAAAGCGGGTCGGGATCTGTTCGGACTGGGCGAAATAGGTTTCCGCGCAGGCCGAAAGGCTGCCGCCGGCAATGGGCGTGAAGCCCTGATAGGGCAGCATGCCTTCGCCCTGATCAAGCATCACGGCAAAGTAGCCTTCGCCAATCTGGCTGAACGGGTCGGCATGGGGATCAAGCCGGTCGGCATCATAACTGGCATAGGCGCGGATGCGGGCAGGCTGGCCGTCCTCGGTCGGGCCGTAATAGTCGGTCGCGATCAGCCGGGCCGGGCCATTGCCGCGGACCTGAAGGGAAAGTTTCCAGCGCAGCTTGATGGTCTGGCCGATCAGCGCCGTCAGAAGCGCGGTCTCGGCCACCAGTGCCTCGATGACGGAAGGATAGGCGTGCTGTTTCAGCACCTGGTCCAGCACCCCGTCCAGCCGCGCGACGCGACCGCGGATGCCCGAGGCGTCCAGTTGGAATGGCAGGACGGTATCGTCCCAGGCGATCTGTGAACCGGTAGACATGGGGGGTTTCCTGAAACTGCCAGTGTTGGCATATCGCGCCTATATAGGCTGCACAACCGACGGTCCAAGGGGGATTCGCATGATCAGACGCCATGGCGAGCCGGTGAAACCGGGGCAGGGCTACATCCGCAGGCCTGGCGTCTATGCGATCCTTCTTCGGGGCGACCATATCCTGACCACCCACCAGGCCGAGCCGGTGCCAGAATTCCAGCTGCCCGGCGGCGGTATCGACCCCGGCGAACAGCCGATCCCGGCCCTGCACCGCGAAGTGCTCGAAGAAACCGGATGGCGGATCGCCGTCTTCCGGCGGCTGGGGGCATTCCGCCGGTTCACCTACATGCCGGAATACGACCTTTGGGCGGAAAAGGTCTGCACCGTCTATCTGGCGCGTCCGGTCCGCCCCCTTGGTCCGCCGTCCGAGCCGGGCCATGCCGCGATCTGGCTGCCGGTGGAAGAGGCGTTGGTGCGGCTCGGCAATGCAGGCGACCGGGCAATTCTGGCCGATGCGCTAGCCTAGGTCCAGCACGACGCCGGACACGTCGTCGGCAAAACTTTCGCTGCCCGATTGCCGCGCCAGATCCCGAATCAGCGCTTCCAGAAGCTCGGCCCCGCCTAGTCCGGCCGAGGTCTTCAGGCTGGTCGTCAGGCCGTCTTCCCCGAAGTCGCGCCCAGAAGGCAGAGGACATTCGGTGATGCCATCCGACACCAGGATGAGCCGGTCACCGGGGGTGAACGGGATGTCTTCCCATTCGTATGTCGCGCCGGGAACCAGGCCGATGGGAAGCCCGCCCCGCCCCAGCCGCTGCACCGCGCCGGATTTGCGCAAAAGCATGGGGTGCGGATGGCCGGCCTGCACAAGGCTGATCTGCTGCGCCACGCGGTCGGCGACGGCAAAGACCATCGTGAAGTACTGTTCGACCTGAATCTCCTCCAGCATCAGGCGGTTGAACCGTTCGGCCACCGCTTCCGGCGGCAATAGGACATGGGCACCCCGCGGCCCTTTCTGGAATGCCAGGTTCTGTTCGGGGGAAGATCCGGTCAGGAATCCGGCAAGGCGGGCCGTCATCATCGCCGAGGCAACACCGTGGCCGGAGACGTCGATCGAATAGACCGCCACGCGGTCGTCATCGACCCGGAAGCTGCCGACCAGATCGCCCCCCACCCGCCCCGAATTCCGCAAGAGCAGCGACGCCCTTGCCCAGCCATAATCCCGCACCCGGTCGCGAACCAGCGTCTGCTGCAACTTCCGCGCTTCGATCAGGTCGCGGTCGAGCGAATCGTAAAGCTCCTGCAATTCGACAAGGGTTTTCGCGATGACCCGGTTCTTTGCCAGCAGCTCTGCCTGCATGGACAACATCCGCTCTCCCGCGCGAAGTCGGGCGCGAAGTTCGCTGCTGGCGACGGGCTTGGTCAGGAAGTCGTCGGCCCCGGCCTCCAGGCCATCGGCGATCTCGGCCTTTTCCGACTTGGAGGTCAGAAGCACGAAATACCCGTAGTTCTCGCGCCCCAGATCCCGGAACCGGCGGCAGAATTCCAGGCCGGACATGCCCGGCATCATCCAGTCGCTGATGACGATATCCACGCCTTCCGTGGCGCAGAAATCCAGCGCGGCAAGCGCAGATTCGCGTTCCGTCACCCTGTAGCCCCAGCGTCGCAGCTGCATCGACAGGATGTGCCGCTGCGCCCGGCTGTCATCGACAATCAGCACATGACGCACCCCGCCCGCGACTGGCGTCATCCGATCGTCTGGCAGCGTGATGGACAGCACCGGCAACCCCTTCCTGACCGAAGGCCCAGTCTGGCCTTGCCTGTTTAACACTGGGTGAACGGTAAAATTGCCGGCGATTGCCACAGCCCTGTCGACTTCGGGCCCATCAAATGCTGGGTTCGCCACTTCACGCTGCTTGCGTGGACATCAGGGGGACTGCCGACATGATCGACTGGAAGCGGATAGAGGAACTGCGCTGCGAAATCGGCGTTGGCGGTCTTGCCGAGGTGGCCGACATGTTCCTGGAAGAGGCCGAGCAGGCCGTCCGCGCCCTGTCTGCCGGCCCCGCACCAGGCGAGTTGGAAGCGCATCTGCATTTCCTGAAAGGCAGCGCACTGAACCTCGGGCTCAGCGATCTTGCCGCGATCTGCCAGGACGGCGAACGCAAGGCCGCCGCGGGATACGGGGCGCTGGTCGATCTGGCGCAGGTGCTGAAGGTCTATCGCGCCTCGCGCGCGCAGCTGGTTGCAGGCTTGCAGGGTGGGGCGGTGTCTGAAGGCACGGCGGCCTGAAGGTCAGATCAGGAATTCTGCCAGCGCCTCGTCGGCGGTGATGTCGCGGAAGGCAAGTCCCGCCGCATCCATCCGGTCGGTGAAATGGCGGAAATTGTTGGCATCCTTGGTTTCGATCCCGATCAGCACCGACCCGAAGTTGCGTGCCGATTTCTTCAGGTATTCGAACCGGGTGATGTCGTCGTCGGGGCCCAGGAGGTTCAGGAACTCGCGCAGCGCGCCGGGGCGTTGGGGCATGCGCAGGATGAAGTATTTCTTCAGCCCGGAATAGCGCTGGGCGCGTTCCTTGACTTCGGGCAGGCGCTCGAAGTCGAAATTTCCGCCCGACGTCACGCAGACCACGGTCTTGCCCCGGATCTCCTCGGCCAGTTCCGGCAGGACGTCGACAGACAGGGCACCGGCAGGTTCCAGCACGATGCCCTCGACGTTCAGCATTTCCAGCATCGTGACGCAGATGCGGTCTTCGGGGGCCAGATGCACCGCCTCGCGGGGGATCCAGGCAAGATGAGCGTAGTTGCTGTCGCCGATGCGCGCCACTGCCGCACCGTCAACGAAGCTGTTCACCCGGGGCAACCTGGTCGGGCCGCCCTCCCGCAGGGCGGCGGTCAGGCTGGCCCCGCCAAGCGGCTCGACGAACCGGAACCGGACCGAAGGCGCCACCTCGCGCATGTAGCGCGTGACACCCGAGGCCAGGCCGCCGCCGCCCACAGGCAGTATCACGAAATCCGGGGCGCGGCCCAGCTGGTCCAGGATTTCCACTGCCACGGAGGCCTGCCCCTCGATCACGTCGGGGTCATCGAAGGGCGACAGGAAATGCGCGCCCTGTTCCGCGCAGAAGGCCTGGGCCGCGGCAAGGGTCTGATCGAAGTAGTCACCGGTCAACTCGATGCGCACGTGGCCGCCGCCGAACATGCGGGTCTTTTCGATTTTCTGCTGCGGTGTGGTGACCGGCATGAAGATGACGCCTTCCACCCCGAAATGCCGGCAAGTATAGGCAACGCCCTGCGCATGGTTTCCAGCACTGGCGCAGACGAACTGGCGCTGCTCGAGCTGGCGGTCGTGCACCTTTCGCATGGCGTTGAAGGCACCGCGGATCTTGTAGCTGCGGACCGGCGAAAGATCTTCACGCTTCAGCCAGATGTCGGCGGCGAATCGCTGCGACAGATGGTCATTCCGCTGCAGGGGCGTTTCGGGAAACAGTCCGCGCAGGGCCTTGGTCGTGCTTCGTGCGGCTTCCGGAAACGCTGACATTGCGCTGCTATACCTTTGGTTTATACAGGTTGCCATATTCTTGCCACGATCGGCGCGTCGGATCGAAGGCCAATCCCATCATGCCATCCAGACAGGGAGTTCCGGCAATGCGCAAGATGCAACTGACCACGGTGCTTGCGGCATCGCTTCTGATGTTTTCGCCGGCGGTTCCGGTTTTCGACCTGGATGCCGCGGGCGCTGCCCATGCCAAGGGCAATGGCAACGGCAACGGCAACGGCGGCGGGAACGGCAAGTCGGAGTCCAAGAAATCCGAGTCGAAGTCGGCCGAGAAGTCGAAGGGCAACTCTGACAAGTCGGCCAAATCCGCGGCGACGAAGAAGCCCAAGCCCGCCGCGGCAGAGGGGGCCAAGGCCGCCAAGGGCAAGCCGGCGAAGAACGGCGAACTTGCCCCGAACGAACTGGGCAAGATGAACGGCGCGATGAATGCCAACATCAACGCGGTCCTTGCTCATATCCGCAACGGCCAGACGACGAAGGGCCCGGTGGGGCTGCTGGCCGGTCTGGCGGTGGCGGACACTTCAGCTGCCGCGGCGGCAGACAGGGCAGCCGAACTGGAGGCCCGTGCAGACAGCTTCGACGCCCTTCAGACAAAGGTCGAGGAAGCCGGGTTCGCATCCGTCGATGAATACCTGCAGGCCAAGGCTGACAGCACGCTGACCGAAGAACAGCTGGCGCTGTCGGGGGACATCGACTCGCTGATCGGCGATGTTGGCGGCACCGACGAAACCGGGCTGCAGCTCGCCGAGAGCCGCCCCTCGGACGATGACATCCAGGCTGCCCGTGACGCCGCTGCGGCTGCGGCCGAGACGGTGATCGCGGCAGAACAGGCAATACTCGATGCCTGGAACAAGGACGGCGATGCCGTTGCCCTGCTGACAGCACTGCGCAACAAGCTGGCGCCGCACCAGGCCGCGATCGATGCCGCCGTTGCGCAGACTTCAGCGCCCGATGAAACGGCGGCCGTGGAGCCGGAAGAGGAATCGGTCATCATCGTGAAGTGACCCGCCAGATTCAGTTTCTTTCCGGGAAGCGCGTGCCGCGGCATCGGGGCACGCGCCCTGCTTTTCGCGGCATTGCCCGGCATGCCGACCTGGCCATTCTTGCCCTTGCCCCGGTTTCGCTTTAAGCGCCAGCGAAACCGGGACGGAGTGCATCCATGCAGAAGCCGAAGAAAGTTGTCCTCGCCTATTCGGGCGGGCTTGATACCTCGATCATCCTGAAATGGCTTCAGACGGAATACGGCTGCGAGGTCGTGACCTTCACGGCCGATCTGGGCCAGGGCGAGGAACTGGAACCGGCGCGGCAGAAGGCGCTGCTGCTGGGGATCAAGCCCGAGAACATCCACATCGTCGATGTGCGCGAGGAATTCGTGCGTGACTTCGTGTTCCCGATGTTCCGGGCCAACGCGCTGTATGAAGGGCTGTATCTTCTGGGCACCTCGATCGCCCGGCCACTGATCAGCCAGCATCTGGTGCGCATCGCCCATGAAACCGGGGCCGATGCGATTGCGCATGGCGCAACGGGCAAGGGCAACGATCAGGTGCGGTTCGAACTGTCGGCCGCGGCACTGGACCCGGCGATCAAGGTGATCGCGCCCTGGCGGCTGTGGGATCTGACCAGCCGGACGAAACTTCTTGAATTCGCCGAGGCGAACCAGATCCCGATTGCCAAGGACAAACGGGGCGAGGCACCGTTCAGCGTCGATGCGAACCTGCTGCACACCTCTTCGGAGGGCCGGGTGCTGGAGAACCCGGCCGAGGAATTCCCCAACTACGTGCTTCAGCGGGTCGTGCCCGTGGAAGAGGCCCCCGATGCGCCCGAAATGGTGGAGATCACATTCGAGAAGGGCGATGCCGTTGCGATAAACGGCGAGGCGATGAGTCCGGCCACCATCCTTGCCCGGCTGAACGAACTGGGCGGCAAGCATGGCGTGGGCGTTCTGGATCTGGTGGAGAACCGGTTCGTCGGCATGAAGAGCCGCGGGGTCTATGAAACCCCCGGCGGCACGATCCTGCTGGAGGCGCACCGGGGAATCGAGCAGATCACCCTGGATTCGGGCGCCGGCCACCTGAAGGATTCGATCATGCCGCGCTATGCAGAGCTGATCTACAACGGCTTCTGGTTCAGCCCCGAACGCGAGGCACTGCAAGCCCTGATCGACAAGACCCAGGAACATGTTACCGGGACGGTGCGCGTCAAGCTTTACAAGGGGTCTGCCCGGACGGTGGCGCGCTGGTCGGATCATTCGCTTTACAGTGAAAAGCACGTCACCTTCGAGGAAGATGCCGGCGCCTACGACCAGAAGGATGCCGAAGGTTTCATTCGGCTGAACGCACTGCGGTTGAAACTGATTGCAACCCGCAACGCGCGCGTGGCGAAGAAGTAGGCATAACCATCGGTCCGGGCCCCTTTTCTGGCGGGCCCGGCCGTCCCGCGGCGGCAATCCCTGTGTCCAGTGTCCGGGGCACGGGCATGTCGCAATGCGGCAGTCTTCAGGAAAGCAAGGCATCCCGTGACCGGCAAGCCCTGGGCACAGACATGTCATGCCCGTGATGGCCAATGCCTTTTCACCGTCGATGTCTGGAAGTGGTGAGCCGGACAGGATTCGAACCTGTGACCCGCTGATTAAAAGTCAGCTGCTCTACCAACTGAGCTACCGGCCCCACGAAGCGGCTGATTAGTCAGGCCCGCTCACAGGGTCAAGGGCAAAAACGTGCTGTGTCTTTCAAAAGGTTCTCTGCGGGCGTATATGCCGGGGCATGAAGGATACAAACAGCCAGACCGGCCTGCCGTTCATGAAGATGCACGGCGCAGGCAACGACTTCGTGGTGATCGACTCGCGCGGGCGCGCGTCGGTCATGACGGCTGGCCTGGCAATAGCCGTGGGTGACCGGAACCGTGGCGTGGGGTTCGATCAGCTGGTCGAGATCACCGATGCACCGGGCGCCGATTTCGGGTTGGTGTTCTGGAACAGTGACGGCAGTCAGGCGGGGGCCTGCGGCAATGCCACGCGCTGCGTGTCGGACCATGTGATGCGGGGGCGGGGGGTAGATCGGGTGACCCTGACCACCGCGCGCGGCACGCTGCGGGCCGAACGGGCGGCGGATGGGCGCGTCTGGGTGAACATGGGGCAGCCGCAGCTGGACTGGCAGGCGATTCCCCTGGCGCAGAAGGTTGACCACCTGCATCTGCCATTGGCCGGCGATCCTGTGGCCGTGGGAATGGGCAACCCTCACTGCGTGCATTTCGTTCCGGATGCTGAAGCGGTGGACCTTGCCGCGCTCGGCCCGAAGATCGAGCATGATCCGCTTTTCCCGCAGCGAACCAATGTGGAATTCGCCACTCTGCTTTCGCCATGCCGCATGCGCATGCGCGTTTGGGAACGGGGGACTGGCATTACCCTTGCGTGCGGATCGGGTGCCTGTGCCACGGCGGTCGCGGCACATCTGCGCGGCATCAGCGGGCCACGTCTGGTGCTGGAGGTCGATGGCGGCACGCTCGAGGTTGACTGGCGCGATGATGGCGTCTGGCTGACCGGGCCGGTGGCGCGGGTTTTCGACGGGGTGCTTCTGCCCGAATTCCTGGCAGCCGTCGCATGAACGCGCCCGCTCATCCCGTGCAAGCGCCGGTCTTTGCCACGCTTGGTTGCCGGCTGAACGCCTACGAGACCGAGGCGATGAAGGAACTGGCCGCAGCGGCGGGCCTGTCGGATGCGGTGATCGTGAACACCTGCGCCGTCACCGCCGAGGCGGTGCGCAAGGCCCGGCAGGAGATCCGGCGCCTGGCGCGGGAAAACCCAGGCGCGCCAATCATCGTGACGGGCTGCGCCGCGCAGACCGAGCCCGAGACCTTCGCCGCCATGCCCGAGGTGGCCCGCGTCGTCGGCAACCACGAGAAGATGCAGGCCGCGACCTGGAAGGCCATCGCTGCGCCGGATCTGATCGGCACGACCGAGAAGGTACAGGTCGATGATATCATGTCGGTGCGCGAGACGGCCGGGCATCTGATCGACGGCTTTGGCCGGCACCGGGCCTATGTGCAGGTGCAGAACGGCTGCGACCACCGCTGCACCTTCTGCATCATTCCCTATGGCCGGGGCAATTCGCGCTCGGTCCCGGCGGGGGCGGTGGTCGAGCAGATCAGCCGGCTGGTGGACCGCGGTTTCAACGAGGTGGTGCTGAGCGGGGTGGACCTGACCTCCTGGGGCGCCGACCTGCCCGGCCAGCCGCGGCTGGGCGATCTGGTGCGGCGGATCCTGAAGCTGACCCCGATCCCGCGCTTGCGGATCAGCTCGATCGATTCCATCGAGGCCGACCCTGCGCTGATGGAAGCGATCGCGACCGAGCCTCGGCTGATGCCGCACCTGCACCTTTCATTGCAGGCCGGCGACGACCTGATCCTGAAGCGGATGAAGCGGAGGCACCTGCGCGACGACGCCATCCGCTTCTGCGAGGAGGCGCGACGGCTGCGGCCCGATATCGTCTTCGGGGCTGATATCATCGCAGGTTTCCCGACCGAGACCGAGGCGATGTTCCAGCGCAGTCTGGATCTGGTGATCGACTGCGGCCTGACCTTCCTGCATGTCTTTCCCTTCTCGCCTCGCAAGGGCACCCCTGCCGCGCGGATGCCACAGGTGAAGGGGCCCGAGATCAGGGACCGTGCGGCACGGCTGCGGGCGCTGGGCGACCGGGTTCTGATGCAGCACCTTCAGGCGCAGGTCGGCCGGACGCACCGGGTGCTGACCGAAGGTCAGCGCATCGGCCGGACGGAACAGTTCGCCGAAGTCGTTTTTTCCGCCGATCAGCCCGAGGGCGCGATTCTTGACCTTTCCATCCGGGGCCAGGACGGCGCCCGGCTGCTGGCCTGATCGGGCTGCCCTGTCGCAAACGCCCGGCGATGGCGGGAAACCGAGATCGACAGGGCCGGCCGAATCGTCATGATCGGGCGGGGCAGATGCCTTGTGAGGACCGGCAGCCGTGACCGATGAGGACCGCGCTTTCCTGACCGCCTTGTTCCACGCTGCGGTGGCGGCGGCCGACCCGGAACGGGCACTGGCCGCACATCTGCCCGCCCGGCCTCGGGGCCGCACGGTCGTCGTCGGCGCGGGCAAGGGGGCGGCGCAGCTGGCGGCGGCCTTCGAGCGGCTCTGGGACGGGCCGCTGGGGGGCGTGGTTGTCACCCGATACGGCTACGGCTGCCCGACGCGCAGCATTCGCGTGATGGAGGCAGCGCATCCCGTGCCCGATCCGGCGGGACTTGCGGCCTCGGCGGCGCTGTTCGACGCAGTTCGGGGCCTTGGCCCCGATGATCTGGTAGTGGCGCTGGTCTGCGGCGGCGGTTCGGCCCTGCTGCCGTGTCCGCCGGGAAACCTGACGCTGGAGGACGAGGTGGCGCTGAACCGGGCGTTGCTGGCCTCGGGGGCGCCGATCTCGGCGATGAATGCGATCCGCAAGCAGGTGTCGGGCATCAAGGGCGGGCGGCTGGCGGCGGCCTGCCATCCGGCGCGGGTGGTCACTTTGGTGGTTTCGGACGTGCCGGGTGATGATCCGGCCCAGGTTGCCAGCGGACCGACCGTGCCCGATGCGACGACACGGGAGCAGGCCCGGGCGCTGGTTGCCAGCTGGCGGATCGACCTGCCGCCGCGGGTGGCTGGCTGGCTGGCCGGAGACGCAGAGCCCGCGCCCCTGCCGGATGATCCGGTCTTTGCCCGCAATGAGGTGCATGTCATCGCCTCGGCCCGGCTGTCGCTTGAGGCCGCCGCGCAACGGGCCCTGGCGATGGGTGTTCCGGCCGTGATCCTGTCGGACGCCATCGAGGGCGAGGCGCGTGATGTGGGCCGGGTTCATGGCGCGATCGCCCGCGAGGTGGCGGCCCGCAACCGCCCCTTTCCGCGCCCCGTGGCGATCCTGTCGGGAGGAGAGACGACGGTAACCTTGCGCGGCAGTGGAAAAGGCGGGCGGAACAGCGAATTCCTGCTGGCCCTGGCGCTGGCGGCGGAAGGGGTGCCCCTTGCGGCACTGGCTGCGGATACCGACGGTATCGACGGGTCCGAGGACAACGCAGGCGCCTTTGCCACCGGCGCCAGCGCAGCGCGGCTGCGGGCTCTGGGGCATGACCCTGCTGCGCTTCTGGCTGCCAATGACGCCTACACTGCGTTTGCGGTCCTGGGCGACCTGTTCGTTCCCGGCCCCACCGGCACGAACGTCAACGATTTCCGCGCGATCCTTTTGCGCTAATGGCGCGGCCATCTGCTGTCGGCTGACGGCTGGACCGGCGCAAATAGCAGGATTTCCATAACAAATTTCTGGCTGCTTCCCTGGGGCGGTAATGTCCGGCCAGCGCCTTCGAACAGGGAAAGGATCACGCGATGACCGACGACATGCTGCATGTCATGGAATGGCACAACGGGGACAAGGACTATTCGCCCTTCTCCGACGCCGAAATGAAGCGCCGTCAGGATGACGTGCGCGGCTGGATGGCCGCGAACAACGTCGATGCGGCGCTGTTCACCAGCTATCACTGCATCAACTACTATTCCGGCTGGCTTTACTGCTACTTCGGCCGGAAATACGGCATGGTGATCACGCAGGACGCGGCCACCACCATCTCGGCCGGGATCGACGGCGGCCAGCCCTGGCGCCGGACCTTCGGCAACAACATCACCTACACCGACTGGCGGCGCGACAACTACTACCGGGCAGTCCGGCAGCTGACGCCGGGCGTCAAGCGGCTGGGGATCGAGTTCGACCATGTCAGCCTTGATTTCCGCAATGCGCTGGAGGCGGCGCTGCCGGGGGTGGAGTTCGTCGATGTGTCCCAGCCCTCGATGTGGATGCGCACCATCAAGTCGGCCGAGGAGCAGAAGCTGATCCGGACTGGCGCACGGATCGCCGACGTGGGCGGCTGGGCCGTGGCCAAGGCCGTCAAGGCGGGCGTGCCGGAACATGAGGTCGCCATCGCCGGGACCAATGCGATGATCCGCGAGATCGCAAGTTCCTTCCCCTTCGTGGAACTGATGGACACCTGGACCTGGTTCCAGTCGGGCATCAACACCGATGGTGCGCACAACCCGGTGACGAACAAGAAGGTCAAGTCGGGCGAGATCCTGTCGCTCAACACCTTCCCGATGATCTTCGGCTATTACACTGCGCTGGAACGCACGCTCTTCTGCGACCACGTCGATGACGCAAGCCTCGACATCTGGGAAAAGAACGTCGCCGTCCACCGCCGGGGCCTGGAGCTCATCAAGCCCGGCGCCAAGTGCAACGAGATCGCGCTGGAACTGAACGACATGTACCGCCAGTGGGATCTCCTGAAATACCGCAGCTTCGGCTACGGCCATTCCTTCGGCGTCCTTTCGCACTACTACGGCCGCGAGGCCGGGGTGGAACTGCGCGAGGACATCGAGACGGAACTGAAGCCCGGCATGGTGGTGTCGATGGAGCCGATGGTCATGCTGCCGGAAGGCACGCCAGGGGCAGGCGGCTACCGCGAACACGACATCCTGATCGTGACGGAGACGGGCGCCGAGAACATCACCGGCTTCCCCTTCGGGCCGGAACACAACATCATCAAGAACTGATCCCCCATTGGGACAGCGCGACAGGGGCCGGATCATCCGGCCCCTTTTCATTTTCAGCCCCGTGACAGGCCAAAAGAAAAGGGGGGCCGAAGCCCCCAAGTCGCACCAGGAAGAAGCGGGTTCAGCCGAATTCGGCCCGCAGGGCACCGACGATACCTGCCGTGCAGACCTCGAGCAGGATATGCCCCTTCTCGACCGACGCCTCCTTCGGCGATGACAGCGTGCCCGAGGGCGGCGTCCATTCCGGCTTGACCGGGTAGACGTCATAGGGCGGGAAGGTCGCGGGCGCATGATCCACCGCGCGGTCGAGATGGACGTGTTCGGGGTGGAGCGCCAGCATCAGCGATGTCTCCAGCACGCCGCCGTGTTCCACGTCCCAGCCGGGGAAGCCGCCAGGATACAGTCTGGCGATGGCCTCCTTGTGGACGAAATCCCAGTAGGACAGCACCACGATTTTCATGTCGGTGATCCCGTCCCAGCGCAGTTCGCGCAGGGCAAGGTCGATGCCTTCGACGATGAACCAGGAATTCTCGAAATGGCCGTTCACAAGGCAGATCCTGCGCACGCCGTGGCGGGCGAATTCCTTGATCACGTCCTTCAGTGCCGCGACCAGCGTGGCACCGTCCAGGCTGGTCGTGCCCGGCAGGTGGTTCCCGCCACCCGATTTCTGGTGCGACTTGTAGCCATAGGTGAAGGGCGGCGCGACGAGGGCTCCGATTTCAAGCGCAACACGGCGGGCGAATTCGGTGGGCAGAAGCACGTCCACATGCAAGGGCATGTGGTGGCCGTGCTGTTCCATCGACCCGATCGGAATCAGGATCGGTGTCTGCCCGCTCTTCACGGCGGCGGCGTAGTCGGGCCAGGTCAGCTCCGAGGCGAAGGCGGTCGTGTGTTTCATGGTGGCCAAAATCTGCAAGGGTGATGGCGAAAATCTACGTTGCCGGAGGTGCATAAGGAAAATAGATTGCCCCAATGCTTCCATTGGCGGGGCAAATCCATGGCACTGATCACCAATCTGCCCACCGACCTGTTGCGCACCTTCATCGCGGTAGTGGAACTGGGGGGGCATTCCAAGGCCGGGGCAGTGCTGGGCCGCAGCCAGCCGGCGATTTCCCTGCAGATCCGGCGGCTGGAGGAACTGGTGCGCGCGCCCCTGCTGACGCAGGAGGGCCGCGCCATCCACCCCACCCCGGCGGGCGAGGCGCTTCTGTCCTATGCCCGCGAAATGGTGCGCATCAACGACGAGGCGGTGCGCTATTTCCACCGTTCGGACATGACGGGTGTGCTGCGCATCGGCCTGCCCACTGATTACGCGGTGGCCTTCCTGCAGAACACCCTCACCACCTTCCTGCGCCACCATCCGGACGTGGACCTGGAGATTCACTGTGACCTGAGCCGCGAGCTGCATCAGCTGCTGCGTTCGGACGACCTGGACATCATCGTTGCCACCATGCCCACGGCGCGGATGCCCTATCTGTCCCGCGCCTGGGTGGAACAGCCGATATGGGCCGCGTCGGAAACCATGGCCTTGGACGCATCGCGCCCGGTGCCGCTGGGCGCCCATCTGGAAGGCTGCGACTACCGCGCTCGAATGATCGACGCGCTGGACGGTGCGGGCCGGCGCTGGCGCATCGTCTATACCGGCCCGGGCATCTCAGGCCTTCAGAACGCGGTGCTGAACGGTCTGTGCGTGACGGCGTTGACCCAGGCCACCATGCTGCCTGGGATGCGCGAACTGGGCGAGGACGAGGGATTCCCGAAGCTGGAGCCGCTTCGGGTCGGGCTGTTCTACAAGCATCCACGCCTGTCTGCCGCAGGCCTTCAACTGGTCAGCGACCTTGTGGCCGGCCTGGAAAGCGTGGGCTCGGGCGTCAAGACCTTGCCGGGCTGACGAAATCGCGGGCCATATAACCGGCGCTTATCAATGGATTTCAAGAACCGATTTTGTTCTCGCCTTCCGGTCTCCTAACGTCGCAGCCACGAACACGGCCTTGCGGCTGAAACGGGGAGTATCGGAATGACCAAGACCGAGGTGATTGCAAAGGGCCTGACGCGCCGGGCACTTCTTGCGTCCGGGGCAGCCGCGCTGGCCACGCCCATGCTGTCGCGCCGCGCCTTCGCCGCGCCGACCGAGTTGACGATGCTGGCCTGGTATGGCCACGCCGAGCCCGACATCGTGGCCGAGTTCGAGGCCGAGAACAACGTCAAGTTCGTGCCGAAATACTACACCGGCGGTGACAACATGCTGGGCCTGATCTCGCAATCGCCGCCCGGCACCTTCGACGTGATCCTGTCGGATGCCGAATATGTCCAGGCGCTGAACGCGGCGGGCTATGTCGAGGAGCTGGACCCGGCCGACTATGCGCTGGATGAATACTTCCCCGAATTCCAGCAGTTCCCGGGAAACTGGCAGGACGGCAAGCTGTTCTCGCTGGTCACGCGCTTCGGGTTCCTCGGCGTGGCCTACAACACCGACGCGCTGACCGAGGCCGAAGCTGCGACCTACAATGTTTTCTGGGCCGAAAAGCTTAAGGGCAAGGTCGGCCATTTCGACTGGCACCTGCCCAACCTCGGGCAGATGAGCCTTCTCAACGGCAACCCCGCCCCCTACGACATCGACGAGACCGCCTGGGAGGCGGTCAAGGAAAAGACCATGTCGCTGCGGCCCCAGATCGGCGGGTTCTTCGACTATGGCGGCACCTTCTCGTCCTTGAACGACGGGCAGATGCTGGCCTTCTGCGGTATCGGCGACTGGATCACCGGGGTTCTGGAGAAGAACGGCGCCAAGGTGCGCACCGTGATCCCGGAAGAGGGCGGGCTGCAATGGTCGGAATGCTTCTCGATCGGCAAGGGTTCGCAGAAGGCGGATCTCGCGAAGAAGTGGATCCAGTACATCACCTCGGCCAAGGGTCAGGCAAAATCGGCCCAGATGGCGGCCTATCCGGCGCTGATCCCGAACGCGAAGGGCTGGGAGGTCCTGCAGGCCGAGAACCCGGATGAAGCCAGGCGTCAGGGCATGACCAAGGACGCCGGCAACGTGATGGACATGATCCGGGCTGGCCGGATCAAGTATCGCGAATGGCCCATCCAGCAGGATCTTGAGACCTGGAACGACTTCTGGTCCGAATACAAGGGTGCCTGACCATGGTGCCTGAGCCCCAGGCCCTGACATTGCCGGCTGGCGGGGCTTCCCTGCCGGCCGGCGCCCCATCAGCCGGAGTGCGCCCGACGATGCGACGCAGGATTTCCCTTTACGGCATGACATTCGCACTGCCGCTTCTGATCTGGCAGATCCTGTTCTTCGTCTTTCCGCTGGTCTTCCTGGTCGCCCTGTCGTTCTGGACGGTCAGGAACTTCGCCATGCAGCCCGATTTCGACACGGTGAACTGGGCGACGATGTATGGCCGCATGGTCTTCTGGCAGGCCTACGGCACGACGCTGGCGCTGGCCGCCGCGGCATCCGTTCTGACCAGCTTGCTGGCCTTTCCCGCCGCCTATGCCATCGCCTTCAAGCTTTCTGACAGCGCCCGGCGCTGGGCGATCTTCCTGATGGTGATCCCCTTTTTCACCAGCTACCTGGTGCGCGTCTATTCCTGGCAGATCTTCCTGTCGGACAATGGCATCATCAATGTGATCCTTGGCTGGGTCGGCCTCGGGCCCTTCCCGATGCTGAACACGGTCTTGGCCACGATGATCGGCTACCTCACGCTCAGCTTCCCGCTGGTCGTCCTTCTGCAACTCTTCAGCCTGGCCTTCATCGACCGCACCCTGATCGAGGCCGCGCACAACCTGCGCTGCGGCCGCCTGCGCACCGTGTTCGAGGTGGTCATCCCCTCGGCCCGCACCGGCCTGGTCATTGCAGCGCTCTTTGCCTTCATCCTGTCGTTCGGCGATTTCGTAAGCCCGATCTACCTGGGCGGCGGTGACCCGACGACCCTGTCGATCCTGATCACCGACACCACGAAATCCGGCCAGCAGTGGCCCCGTGCAGCAGTCATTGCGCTGACCATGATCGGCACGCTTCTGGTTGTCGCCTTCGGAGCCGTGAAGTTCGCCTACAAGGGGAAATCGACATGAGCGGAGCCGCCGACCTGAACCGCAACCGCGCGGTGGACTGGGCGCTGATGGTCTACATCCTGCTGGCCTATGCCTTCGTCTTCGCCCCCATCGCGGCAAGCTTCGTCTTCAGTTTCAATTCCGACCGCTTCCCCTCGCTGCCGCTGGGAGAGTTCTCGCTGGAATGGTATCGTGCGGTGGCCAACGACCCGCTGGTCTGGCAGGGCGCGCGCAACACCCTTCTGGTGGGTGTCGCGGTCGGCGTGATCTCGACCGTTCTGGGCTTCGGGGCGGCCTACACCGACTATCGTTACCGGTTCGCGGGCAAGCAGGTCTATCTGGCCCTGGCGCTGCTGCCGCCGACGATTCCCGTGGTCATCCTGGGGCTTGCGATGCTGGCCTATCTGTCCCGCATCAACCTGTCGGGCAATGCGCTGTCGGTCATCATCTCTCATGTCGTCGTCTGCGCCCCCTTCGCCATGGCGATCATCCGCCTGCGCCTTTCCCAGATGGACCCGGCGCTGGAACCTGCCGCCTGGAACCTGGGCGCTTCGGAATGGATGGCGATGCGCCATGTCATCGTGCCCTTCTGCGCCCCCGCGATCCTGGGGGCGCTTTTCATCACCATGGCCGTCTCGTTCGACGAATTCGCCGTGGCCTGGTTCGTCTCGGGTCTGAACGAGACGCTGCCCGTCAAGGTGCTGGGCTTCCTGCAAGGTCAGGTCAGCCCGCGGATCAACGCGATCGGCACCTTCGTCTTCATCCTTTCCATGACGCTTGTGATCCTGGCACAGCTGCTGCTGTCCGGTCGCAGCGCCAGGGTGCCCGAAAAGGAGTGACCCCATGACCCGCGATACCCTGGTTTCCTTTGAAGGTGTGGTGAAAAGATTCGGCGCCTTCGTTGCCGTGCAGAAGCTGGATTTCGAGATCAAGAAGGGCGAGTTCCTGGCGATCATGGGCTCGTCGGGCTGCGGCAAGACCACGACGCTGCGGATGCTCGCGGGGCTCGAGGCGCCGACCGAGGGCGTGATCCGCCTTGCCGGCAAGCCGATCAACGACCTGCCGACCTGGTGCCGGGACACGCCTATGGTCTGGCAGAGCCTTGCGCTGTTTCCCTTCCTGAACGTCCGCGAGAACGTCGAATTCGCGCTGAAGATGCGCGGCGTGGGCAAGGCGGAACGGCGGCGGCGGGCCGAACACTGGCTTGAACGGATGCAGATCGCCGAATTCGCCGAACGCAACATCTCGCAGCTTTCAGGAGGCCAAAGGCAGCGGGTGGCGCTTGCGCGGTCGTTGGTGGTGGAGCCAGAGATCCTGCTTCTTGACGAGCCGCTTTCGGCGCTCGACGCGGCGCTGAAGGTCCGGATGCAGTCGGTGCTGAAGAACCTGCAGCGCGAGACCGGGATCACCTTCGTCTATGTCACGCACAGCCAGTCCGAGGCCTTTTCCATGGCCGACCGCGTGGTGATCATGAGCCGGGGCAAGATCGAACAGATCGGCACACCGCAGGAAATCTACCGCACCCCGCGCACGCGGTTCGTGGCGGATTTCCTGGGATCGTCAAACCTTTTCACGGGTACCGTCCGCAAGGCTGGCGCAGGGCTGGAACTTGACAGCCCGGTCGGTCGTCTGCGGCTTGCCGGCGGGGCTGAGGCCGGAACGTCGGCCACGATCACGGTTCTGGATACCAAGACCCATCTCAGCGTTGCCCCGCCGGCCGGGAATGTGAACGCGGTCCCGGTCAGGGTGATCGGCGAGGAATTCGTCGGCGCGACCGCGACAGTCTATCTGGAGACGGCGCAGGGCCAGGAAATCCGGGTGCAGAAGGGACATGACGAACTGGCCGACCTGCCCCTTGGCATCGGTCAGCCACTGTTTGCCTGGTGGATGCCCGAAGATGCCCATCTTGTCGCGGAAGGCTGAGCCATGATCCCCTTTCACAGCGCACGTCTTGGTCCCGCCATTGTCGATCTGGCGAAGGAAAGGCACGCAACAAGCCTGATGTTTCTGCAGGGTGGCGGTATCAGCCCGGAGCAGCTGCGTCGGATCCCGCTGCCCGGTTTCCCGTTCGCAGCCCTTCTGCGGCGACTTGCTTCTGGACTTGCCGGCAAAAAGCGCTGAAAGGCTGATCCGGGCCCCACCGTTTCAGGGAAGGAATCGTCGTGACACGTCATGCCGATGAACAGAGCTTTCACAGCGCAACGGCCGTGATTCCCCGCGGGGTGGCGCATTTCCGTCTGCCCGGCCCCGCCCCGACACGCGACTTCGCCTTTCTCGCCCTGCCGCGCTTCACGCTGCTGGCCTTTTCCTCGGCTGTCGAGCCGTTGCGTATCGCCAATCAGCTGACCCAGCTGCCGCTGTATCGCTGGCGGCTGGTCAGCATGGACGGAAAACCCGTCGAAAGCTCGGCCGGGGTGCGGATCGAGGTGGATCAGGGTCTGGCCCCCCTGGGACGAGAGGTCACGGTGGTGGTCTGTTCCGGCACCGATGCAAGCCAGGCTGCCGACCGCAAGGTGCTGAACTGGCTGCGCGACCATTCCCGGCGGGGCGGGGGGCTGGGGGCGATCTGCACTGGGGCCTATACGCTGGCCCGTGCCGGACTTCTGGGCGACGACACGCCTGCGGTCCACTGGGAAAACCGTCCGGCGTTCCGCGAGCTTTTTGATGTCGAGCCGCTGGAACAGATCTACGTGATCGGTCGCAAGCACTTTTCCTGCGCCGGCGGCGAGGCCGGGGTTGACATGATGCTGGCCCTGATCGCCCAGGACCATGGGCAGAAGCTGGCCGATGCCGTGGCCGAGATGTGCCTGCACAGCCGCCGGCGCGAAGCGAACGTGACTCAGAAAAAGGTCTATCCCGCCCCGATGACAGCCCGCCACCCGGCCATCGCCCGGGTGATTGCGGCAATGCAGGAAAACATCGCGACCCCGCTGGATCAGGACGAACTGGCTGCGATCTTCGGCCGTTCGCCCCGGCACCTGGAGCGGGTATTCAAGGCGGTGCTGCAGGAAACGCCGAAAAGCTACTATCTTGGCCTGCGTCTGGAAGAGGCGCGCAATCTGCTGGCCGACACCACGATGTCGATCCTGGAGGTCGCCATCGCCACGGGCTTCAATTCCCGCTCAAGTTTTTCAAAGGCCTATCGCAGCCGGTTCGGCATAAGCCCCTCTCGCTATCGCTAGCGTCGGTCGTTCGCGGGATCCAGCGCGTGGCCCGAGGCCGGGCCACGCAAGGGCTGCACCAGCATCCGGTCCAGCCATAGATCGCGCGGGGTGCGGAACTGTTCGATCCCGATCTGCATCCCTTCGTGGCCCTTGGCAGGCTGGGCGATGTAGGTGCCGAAGAGCCGATCCCACCAGGGAAACGAGAAACCATAGTTCGAATTCGTCTCGCGCGGGTCGATGGAATGATGCACGCGGTGCATGTCGGGTGTCACCAGAACCCAGCGCAGCATCCGATCCACCCCGCGTGGCAGGGCGACGTTGCCATGGTTGAACAGCGCGGTCGCGTTCAGGATCACCTCGAAGGCCAGCACTGCCACTGCCGGCGCCCCGATTGCGCCGACAACCGCCAGCTTGATGAGCATCGACAGCAGGATTTCGACCGGATGAAAGCGCAGGCCTGTCGTGGCATCGAAATCAAGGTCGGCATGGTGCATCCGGTGCAGCCGCCACAGGCCCGGCACGGCGTGAAAAAGGACGTGCTGCAGGTAGATCGCCAGATCCAGAATCAGGATCGAGACGAGGATCGCAACCCAGACCGGCAGGTCCAGCCGGTTGAACAGACCCCAGCCCTGCGCCTCGGCCGCGGTCGCAAGCCCGACCGCCAGAACGGGAAAGGCCAGCCGCAGGATCGCCGTATCCAGCACGACCAGCGCAAGGTTGTTGGTCCAGCGGATGACGCGGGGAATTTCCAGCCGCCGGCGGGGGGCGGCCAGTTCCCACAGCATCATCGCCACCAGAACCGACAGGAAGGCCCCCAGCCGGATCGTCACTTCATGGGCAAGCAGATAGCCGATCATCCCTGTTTCCTGTCGGCGAAAGGGGCATCTGTCTAATGCTTTGTGACACCCGTTCCCTGTTCCAGGTCGGCTAGGATCGGGCAGTCCGGCCGGTCATCGCCGCAGCAGGCATCGGCCAGGTGGCGCAGGGTGTCGACCATCGCCTGCATGCCGGCAATGCGGTCCTGCAGCTCGGCGATCTGGGTGGTTGCGATGTGCTTGACATCGGCACTGTGCCGCGACCGGTCGCGCCAGAGGGCAAGCAGTTCCTCGATCTTCTCGACCGAGAATCCCAGGTCGCGCGCGCGGCGGATGAAGCGCAGGATCTGCACCTCGGTCTGGCCATAGACGCGGTAGCCGGATGCGGTGCGCCCGGCGGCGGTTATCAGGCCGATGGATTCGTAGTAGCGGATCATCTTTGCCGAGACGCCCGAAGCTTTCGCTGCCTGTCCGATGTTCATGGTGTGGCTCCTTCAGGCTGGGGTTGCGGGGGCAAAGCGGCGCAGGCGCAGCGCGTTGCCAAGGACGAAGACCGACGACAGCGCCATGGCCCCGGCGGCAAAGACCGGCGATAGCAGGATGCCCCAGAAGGGCCACAGCACTCCGGCCGCCACGGGCACCAGCGCGGTGTTGTAGGCGAAGGCCCAGAACAGGTTCTGCCGGATATTGCGCATCACCGCCCTGGAGAGCGCGATGGCGTCGGAGACGGCGGTCAGCCGCCCCGACATCAGCACCACGTCCGCAGCCTCGATGGCGACATCGGTGCCGGTGCCGACGGCGATGCCCACGTCGGCCTCGGCCAGGGCGGGGGCATCGTTGATGCCGTCGCCGACGAAGGCCAGACTGCCGAGGGATTTCAACCGGCGCACGGCATCGACCTTGCCCTCGGGCAGGACCTCGGCCACCACCTCGTCGATGCCGAGCTGGCGGGCGATGGCCCCGGCGGTGCGGGCGTTGTCGCCGGTGATCATTGCGACCTTGAGGCCCATCCGGTGCAGGGCGTGGATTGCCCTTGGGGTGGTGGGCTTCACCGGGTCGGCCACGGCGAGGATGGCGGCAAGCCGGCCGTCGATGGCGGCGTAAAGCGGCGTCTTGCCCTCGTCCGCCAGCCGGGCGGCGGTGTCGGAAAAACCCGCCACGTCGAGACCGAGCCGGGCCATGTAGCGGTCGGCGCCGACCGCGACCCGGTGCCCCCCCGCCGTGGCCTCGACCCCGTAGCCGGTGACCGAGGCGAAGCCGGTGACCTCGGGCAGGGTCAGCCCCTCGTCAACCGCCGCTACCGCGATCGCCCGGGCGATCGGGTGTTCCGACTTGTCTTCGACTGCCGCGATCAGTGCCAGAACCTCGGCGCGGTCGAAGCCCGGCGCGAGGGAAAGGTCGGTCAGCCGGGGCTTGCCTTCGGTCAGCGTGCCGGTCTTGTCGAGCGCCACCACCGCCACGCCCTGCAGGGCCTGCAACGCCTCGCCCTTGCGGAAGAGGACGCCCATCTCGGCCCCGCGCCCGGTGCCGACCATGATCGAGGTCGGCGTGGCCAGGCCCATGGCGCAGGGGCAGGCGATGATCAGGACGGCGACGGCGTTCACCAGCCCGAAGGTCAGGGCAGGGGAGGGGCCGAGGGCCAGCCAGACGAGGAAGGTCAGGACAGCGATGCCCATGATCGCCGGGACGAACCACAGTGTCACCCGGTCGACCATCGCCTGGATCGGGAGTTTCCCGCCCTGCGCCTGTTCGACCATGCGGATGATCTGCGCGAGGAGCGTCGCCTCGCCCACGGCGGTGGCGCGGAAGGTGAAGGCGCCGGTCTGGTTGACCGTGCCGCCGGTCACCGTGCTTCCTGGCGCCTTGGCCACCGGCAGGGGCTCGCCCGAGATCATGCTTTCGTCGACCCAGCTTTCGCCTTCCGTCACCGTGCCGTCGACCGGCACACGCTCGCCCGGGCGGACCTCGACCAGATCGCCGGGACGAAGATCGGCGACGGGCACCTCCACGGCCGCGCCGTCGCGGACCAGGCGCGCGGTGCGGGGTTGCAGGCCGACCAGTCGCCGGATCGCCTGCGAGGTGCGGCCCTTGGCCCGCGCCTCGAGCAGGCGGCCCAGCAGGATCAGGGTGACGATGACGGCGGCGGCCTCGTAGTAGACGTTCACCGTGCCGCGGGGCAGGAGGCCGGGCAGGAATGTTGCGACCAGCGAATAGCCGTAGGCGGCAGATGTCCCCACCGCGACAAGGCTGTTCATGTCGGGCGCAAGGCGGAAGAGGGCGGGAAAGCCCTTCAGATAGAACCGCCGACCGGGACCCAGAAGGACCAGCGTGGTCAGCGCCCATTGCAGATACCAGCTGTTCTGCATGCCTATGGTGTTCATCACCGCCATGTGCACCCAGTCGAAGAGGTGCCCCCCCATCTCCAGCAGGAAGACGGGCAGGGTCAGGGCGGCGGCAAGTGCCAGGTCGCGGCGGAGGGTCGCTTCCTCGGCGTCCTTTCGTGCGGCGAGATCGTCGGCGGCCTGGCCGGCAGGCGCAGCCGGATGGGCCTGATAGCCCGCGCCCTCGATTGCTTGAATCAAGGCGGAAGGATCGGCCCGGCCAGTCACGCTGGCCCGTTCTGTCGCCAGGTTCACACTGGCCGATCTCACACCCGGCACGGCGGCCAGAACCTTTTCCACCCGCGCCACACAAGAGGCGCATGTCATTCCCTCGACCACCAGATCGACCGTGCGTTCGGGCACGTCATAGCCCGCACCCTCGATCGCCTTTGCCAGTATGGCGGGGTCGAGGCCCTGGCCGGTGACCTCGGCCCGTTCGGTTGCCAGATTCACGGATGCCTCGCTGACGCCCGGCACCGCCTTCAGCACCTTTTCCACCCGTCCGACGCAGGAGGCGCAGGTCATGCCCTCGACGTGCAGCGTCACGTGTTCGGTGCCGGGCTTGGTCTGGATGTTCATGGCGGCGGTCCTTTCCTGAGGCTTCCGCAGACCCAGATAGGGCTTCCCATCATGGGAAGGTCAAGGGGCCTTTCGACATGCCGCCATCACGGGCTTGTGCTCTTGACCTTCCAACGGTTGGAAGCCCTATCTCACGCTGACGAGGCAACACGAACGGAGACAGTCGTGCAATTCCACATCGAAAACATGACCTGCGGCGGCTGCGTCCGCGGTGTGACGCGGGCGATCCATTCGGTGGACCCCACGGCCGAGATCAACGCCGATCTGGCCACGCACAAGGTAGAGGTCGCCACCCAGGCTCCGCGCGAGCAGCTGGTCGCCGCGCTGACCGATGCCGGGTTCCAGCCCGCCTGAAAGGAAACAGGGAGACAGAGATGCAGAAGAAGATACTCGCTGCTTCGGCAGCCGTGGCAGCCATCGTCGGCGGACTTGCACTTGCGCAGACGATGGACCATTCGATGATGGACCATTCCGCCATGGATCACTCTGCCATGGGAATGGCGGACATGGGCGTCGCCAGCGCCGGCCATGCAGCGATGATCCCGCCGGAACTGGCCGGCAACCCGGCTGTAGTGGCCTATGCCGCCGCCATGGACAGAATGATGGCGGACATGATGATCCCCTATACCGGGGATGCCGATGTCGATTTCGTCCGCGGCATGATCCCGCATCACGAGGCCGCCGTCGCCATGGCGCGGATCCAGCTGGAACACGGGACCGATCCCGAGATTCGCAAGCTGTCGGAAGAGGTGATCGCGGCGCAGGAGGCCGAGATCGCCATGATGAAGGCTTGGCTGGCGGCCCGGGGGCTGTAGGTCACGGCGCGTTCATCGCTTCCTTGCGGTCGCTCTTCGCCCGTCCAGGAGCGGCGGTCAGGGCAATTCGGCGATCACCGCGCGGGCTGCCGCCGCCGGGTCGGTGGCCTGCCAGATCGGCCGGCCCACAACGATGTGATCCGCCCCTGCGGCGATGGCCTGGCGTGGCGTGGCGGTGCGCTTCTGGTCACCCGTTGCCGCCCCCGCCGGGCGCACCCCGGGCGTGACGATCAGCCTGCCCCGCGACTGCGGCAGCGCGCGGATCATGGCCGCCTCCTGCGGGCTGGCGATCACGCCATCCGCCCCTGCCTCGAATGCGCGGGCGGCGCGTTCGAGGGTGATGTCGCGGATATCGCCGGGCTTGATCAGGTTTGCGTCCAGATCGGCGCGGTCAAGCGAGGTGAGGATCGTCACGGCAAGGATCTTGAGCCCGCTGCCGCCCTTGCCGGTCGCGGCAGCCGCAACGACCTGGGGGTCGCCGTGGACGGTAAGGAAGTCAAGGTCGTATTGCGCAAGGCCCCGCACCGCCGCCTCGATCGTGGCGCCGATGTCGAACAGCTTCATGTCGAGGAACACGCGCTTGCCCTGTTCCTGCTTCAGCTGGTTGGCCAGTGCAAGGCCGCCCCCCGTCAACATGCCGAGGCCGATCTTGTAGAAGCTGACTGCGTCGCCGATCCTGGCCACGAGGTCGAGGCCCTGCACCACATTCGGCACATCCAGCGCCACGATAAGTCGGTCATCCGCAATCATCTGCGTCTCCACGATGGGGTCGTGGCGGTTTGACGGGGCCTGCCTGGCCTGTCAAGACTGGCGCAAACGGAGGGGCGGGATGATCCTGGCATTCGATATCGGTGGCAGCCGGATCAGGGCGGCGGCGTGGGACGGGCGGCTTCAGCCGCTGGGCGAGGTTCCGACCCCTGCGCAGGACAAGGCGGCCTTCGCTGCGGCGATCGCGGGCTTTGCCAAGGGGCGGGCCGCCTCTGGCATCGCCATTTCGATTGCCGGTGTGGTGGATCCGGTGACGGGGGTCGGGAAGGTGGCCAATATCCCTGCCATAGACGGCCTGGCGCTGGGTCCGGCCTTGCAGGAAGCCACCGGCCTGCCGGTCATGGTGCTGAACGATGCCGACTGCTTTGCCCTGGCCGAGGCAGGCCACGGGGCGGGAAAGGGGCATGGCACGGTGTTCGGGGTGGTTCTGGGCACGGGCGTCGGCGGTGGGCTGGTGATCGGCGGGCGGGTGGTCACGGGCGAGGGCGGTTATGCCGGGGAATGGGGACACGGCCCGGTGATCCGGGGGGAATTCGCCTTTCAATGCGGCTGCGGGCAGGTGGGCTGCATCGACCCGATCGGCGGTGCGCGCGGGCTGGAGCGGTTGCACCGCAAGCGCACGGCAAAGGTTCTGGACTCGGAGGCGATCATTGCCGAATGGCTGGCGGGTGATGCCGAGGCCGGGAAAACCATGGCGCTCTGGCGCGAGCTGGTCTCGGGCCCACTGGCGATGGTGGTGAATGTCGTCGGCGCCGATGTGGTGCCGGTGGGCGGGGGCCTCAGCCGGGCGCCGGGGCTGGTTGCCTGGCTGGACGAAGCGGTGCGGGCGGGCATCCTGCGGCGGACCACGGCGCCGCTGCTGGTGCCGGCCGTATGCGGGGCAGATGCGGGACTGCTGGGCGCAGCCATCGCAGGGCAGGCGGCATGGGGGTGACGACCAGGGGCGTGATCGTCGAGGTCTGCGTGGACAGTTCGGCGGGTCTCGCGGCGGCGGTTGCGGGCGGTGCGGACCGGATCGAGCTGTGTTCCGCGCTGGCGCTGGGCGGCTTGACGCCCTCGGCCGGGTTCATCGCCGAAGCGGCCGGATGCGGTGTGCCGGTCATGGCGATGATCCGGCCACGGGCAGGGGGCTTCGTCTGGACGGAGGCGGAACTGACGGTGATGGAGGCCGATATCGCGGCGGTACGGGCGGCCGGGCTGGCGGGCGTGGTGCTTGGGGCTTCCTTGGCGGACGGGCGGCTGGACGGGCCTGCGCTGCGACGCTTGATTGTTGCGGCCCGAGGGCTGGATCTGACGCTGCATCGCTGTTTCGATCTGGTTCCGGATATGGACGCCGCGCTGGAAGAGGCTGTCGCGGCAGGGTTCCGGCGCATCCTGACTTCGGGCGGGGCGCCGACGGCGGCAGAGGGGGCGGTGCGGATCGAGGCGCTGGTCCGGCAGGCGTCGGGGCGGGTCGCGATCATGGCAGGGTCGGGGGTGACGGCCCGGACGGCAGCTCTGCTGACAAGTCTTGGCGTTCGCGAGGTGCATTCGTCATGCTCGGAAACCGTGCGGGTTGCGGGTAATGGTCCGGCAATGGGTTTCGGGCCGGAAATGGAGCGCCGGACCAGTGCCGCGCTGGTCAGGGCCCTGAGGCTGGCTGTCGGGTAAGGAGCAGGGATGAACATCACAATGACATTCGAGCGTCCCGAGGAAGGGCCGGGATCCGGACCGTTGACCGTGGGCTGGTTCCTGACGCAGGACAAGGGGGCGGTGCTTTACGACCCGCCCGAACGGGTGGCGATCCGCCCGCCGAACCGGGCGCATGCCAAGTCGGCCAGCCGCTGCCCGGCGGTGATCCAGCTGGAAAGCCGATACTTCATGGTGAAATGCCCGTTCGACCTGCACATCGGCTTTCAGCGTGACGACAAGGGCAGGGCCGTGCTGGTCAACCGGGCGGGGGCGGCAAGCCCGGTGCGCCCGGCCAAGCTGAACGAGGTGCTGACCCTGGTGAACGAAGCGGAATGGCGCTTCCCGGATCGGCCAACGCTGCAGCTGCAACT
Organism: Tabrizicola sp. YIM 78059; assembly: GCF_004959785.1. Taxonomy (NCBI): domain Bacteria; kingdom Pseudomonadati; phylum Pseudomonadota; class Alphaproteobacteria; order Rhodobacterales; family Paracoccaceae; genus Tabrizicola; species Tabrizicola sp. YIM 78059. Next base: position 120,062 of record NZ_SJZH01000010.1, read on the forward strand.
GCCTTACTGCTTCATCGCCGACGAGCCGGTCTACCTCAGCCAGTTGTCAGCCTTTGCGCATTACCGCCCCGATCCGCTGCCCGGCACGATCTTCGGTGGGCGCTTTCCGGTCTCGGTCTGGCCGCGGCCGCTGATGTGGGCCTTCGAATGGCACGAGCCGCAGAAGGATCTGATCCTGCGTCGGGGCGAGCCCTTGTTCTATGTGCAGTTCGAGGGGATGGACCCTTCGCGTCCGGTGCAACTGGTAGAGGCGGAGAAGACACCGGAGCTGATGGCCTATCTGGAAAAGCTGTCGGGTGTGGTGAACTACGTCAACCAGACGTTCAGCCTGTTCAAGGCGGCCGAGGAACTGCGGCCGAAAAGGCTGCTGGTGCCCCTGTCGCGCCAGTAGGAACGGTCCCGGCAAGGATCGCACGAACCTTCGCCCTGCTGCGGATCAACCGCACGCAGGAATTTGCGCCGCGTGCGAGGCCGGCCTGCACCGGATCGATGCGCGCAAGCCGGACAGGCCCAGGACAGGAAGGAACCGCGTGTGGGGCGCAATGGGCTTTACCAGACCGGGGCCGGGGCCATAAGGTTGCCTGGCTTCGTGATCGGCTGTGTCGTCAGGGGAAGACCGTCAGATGTCGCCGCATTCCGAGCCATGACATGAAAGGAGAATACCCGTGCATCCGGCTCTTGAAAGGGGCGGCGTTGCCGTCATCACCGGCGGGGCATCCGGCATCGGGCTGGCCGCCGCCAGACATCTGGCCCGCCAGGGCCTGCGGGTCTGTCTGGCCGATCTGGGGGACGCGCGGCTTGCCGCGGCACGGGCCGCGCTGCTGGCCGAAGGGGCGGCCGAGGACGCGGTGATGACGGTGCCGACCGACGTGGGCGAGCGTGCACAGATCGCGGCGCTGGCCGATCGCGTGACCTCGACCTGGGGGGCGGTCAACTTCCTGATGAACAATGCCGGCATGCAGCCCGGCAGCTCGATCTTCGATGCCGAGGGCAACTGGGACCGCATCATCAATGTGAACATGCTGGGCGTCATCCGGGGGTCGCAGATCTTTGCGCCGGGGATGATTGCATCGGGGCAGCCGGGACTTATCGTCAACACCGGGTCCAAGCAGGGTATCACCACGCCGCCGGGTGATCCGGCCTACAATGTCTCGAAGGCCGGGGTGAAGGTGTTTACCGAGGCGCTTCAGCACGCATTGCGCAACACGGCGGATTGCAGGGTCGAGGCGCGGCTGTTCATTCCGGGCTTCGTGTTCACGCCGCTGACCGCCGCTGGCCGGACCGAGAAACCTGCCGGCGCCTGGACGCCGGATGAGGTGGTGGCGTTCCTTTTCGCCGCTCTGGAGCGCAGCGATTTCTACATTCTCTGCCCCGACAACGAAGTCGATCGCGCCACCGATGAAAAGCGCATCCTCTGGGCCGCCGGCGACATCGTCGAAAACCGCCCGCCCCTGTCGCGCTGGCATCCGGAATACAGCGAGCTGTTCAAGGAATGGCTGAAGATCTGATCCTGGCCTGTCGCCAAGCACCGGAAAGAAAAGCAACATGCCCGCTACCCTCGACAGTATCGAGACCCCGGCCTTCGTCGTGCGCGAGGCTGTCGCCCTCCGCAACATCACGGCGTTCCAGCGTCATTGCGACCGGGTGGGTCTGGCGCTGCGCCCCCACATCAAGACGCACAAGCTGATCCGCTTCGCGAGGGCCCAGATCGAGGCCGGTGCGCGCGGCATCACCTGCCAGAAGATCGGCGAGGCAGAGGTCATGGCCGATGGGGGTCTGGACGATATCCTGATCACCTACAACATCCTTGGCGCGCAAAAGCTGGCCCGGCTGCGTGCCCTGTCGGACCGTCTGGCGCACCTTGCCGTGGTGGCCGACAATGAAACCGTCGTCGCGGGGCTTTCCGGGGCCTTCGCGGGTGCATCGCGCCCGCTGGAGGTGCTGGTGGAATGCGACACGGGCGGCCGGCGCTGCGGCGTCCAGAGCCCCGCCGAAGCCCTGTCGCTGGCCCGGCGGATTGCCGAAGCCCCGGGGCTGCGTCTGGGCGGGCTGATGACCTATCCCGCCGCCGGCGGAGCCGCCGAGGCGGCAGCGTTCCTGACCGAAGCGCGCGACCTGCTGCTGCACGAGGGGATGCAGTGTCGGGTCGTAAGTTCAGGGGGGACGCCCGACATGTGGCGTGCCGAACCGCATGGCGTGCTGACCGAATACCGGGCCGGAACCTATATCTACAACGACCGTTCGCTGGTGCAGCGCGGCACCTGCACCTGGGACGATTGCGCGGGGCACGTCCTGGCCACGGTTGTCAGCACCCCAACACCCGACCGCGCGGTAATCGATGCCGGGTCGAAGGCCCTGAGTTCGGACCTGCTGGGGCTGACGGACCACGGGCATGTCCTGGGCCATCCGGAAATCCGGATCACCGGGCTGAGCGAGGAACACGGCGTGCTGCTGGTGGATCCTGCACGGCCGCTGAAGATCGGGCAGAGGATCCGCATCGTGCCGAACCATGTCTGTGTCGTCTCGAACCTTTTCGACCGGATCTGGATCGAGGCCGAGGATGGAAGCCTGGAAGAGGTCGCGGTGGATGCGCGCGGATGCGTCACCTGACACCCGAGACAGGCACCAGATACGGGGAGACAGCGGAAAATGACCAGCAGACGTTACGGATCGGGCCCAAGCGGCGCCGGCAAGCAACCCTTGCCCTTCGCCCGCGCGGTCTGGCCGGACGGCTGGCGTTATGTCTCGGGCCAGGTGGCCTTGGAAAACGGCGAGATCGTCGGGGGCGGCATCATCGCCCATTCCCGTCGCGCGATCGAGAAAATGACCGCCATCCTGCATGAGGCCGGCTATGGCATCGAGGATGTGGTGCGGGTCGGCGTCTGGCTGGACGAGCCCCGCGATTCCTGGAGCTTCAACGCCGTATATGCCGAATGCTTCGGCGAGAATTCGCCCGCCCGTGCTGCCGGATAGTCGCAGATGATGGTCGACTGCAAGATCGGGATCGACTGAGGGGCCTTCAGGGCCGACCGCAAGGTCGCTGCGCAATAGACATCGGGTCAACGTGTTGTTTACTGTCCTGCGCGGAGGCGGACAGAACCAAGGAGTTGACGCGATGGAAAGCCGATGGCTGGAAGATTTCCTTAGCCTGGTCGATACGCGCAACTTCTCGCGGTCAGCCCAGGCGCGCTATACGACGCAGCCTGCCTTCAGCCGCCGCATCAAAAGCCTGGAGGAATGGGTCGGCGCACAGCTTTTCAACCGCAGCACCCAGCCCATCACGTTGACCCTGTCGGGCGAGAGGTTTCGTCCGGTGGCCGAGGATGTGCTGCGCCGCCTGTACCAGGGGCGCGAAGAGGCCAGGCGGATCGGGGACGTCTCGTCACAGACCATTCGTTTTGCGGCGACCCACAGCCTGTCGCTGAACTTCTTCCCGGGCTGGCTGCGCGCGCTGGAGGTGCGCAGCCATACGTTCAACACGCGGTTGGACACAAGCCAGTTCAACGATTGCATCCACATGCTGCAAAGGGGCGATTGCCAGTTCCTGATCAGCTACACCCATCCGGTGATCCCGATGCACCTGCCGCCGGAACATTTCAGCGCAAAGCTGGTGATGCGCGACAGGCTGGTGCCCGTGACCCTGCCCGACAACCGGGGCCAGCCGGTCGATCGCCTTCCGGGAACCGAGGACGAGCCGGTGCATTACCTCGCCTATACCGAAACCTCTGCGATCGGCCGCGTCGTCGAACACGTGATCGCCACCTGCGAAGAGCCCCTGCACCTGAAGCGGGTCTTCGTCTCGCACATGGCGGCCGTACTGAAGGCGATGAGTTCGGAGGGCCGGGGCACGGCCTGGTTGCCGGAAAGCCATCTGACGCGCGAATTTGCCGAGGGTTCGCTGGTGCGGGCGGGAGATGAACGCTGGAACATTCCGGTGGACGTGCGGGTGATCCGGTCGCGCGATCCCCTTCCCGAAATGGCCGAGGAGCTTTGGGCGCTGCTGCCGGGGGACGAGGATACCGACTGGGGTTGATGCACCACAGGCATGATGCCTGCCGCAGCTTGCATTGGCCAGCATGGCGGTGGCCGGTCTAGCTTTCGGGGGTAGCCCCGATCGGATGCGGGGCAGATCCTGCCCCGGAGACTGTTATGACCACCCTTGCCAGTCTTGAAACCCCCTGTCTGATCCTTGATCGGGGTAGGCTGGAGCGCAACGCTGCCCGGATGACGGCGCGTTTCGCCGGCACCGGGGTGCAGCTGCGACCGCACATGAAGACGGCCAAATCCATTGATGTGGCGCGCATCGCGCTGGCCGGGAACTTCGGGGGTGTCACCGTCTCGACCCTGAGGGAGGCGGAATATTTCGCAGACCACGGGATCGACGACATCATCTATGCCGTGGGTCTTGTTCCCGACAAACTGCCCCGCATGGCCCGGTTGATCCGGCGCGGGGTGCGCGTAAGCGGGATCACCGATAGTCTGGCCCTGGCCGAGGCGATCAGCCGGGCCGCCGTCGCCGAGGGCGTCGTGGCAGAACTGATGATCGAGCTTGATTCCGGCGAGCGTCGCGGAGGCCTTGCCGCCGGAAGCGAGGCGATCGTGGAACTGGGCCGGGCGCTGCACGATCTGCCAGGCACGCGGCTGGGAGGTGTGCTGACCCATGCCGGCAATTCGTATCAGTGCCGCAGTCTTCAGGCCTTGCAGGATGTCGCCGAGCAAGAGCGGCTGACCGCCGTGACCGCCGCTGCGCAGCTACGTGCGGCCGGTCTGGCTTGCCCTGTGGTCAGCGTCGGCTCGACCCCCACGGCGACGCACGGTCTGTCGCATGAAGGGCTGACCGAGATGCGCTGCGGCGTCTACCTGTTCGGGGATGTCTTTCAGCACGAGATCGGATCGCACGCGCTGGACGACATAGCGGTTTCCGTGCTGGCAACCGTGATCGGCCACCGGCCCGACCTGAACGCGGCGCTGATCGATGCGGGCGCGCTGGCACTGTCAAAGGACCGCAGCACAGGCGCCCCGGGGCTGCCCGAGGATGTGGGTTTCGGCATGATCATGGACGAAACCTGTTCGCACCGTATCGGGCGTGTGCGCGTCGGTCATGTCTATCAGGAACACGGGATGCTGGTCTGCGACGGCCCCTTCCCCTTTGACCAGCTGCAAGTCGGCACACGTGTGCGCGTACTGCCCAACCATGTCTGCATGACGGCGGCCATGTATGATGGCTACCGCGTGCTTGACCCGGCCGACCCGCGGCGCGTCGCGGATTACTGGCCGCGCGCCAACGGCTGGTGATCAGCCGGACCGCATTCGTCACCACGCAACGGGAGCACTGAAATGGGCGTCTTCGATCGCCTTCGTCTGGACGGCAAGACTGCATTCATAACGGGTGGAAGCCGGGGCCTTGGACGCGAGATCGCCCTTGGCCTGGCCGAGGCGGGGGCCGACATCACCATGGCAGCCCGAACTGCGGACAGTCTGGCGCGGACGGCGGCAGACATCCGGGCGCTGGGCCGGAAGGTCACGACGATCGTCGCCGACATGGCTGACCCCGCAACCTGCGAGGCCGCCTGCACCGCCGCCCTGGACCGGGCGGGGTGTTTCGACATCCTCGTCAACAACATCGGCGGCCGCCGGGTCAACATCGGGCTGGAGGAAATGGAGCTGCAGCAGTGGCACCAGCTTCTGGACCTGAACCTGACCTCGACCTTCCTGTGCTGCAAGCACATGGGCGGAGCGATGATCCGGCGCGGCACGGGCGGGCGGATCATCAACCTGGCCTCGATCAACGCGATGGTGGCCGGGCGCAATATCCAGGGCAGGCATTACGAGGCAGCCAAGGCCGGTGTGCTGATGCTGACGCGGTCGCTGGCGGTGGACTGGGCAAGGCACGGCATCACCGTGAATGCCATCTGTCCCGGCATCTTCGCGACCGAGCCGAACCGCATCTGGGCCGAGAAGAACCCAGCCATCATCGAGGGCTATGTCCAGACGATCCCCATGGGGAAGCTGGGCGATCCCGAGGATCTGGGCACGCTGGCGGTCTATCTGGCCAGCGATGCCGCGCGCTACATGACGGGCGCGGGTCTGGTGATAGACGGCGGATATACCTGCCTGTGAACGGGGGGCGGGGGCTCAGCCCTCCCCGCCCTCGGCCCACCACTTGCCGCGCAGCACCATCCCGCGGCTGACCAGGCCGGTTTCAGCCACGATCACCTCGCCCGAGACATCGACATGTTCGAACCGGCCTTCGGCCAGTTCCAGGATCGTCGCATCGCCGGGCGTTCCCGGTCGCAGCGAGCCCAGTTCCGGACGACGCAGGGCGCGGGCAGGGTTCTGTGTGGTGGCGCGGATCACCTCGGTCAGCGACATGCCCAGCGCCATGAACTTGGACATGACCGCAAGAACGTCGAAGGCCGGGCCGTCGCAGCACAGCACGTGCACGTCCGACGAGATGACGTCGGGCAGGATGCCTTCGGCCAGCATGGGGCGGGCGGACTTGAAGGAAAAGCCGCCGAAGCCGTGGCCGATGTCGAAGATGATGCCACGGCGGCGGGCTTCAAGGATGTCTTCGCGGATCCGGCTGCCACGGGTTACGGGCGCGTTGGGGAAGGGACGGAAGCAATGGGTCAGCACGTCGCCGGGACGCAGCGCCTCAAGCACCTCTTTCCGGCCGGGCGGGGGAAAGTCGATATGCGCCATGACGGGCAGGTCTAGTTCTTCGGCCACCTCGATGGCCAGAAGCAGCGGCGCCAGACCGGAACTGCCGCCGGCCCGCGCGCCGACCCGTGCCTTGATGCCCACGATAAGGTCCAGGTTCCTTTCGGCCAGCGCCAGGCATTCGCGGCTGTCCAGAAGGCGCAGATCTTCGCATTCGCCCATCATCACGTTCTTCGAGAAGGCGAAAATGCCGGGGAAGGAAATGTTGAGATAGGCCAGGATACGCGGTGCGGCAGGTTCGACGATGAACTTGCGCAGGCCCGCGAAGTTGCCCGCCCCGGCGCTGCCGGCATCGACGAAGGTGGTGGTGCCGCTGCGTCTGGCGATGGTTTCGGCATCGACGCCAAGCGAGGTGCCGCCCCAGTAGACATGACTGTGCATGTCGATCAGCCCCGGCGTGACGATGCGCCCCGCGACCTTTCGGACCTCGCGCGCACCCTGACCCAGATCGGGGCCGATGGCGGCGACCTTTCCCCCAAGGAAGGCCACGTCCGTCACGGCATCAAGGCCCTGATCTGGGTCGATCACCCGGCCACCCTTCAGCAGAAGGTCATACATCAATCTCTCCCAGTGGCATCAGTAGCGGATGCCGACATTCTTGGTCTGGACATAGCCCAGAAGCGCCTCTTGACCCTTTTCCCGGCCATAGCCGGAACGTTTCATGCCGCCGAACGGCGTTTCCACCCCGCCAGCCCACCATTCGTTGACATAGACCTGGCCGGCGACCAGGCGATCGGCCGTCCAGTGCGCCAGCCGAAGGTCACGGGTGTAGACGCCGGCGGCAAGGCCATAATCCGTGCCGTTGGCGATAGCGACCGCCTCTTCGGGCGTATCGAACGGCAGGACGACCAGAACCGGGCCGAAGAATTCCTCCTGCGCGATGCGCATGTCCGGGCGGACGCCCGTGAAGATCGTCGGCGCCATGAAGTGGCCCCTCAGGCCCGGCACCCGCGCGCCGCCCAGGACCAGCGTCGCGCCTTCCGCCACGCCGGCGCGGCAGAGCGCCTCGACCCTGTCCAGCTGGCGCGCGTTGATCAGGGGGCCCATGTCACAGCCGTCGATCCCCGGCCCGACCTTCAGGGCGCGGGCCCGCGCGGCGATGCGATCCACAAGTTCGTCGTGGATGGAGCGGTGCACGATCAACCGCGCCCCGGCCGAGCAGATCTGGCCCGCGTGATGAAATATCCCGCGGGTGGCCGAGGCTGCGGTTCTTTCCAGATCGGCGTCGGCATGGACGATGGCACCCGACTTGCCGCCAAGTTCCATGACGCAGGGGATCACGCGCTCGGCCGCGGCGCGCAGGACGCTCTTTCCCGTTTCCACAGAGCCGGTGAAGACGATGTGGTCGATATCGTGATGGCTGACCAGGGCGGCGCCTGCCTCCGGGCCGTAGCCACAGACGATGTTGACCGCACCCGCCGGAACGCCGGCCCGATGGCAGGCTTCCGCCAGGAGGAAAAGACTTAGCGGAGAGTCCTCGGGCGACTTCAGCACGACGGTATTGCCGGTGACGATGGCGCAGGCGACCGAGCGCGCACCGACAGGCAGGGGGCCGTTCCAGGGAACGATCTGGGCGGACACCCCATAGGGTTCATGCGTCGTGTAATCGATGTAGCCAGCGCCAAGCGGGATCTGCCGGCCTTCCAGCTTGTCGGCGAGGCCGGCGTAATAGTTCAGATACCGCTGGGTCAGGGCAACCTCGGCCCGGCCTGCCGCCAGGGTCTTGCCGTTGTCGCGGCATTCGACCAGGGCGATCTCGTCGGCCATGTCGCCCAGGTGGCGGGCGACCTCGATCATCAGGTCGCCGCGCCGGTGCGGGCGCAGGTCGCGCAGGACGCGGCTGTCAAAGCAGCGCCGGGCGGCAGCAACGGCTCGGTCGATGTCGGCTGCAGTTGCGCGCGCAACTTCAGCGATGGGTTCGTCCAGCGCGGGGTCGGTAACGGTGATCCGCGTGCCGTCGCCCCCGTCGACCCAGGCCCCGTCGATATAGTTCTGCCAGTAGGGCCGAACCTGCTGTGCCATACGTCCTGCTCCTGCCCGGGCGGAACCCGCCGCCTTTGGCACGAGTATTTACCGGCATGGGGCGGGTGGCGAATGCCAAAAGCCGATCATGCCATGCCGCAAACGCATTCCGACCGGCCTTCATGCCGGCGGCGCATTGGTCTAGACCTTCCTTGCATTGGCCGGCCAGGCGCGGATCGGACTATCGTTCACCCAAGCGAACTGGACCGGGAAAGACGAAATGACAAGAAACGCGCCCCGCCGAGTTGCCATTCTCGGGCTCATGCTCGAAAGCAACCGCTTCGCCCCGGTCATCGGTGAAGACGATTTTGTGAAGCGGGTCTATCTGGTCGGCGACGAGATCCTTGAGGATCTGTACAGCCTGGAACCCAAGCTGCCAACCGAGATCCGGGGTTTCCGGGCCGAGATGGACAGCCGAGGGAACTGGCAGCCGGTGCCGATCCTTGTCGGCCTGGTCGAAGCGGGCGGGCCGATGGACCATGCCTTCTTCGAGACGGCGATTCAGGAAATCCGCACCCGGCTGACAGCGGCGCTGCCGGTGGATGCGGTCTACATCTCGAACCATGGCGCGATGATCACGACCGAGAATGCCGATCCAGACGGGGAAATCTTCGCTGCCGTGCGCCAGATCGTCGGGCCGGAGGTGCCGGTGGTGGCAACGCTGGACCTGCATGGCAACGTGTCCGAGCGGATGGTGGAAAGCGTGGATGCCATCGTGGCCTATCAGACGAACCCCCATGTCGACATGCTGGATCGGGGGCGCGACGCGGCGTCGATCCTGCACGAGCTTTTCGCGGGCATGAAGCCCGAAGTGGCCTTTGTCCGCCTGCCGCTGGTGCCGCCGACCGTGACGCTGCTGACCGAGGCCGGGCCCTATGCTGACATCATGCGTTTCGGCCAGTCGCTGCGGGATGACAGGATTGCCAACGTCTCGATTCTGGGGGGATTTGCCTACAGCGACACACCGAAGAACGGTCTGGCGATCATCGTGACGGCGCGCGAGCGCGATGGCAGCGCACGTCGGGTCGCCAATGCGATCGCCCGCCATGCCTGGAGCCAGCACAAGCGGTTCGTGCCGCACCTGACATCGCTGGATGAAACCGTGCGCAAGGTGCTTGAGGTGGGGGCGGATCCCTCGTTGCCGGCGGTTATCCTGGCCGATGTGTCCGACAACCCGGGCGGCGGCGGCAATGGCAACACGATGTGGATTCTCGAGGCCCTTTACAAGGCGGGGGCTACCGGCGTGATCGTCGGTGTCATCAACGATCCGGCCCTTGCGCAGGAGGCCGCAAGGCTTGGGCAGGGCGCGCGGTTCCGGGCGGTGTTCAACCGGGTGCCGCCGGACGAATTCTCGCAACGGTTCGAGGCGGATGCCCGGGTGGTTTCCATCCGGGATGGCGATTGCGTCGGCCGGCGCGGGTTCTATGCCGGTCGGCGGATGAACCTTGGCCTTTCGGTGCTGCTGGATCTGGGCGGAATCCAGGTGGTAGTCATCTCGATCAGGACGCAATGCGCCGATCCGATCTTCCTGGAGATGATGGGGCTGGACATCAGGGCAGCCCGGGCGGTGGTGGTCAAGTCGCGCGGGCATTTCCGCGCGGGCTTCGACGAATTCTTTGGCCCGGATCAGGTGATCGAGGTGGATGTGCCGGGTCTGACTTCGCCGGTTCTCACGCGGTTCGACTTCCGCAGGATGCCACGTCCGGTGTTCCCGATCGACGCCGAGGTGGACTGGACGCCCCCGCAGGATTGATGCAGGCCCTGCCGCATCCGAAAGCCCCGCCTCCCTGCCGGGCAGGCGGGGCTTTCTTGCTGCCGCGCGGGAGGAAGGCGCGACAGCGGTAATTCAGTAGGCAACCTCGGTTCCCCGGCCGGAGTCGCGTGCGCGCCTTGCTGCCAGATCGGCCACCACCAGATCCTGCAATGCAACCCCGGTGCCGTCGAAGAGGGTGATGTCCTCTTGCGATGTTCTGCCCCGGGCTGCTCCGGTCAGGACCTGGCCAAGGGGCACAAGGTCAGCCGCGCGGATCAGCCCTGCGGCATGGGCATGCTGGCATTCGCCGATGCTCACCGCTTGCGAGGCCTCATCCACAAAGACCCGCGCCGCGCCGAACAGCGCGGGATCCAGCTCCTGCTTGCCCCGCGTATCGGCACCCATTGCGCTGATATGGGTGCCGGGGCGGATCCAGTCGCGCATGAGGATCGGCTTTTGCGAAGGCGTGACCGTCACGATGATCTCGGCCGCGCGGGCGACGGCTTCCGGGGTACTTTCGGCCACGCAGTCGAACCCCATCTCCTGCACGACCCTTGCGAAGCGCGCTGCGCTTTCGGGCTGCATGTCCCAGGCGTGGACGCGGTCGATCCGTCGCACCGCCACCGTGGCACGAAGCTGGTGCAGAGACTGTCCGCCGGTGCCGATGATGCCCAAGACGGAGGCATCCTTCCGCGCAAGGCTGCGGGTGGCCAGCGCCGATGCGGCGCCCGTGCGGATGCCGGTCAGGTAGTTCGCGCTGACCAGGGCCGTTGCCCGGCCGGTTTCCGGATCGAACAGCAGGGTCGAGGACTGGTGGTTCGTCAGCCCCCGGCCAAGGTTGTGCGGCCAGTATCCACCCGCCTTGAGGCCAAGGAACGGAGCCGAGATATCGCCGCCTGCCTTCACGCCAAAGACCGCATCGGCATGGCCCACCACTTCGCGCACGACGGGGTAGTTGCGGGCCTCGCCCCGTGCCATGGCGGAAAAGACGCTGGCGACGGCCTCGATCGCGTCCTCGACGCTGACCAGTGACTGGGCAAGGGATTCCGAGATGATGAGCATGCCTGGGTTTCCTACTGCTATTCGAGGATGAATTCGCTGATCATCACGTTCATCCCGGCAAGCAGCCCGCCATCCACCGGAAGCGATACGCCGGTGATGTAACCTGCCTCGTCCGAGCCAAGGAACGAGACGGCCTTGGCGATGTCCTCGGGCTCGGCCACGCGGCCCATGGGATACCAGCGGGCAAGTTTCTGGAAGATCTGCGGATCCTTCTGCTGGCGGATCGTCCAGGTGATGTTGTCAGTGCGCACCGAGCCGGGCAGGACTGCGTTGCAGCGGATGCCGTGGCGGCCGTATTCCGAAGCTACAGATTGCGTCAGATTGATCAGGCCCGCCTTGGCGGCACTGTAGGCCGGGTTGCCGAAGTAGCGCACCGCGTTGACCGAAGAGATGTTGACCACGGCCCCGCCGCCGCGGGCCTGCATCCGCGGCAGGACCGCGCGCAGGCAATGGTAGGTTCCGTTCAGGTTGACGTCGATTTCCCTGTGCCATGATTCCAGACCGATCCCGGCCAGATTGCCGGCATCGGTAAAGGCCGCATTGTTGACCAGTAGCGTGATCGGACCCAGCGCTGCTTCGCAGGCATCGATGGCGGCAGTCAGCACGTCCATGTCCGTGATGTCGGCGCCGGTGGCAAAGGCGCGGCCGCCTTCGTCCTGGACGAGACGCGCGGTTTCGGCCACGCCTTCGGCATCAAGATCGATCACCGCGACCGAGGCCCCCTCGCGCGAGAGATGCCGGGCGATGGCGCGGCCGATGCCATGGGCGGCACCGGTCACAAGGGCGATTGTCTGGTCATGTCTGGGCAAGGTGTCCTCCGGTCGGGATGTCACAGGGCCGCGGCAATCCAGTCGAGAGACCGGAGGCGCATGTGCCCGTAGTTGTAGAAGGAGATCCGGTCCGCCCCGGCGGCGCGGGCGGCCGCGATGCAGGAGGCAAGCTCGGGCGCGCCGGTGACATGCGGCCAGGTTGGACGCAGGATGAAGCCAAGGCGGGCCTTCGGGCCGGCAGTGGCGCGAACCTCGGCCATGTCTTCGGCGATGGCTTCCGGCCCACGCTGGTAGGCCGTCACCTCAAGCCTGTCCGCCGCGCTGGCCAGGGCAGCAAGATCACTGCCTTCGCGCCAGGCCAGGCTGTTCGGGGTCTGGGTCGAGGGGATCGCGGACAGGCCGATGTCACGGGGCAGGGCGGCGCGGATCTCGGTGATCAGGCTGGTCACGGTGTCGGCGCGCATGGCCAGGAAGGCGGCCCAGTCCGTATCCGAAGGCAGGTCCGGCAGGGGCGCGGCGTCATCGGCAAGGAAGGCATCCAGCGCGTTGCGCGACTGCGCCGCAAGTGCCTGACCGTCAATTCCGGCCTGGCGTGCGCGGGCAAGGCAGGCCGGGCAGAAGCACATGCCCAGCAGCGTTTCAGCCGCGGGCGTCAGTTCGATCAGTTCGAATTCGTGATGGTGGCCATGCCGATAGGTCTGGAAGCCAGGTGTTTCGATCGCGATCTCGCGCACGCCCGGCTGGGCTGCCGTGTCAAGGCATAGGGCAGTCAGGTAATGACGCACCTCGGGTTGCGAGGGGCAGAGGGCGTTCACCAGCACATCGCCGAATGGTGTCTGGCAGGCCAGGTCGGGATGCAGGGAGCCCAGTCGCGAATTGTGCAGGCCCACGGTCCAGGCGGTCACATGAAGGTCGGGGGCAGCGCGGGTCAGGTCGGCCAGGGCATCATGCTCATCAACCAGACTTGCGGCCAGCGGTTGCAGCCGGCCGTAGCGCGACGGATCGGGCCGGAAATACACGGTCCCGTCCTGGGGAAAGATGACGCGCCCATGGGGGGAATGGGGTCGCAGGAACTTGCCGGCGTGATAGGCGGTCGCCACCGACACGGCGTTCAGCCCGGCACCGGTCAGCCGTGCGGCGACCTCGGCGGTGCCTTCGTCCTGAAGATCCCAGGGATAGACGAACATGCCGCGCAGCATGGCGCGCCCTCCTCTGCCTGCGGTTCAGCGCAGACTGCCGTGCGGGGCAGCCCCCGTCTCTGTCGCCAGATTAGGCGCCTGTGCTGCGCGCAACCAATGCCATGCCGGTATGACGGCATTCGGTAAACGCATTCGCCTGTGCCCTACGGTCGGGTTACTGTCAGGAAGGCCCATCGCTCGCGAACCGCGACGGACGCGCTGGGGAGCAGCCGGAACGGTTCTGCTTGAGCGATGGCCAACTTGCAGGGAGGACCGCAGAATGAAGAACATCGTCGTCACCGGCGGCAGCGGGAAGGCGGGCCGGGCGGTCTGCCGGCATCTGGTCGAACGCGGCTACACGGTGCTGAACGTGGACATGGCGGCATCCCCCGATCCGGTCTGCCCGCTGCTGAAGGCGGATCTGACCGATTTCGGGCAGGTCATGGACGCGATGCAGTGGACGGGCGGCAAGGACCATCCGTTCCGTCAGTTCCGGACGCCCGATGCGGTCGTGCATCTGGCGGCGATCCCCGTCCCGGACACCACGCCCGAGGAACTGACGTTCCGCAGCAATGTCGTGTCCACCTACAACGTCTTTGACGCGGCACTGCGTGCGGGGGTCCGGCGCATCGTCTGGGCCTCGTCCGAGACGACGCTTGGCCTGCCCTTTGGTCCGGCGAACCCGCCCGCCTATGCGCCGGTGGACGAGGACCATCCGATGCGCCCCGAAAGTGCCTATTCGCTGTCCAAGGATCTGGCGGAAGAGATGGCGCGGCAGATGGCGCGCTGGAACCCCGGGACGACCTTTATCGGCCTGCGCCTGTCCAACGTGATGGAGCCGCATGACTATGCCCGCTTTGCCGGCTGGCAGGACAATCCGCGGTTCCGCGAATGGAACCTCTGGGGCTACATCGACGCACGCGATGCCGCGCAGGCGGTGCGCCGGGCGCTGCATGTCGACATGGAAGGGGCGGACCATTTCATCATCGCCAATTCCAATACGGTCATGACCCGCGACAGTGCGGATCTGATGGCCGAGGTCTTCCCCAACGTCCCGATGCGCGCGGCCGTCGCCGGGCGGGCCACGCTGCTGTCGATCGACAAGGCGCGTCGGATCCTTGGCTACGAGCCGGAGTATGACTGGCAGGGGCCGAACGGCTGAGCCGCGCCGGGAAGCGGGCGGGATTGGGGGCGTCCGGCCGCAAGGTCGGGCGCCTTTGCCTTTCAGGCCGGAGGGCAGAAACCCCTTGATTTCCAATATTATGCAGGGACCACATACCCCCATGCGATTATTCAATTTCGTTTGAGGCGGCATAGCCTGCACAGTGAAGCCATCAAGAACGGCCGCAAGAAGCCGGTTCTGAAGAGAAGCGACCACCGTAAACCCAGCAGGAGAGACCTCCCAATGACCCATCTGTTCCGGACGTCCACGGCGACCCTGGCGCTCAGTCTTGGCATCCTCGGCTTCGTGCCGGCGGCCCTGGCTGAAACCGTCGTCGATTTCACTGTCGCCGAATACAGCTCGAAGACCGGCCCCTATTTCCAGGAAGTGGCCAACGCCTTCCAGGCCGAGAACCCCGACATCAGGATCAACATCGAGGTCGTGCCGTGGGATACCCTGCTGCAGCGCCTGACCACCGACGTGGCCGGCGGCAGCGCGCCCGACATCTCGATCATCGGGACAAGGTGGCTGCTTGACTTCGCCTCGCAGGGTGTGGCCGAGCCGATCGACGGCTATCTGACGCCGGAGTTCAAGGATACGTTCATCGACACCTTCATGGCGCCCGGCGTGATCGACGGGAAGACCATGGGCCTGCCGGTGGCGGCCTCGGCCCGGGCCATGATGATCAACATGGATCTGTACGATCAGGCTGGTGCCACCCCGCCCACGACCTGGGATGAGCTCTACGAGGCCTCCAAGAAGATCGCGGCGCTGCCGGAAACCTTTGCTTTCGGCCTGCAGGGCAAGGAAATCGAGACCGACGCCTACTTCTACTATGCGCTCTGGACGCACGGCGGCGACATCCTGAAGCCCGACGGAACCAGCGGGCTCGACAGCCCCGAGGCGCTTGAGGCGGCGACGCTTTACAAGAAGATGATCGATGAAGGCCTGACCCAGCCCTCGCCTACCAACTATACCCGCGAGGACGTGTTCAACCTGTTCAAGCAGGGCAAGGTCGGCACGATCTTCACCTTCCCGATGCTGATCCCGCAGATCAAGGCCGAGGCGCCGAACCTCAAGTATCGCATCATGCCCTTCCCGGAAGGCAAGGCCAAGGCGACCTATGGCGTGACCGACACGCTGATGATGTTTGCGGATTCCGATGCGAAGGAGGCCGCCTGGAAGTTCATCGAGTTCGCCTACAAGGATGAATGGCGCGAAAAGTTCGACATGGGCGAGGGCTTCCTGCCCGTGACGAAGAACGTGGCGGCGCTGCCCCACTTCACCGAAGATCCGGATGTGGCCGGCTTTGCCGCAGGCCTGCCCTATGCCAAGTTCGCGCCGACCATCGCCAACTGGGAAGAGATCGCCGACGTGACCGTGCGCACGCTGCAGCGGATCTATCTGGGCCAGGTGTCCCCGGAAGAAGGGCTGAAGGCGGCTGCGGCCGAGATCAACAAGATCCGCGGTCTCTGAGCCCGAAAACGGCAAGAGCGGCCTTGTGCCGCTCTTGCCATGTCTCAGTCGAATGGGTGCCCTGACTGTTGCGGGGCGTGAGGAGCGATGGCGAACCGCATCCAGAAAGCCGTGCCACTGATGATGATCCTGCCGGGTCTGCTGCTGGCGATCACCATCATCGGCTATCCGATCATCGACCTGGCCTGGACCTCGATGCAGGACGTCAGCCGTTTCGGCAAGCTGACAGGCTTCAACGGCGGTGCCAATTATGCAGAGGTCTTTGCCGACCCGCTGTTCTGGGGGTCGCTCTGGCGCACCGGGATCTGGACGGTCGCGGTCGTGGGCGGAACACTCGTGATCTCGATGCCGGTGGCAATGATCCTGAACGACGATTTCTACGGACGGGGTCTGGCTCGCGTCATTATCATGCTGCCCTGGGCGATTTCGCTGACGATGACGGCGGTGGTCTGGCGCTGGGCGCTGAACGGGCGCGCGGGCCTGCTGAACGCGACGCTGATGAATGCGGGCATCATCGATCAGCCGATCGAATGGCTGGCGACCGCCAATACCGCCTTTGTGGTGGAAATCCTGGTGGGAATCCTTGTCTCGATCCCCTTCACGACGACCATCCTTCTGGGAGGGCTGTCCTCGATGCCGCAGGACGCCTACGAGGCCGCAGTGGTGGATGGCGCGTCGGGCTGGGACCAGTTCCGCCACATCACGTTGCCCCTGATGAAGCCCTTCATCAACATCGCGATCGTGCTGAACGTGATCTACGTCTTCAACTCGCTGCCGATCATCTGGGTCATGACCGAAGGCGGACCGGCCAATGGCACCGACATCCTGGTGACTTACCTTTACAAGCTGGCCTTCCGCTTCGGGCAGCTGGGCAAGGCGGCGGCGATCTCGCTGGTGATGTTCCTGGTCCTGCTTGCCTTCACCATGTTGTATGTCGCCCTGGTCAGCCGGAACGACCGCGATGATGCCGCCCCGGAAGAGGAGGTCGACGCATGACCAGCAAGCTGACCCGCAGCCTGATCTACTGGGCAATCCTGTCGCCGCTAGTCGTGGTGATCCTGTTTCCGTTCGGCGTCATGTTCGTCACCGCCGTACGCCCCCGCGAAGAGCTGTTTGTCTATCCCCCGACCTGGGGCTTCAGCGAATTCCGCTGGGAGAACTTCTCGGAAATGTGGGTCAAGACCAACTTCGGTGGGGCGCTCCTGAACAGCCTTTATGTCAGCATCGCGGCAACGGCGGTCGCGCTTTTGCTGTCGATTCCGGCGGCCTATGCCATGTCGCGCTACCGCTTTGCCGGCAAGGGGGCCTATCGCACCTTCCTGCTGATGACGCAGATGATGTCGCCCATCGTGCTTGTGCTGGGCCTGTTCCGGCTGATGATGGCGTTGGGGCTGGTGAACGACCTGAACTCGCTGGTGCTGACCTATGCGGCGTTCAACATGGCTTTCACCATCTGGATGCTGCAAAGCTACTTCAATTCGATCCCGCGCGACCTCGAGGAAGCAGCCTGGATGGATGGGGCCAGTCATCTGACCAGCCTGGTACGCATCTTCCTGCCGCTGGCCGTGCCGGCGGTGGTCGTGACGGCGATCTTCACCTTCATCAACAGCTGGAACGAATTCGTGCTGGCGCTGACGATGATGCGCTCGTCCGAGGACTTTACCCTGCCGGTGCAGATCTATGCGCAGGTCGCCGGGCGGTACCAGGTCGAATGGCACCATGTCATGGCCGCGACCGTACTGGCCACCGTTCCGGTTGCCATCGTGTTCTCATGGCTGCAGCGCTACCTCATCCGGGGCATGGCGCTGGGTGCCGTCAAATGACCAGACTGCTTCACAAGGGTTGAAAGATGTCCTCTGTCACCATCCGCGGGGTCACGAAGAGGTACGGCGCGCTGCCCGTGCTGCACGGGATCGACCTCGAGATCCGCGATCGGGAATTCGTCGTGCTGGTCGGTCCCTCGGGCTGCGGGAAATCCACGCTGCTGCGCATGATCGCCGGGCTGGAGACGATCTCGTCGGGCGATATCCTGATCGGTGACCGTGTGGTCAACGACGTGCCGGCCAAGGCCCGCGACATCGCGATGGTGTTCCAGAACTATGCGCTTTATCCGCACATGTCGGTCTACGAGAACATGAGCTTCAGCCTTCGCCTGAAGCGGACGGCAAAGGACGTGATCGACCGCAAGGTGCGCGAGGCGGCCGATATCCTGAACCTGTCCAAGTTCCTCGACCGTTCGCCCCGGCAGCTTTCGGGCGGTCAGCGCCAGCGCGTGGCAATGGGCCGGGCACTGGTGCGTGACGCGCAGGTGTTCCTGTTCGACGAGCCGCTGTCGAACCTGGACGCCAAGCTGCGCGTGGTCATGCGCACCGAGATCAAGGCGTTGCACCAGCGGCTGCAAACGACCTCGGTCTATGTGACGCACGATCAGATCGAGGCGATGACGATGGCCGACCGGATCGTGGTAATGAACGCGGGCCGGATCGAACAGATCGGGACACCGCTGGAACTGTATGATACCCCGGCCAACCTGTTTGTGGCCGATTTCATCGGTTCGCCTTCGATGAACTTCCTGCGGGGCACGCTGGAGCAGGGCGCTGTCACGCTTGCAGACGGCAGTCGTCTGCCGGTAGCTGCGGCCCCTCAGGTCGCGGCCGGCCGCAAGGTGGTCTTCGGCATCCGGCCCGAACATCTGGCCCTGTCGGACGATGACAATGGGCTGGCGGCCGAGGTCGAGGTGGTGGAACCGACGGGCGCGAACATCCAGGTCTATGCCAAGGTCGCAGGGATGCCGCTTTGCGCGGTATTCAATGAACGGCATGACTTCCGCCCCGGTCAGGTCATCCGACTGACCTGGTCACCCAGGCAGGCACATCTGTTCGACGAGGCATCTGGACAACGGATGTGATCCTGCCCCGAGCCGCCCGGGACCGCAGATCGGACCGGGCCGATTGGCGACTGCGAAAACCCGGAAGGTTGCTTACCCCAGGCCGTTTCCTTGCGATGGACCGGCCCCCCGGGAAGCCTTGAAGATCGGGGGCGGGATATCATCTGCGTCTTCGGGCAGGAAGGGTCGCAGAACCGGATGAAGATGGCGCGGGTCCCCCCAGACCGAGACATAGACCTCGGCTGGGTAGCCGTTCGCCAGATGCTCGGGCACAAGGTCGATGATCCGCACCCGCAGGTCATCGCCATGGGCAATCGAAGGGGTCACGATCTCTTCCGCGACAGGGCCGAGATGGCCCAGGCAGACCGGGCGCTGACGCGGAATCACGCCAAGTAGTGGCTGGCGAACCCGGGCGAAGACGCCGATCCGGCCGTCTGCCAGCCGGTCGAGCCAGGCAGGATCGCCGATCGACAGGCCCGTGCGGGCGACATGGACTGTCAGGCCCTCGACCGGGGCCTTGTGGATCAGGGGAAGTTTCGCGTCAGTCATGGGCCATGCCTTCCTTGGGCGAGGTCCAGAAGGCGGGGTTGTCCTGCGGGATGCAAGGCGCGATCCGACAGGGTGCCGGGCATGCGCGGGGACCGGCGCAGCAGGGCTTTCGGGGTCGGCGGAGAAAGGCCGAACCTGCCGACGGGGCGGGAAGCTGCCGATGGCGGTTTTTCTGCCGACGGGGATTGCAAAGCCCGTGGACCGCGCCCACCTGTGGCCCAAGGCCCTTTGCGATGCGCTGGAGATCCGGGCACCGCCGTCAGGGCGCTTCATGAGAGGAGAATTGCCGATGAATTTGGAGAAATTCACGGAGCGGTCGCGCGGTTTCCTTCAGGCCGCCCAGACCATCGCGATGCGGGAAAGCCACCAGCGTGTGCTGCCCGATCACCTGCTGAAGGCCCTGATGGACGATGACCAGGGGCTGGCCGCCAACCTGATCCGCCGCGCCGGGGGCAGCCCCGAGCGGGTGAACGAGGCGATCAATGCCGCAATCGCCAAGCTACCCAAGGTTTCGGGTGGCGACGGGCAGACCTATATCGACCCGAGCCTCGTGCGCGTGCTGGACGAGGCCGAGCAGGTCGCCAAGAAGGCGGGTGACAGTTTCGTTCCGGTGGAACGCCTGTTGACGGCGCTGGCGCTGGTAAACACGCGCGCGAAGGACGCGCTGACCGCGGGGGCGGTGACGGCCCAGGGGCTGAACGCCGCGATCAACGACATCCGCAAGGGCCGCACGGCGGACAGCGCCTCGTCGGAAGACACGATGGAGGCCCTGAAGAAATATGCCCGCGACCTGACGGAACAGGCGCGGGACGGCAAGATCGACCCGATCATCGGCCGCGACGAGGAGATCCGCCGCGCGATGCAGGTGCTGTCGCGGCGCACCAAGAACAACCCGGTGCTCATCGGCGAGCCCGGCGTCGGCAAGACCGCGATCGCGGAAGGTCTTGCGCTTCGTATTGTCAATGGCGACGTGCCGGAAAGCCTGAAGAACAAGCGGCTGATGGCGCTGGACATGGGCGCTCTGATCGCCGGGGCCAAGTATCGCGGCGAATTCGAGGAGCGGCTGAAGGCCATCCTGAAGGAGATCGAGGCTGCCGCCGGCGAGATCATCCTGTTCATCGACGAGATGCATACCCTGGTCGGTGCGGGCAAGTCCGAAGGCGCGATGGATGCGGCGAACCTTATCAAGCCGGCGCTGGCGCGGGGGGAACTGCACTGCATCGGCGCAACGACGCTGGACGAATACCGCAAGCATGTGGAGAAGGATGCAGCCCTTGCCCGCCGCTTCCAGCCGGTCTTCGTCGAGGAGCCAACGGTCGAGGACACGATCAGCATCCTGCGCGGCATCAAGGAGAAATACGAGCTGCACCACGGGGTTAAGATCAGCGACTCGGCCCTGGTTGCCGCGGCGACGCTGAGCCACCGCTACATCACCGACCGCTTCCTGCCCGACAAGGCCATCGACCTGGTGGACGAGGCCGCCAGCCGCTTGCGGATGGAGGTGGATTCCAAGCCCGAGGAGCTGGACGCGCTGGACCGGCAGATCCTGCAGTTGCAGATCGAGGCCGAGGCCCTGAAGAAGGAGGACGATGCGGCATCGAAGGACCGGCTGGAGAAGCTGGAGAAGGAGCTGGCCGAGCTGCAGCAGCAGTCGGCCGAGCTGACCGCCAAGTGGCAGGCCGAGCGCGACACCCTGGAAGCCGCGCGCAGCCTGAAGGAACAGCTGGACCAAGCGCGCGCGGAACTGGAGCAGGCCAAGCGCGAGGGTAACTTCGCCAGGGCTGGCGAGCTGCAGTACGGCCGCATCCCCGAGCTGGAGAAGAAGCTGGCCGAGGCCGAGGGCCGCGACGGCGAGATGCTGGTGTCGGAAACCGTTCGGCCCGAGCAGATCGCCGAAGTCGTGGAACGCTGGACGGGCATTCCGACCTCGAAGATGCTGGAGGGCGAGAAGGAAAAGCTTCTCCGCATGGAAGAGGAGCTGGGCAAGCGCGTGGTCGGCCAGAAAGCAGCGGTCGAGGCCGTCAGCCGTGCCGTTCGCCGGGCGCGGGCGGGGTTGTCGGACGAGAACCGCCCGCTGGGCAGCTTCCTGTTCCTTGGCCCGACCGGCGTCGGCAAGACGGAGCTGACCAAGGCGCTGGCCGAATATCTCTTCGACGACGACAATGCGATGGTGCGCATCGACATGTCGGAGTTCATGGAGAAGCACTCGGTCGCCCGGCTGATCGGCGCTCCGCCCGGCTATGTCGGCTATGACGAGGGCGGCGTGCTGACCGAAGCGGTGCGGCGCCGGCCCTATCAGGTGGTGCTGTTCGACGAGGTGGAAAAGGCGCATCCGGACGTGTTCAACGTGCTGTTGCAGGTTCTGGACGACGGGCGGCTGACCGATGGCCAGGGCCGGGTCGTGGACTTCAAGCAGACGCTGATCATCCTGACCTCGAACCTCGGTGCGCGGGCACTGTCGGAACTGCCGGAAGGCGCCGATTCCAGCGCGGCCAAGGCCGAGGTAATGGAGGCAGTCCGGGCGCATTTCCGCCCCGAGTTCCTGAACCGTCTGGACGAGCAGATCATCTTCGACCGGCTGAACCGGGCGGATATGGCCGGCATCGTCGAGATCCAGCTGAAGCGGCTGGAACAGCGTCTTGCCGCGCGCAAGATCACGCTGGACCTGGATGCCGATGCCAAGGCCTGGCTGGCGGACGAGGGCTACGATCCGGTCTTCGGCGCGCGGCCCCTGAAGCGGGTGATCCAGCGCCAGCTGCAGGACCCGCTGGCCGAGATGCTGCTGGCTGGCGAGGTCATGGACGGCTCGACGATCCGCGTGACCGCAGGGCCCGAGGGTCTGATCATCGGCGAGCGCGTGGTGGCCAGCCGCCGCGAGCGGCCCAGCGTGGCCGTGGTCCACTAGGGCGCTTCGGAAACGTCGAACGAGAAGGGCCGGTGCGGGAGCACCGGCCCTTTTCCATTGGTTTGCCCCAGCCCGGAAATCAGGGGAAGCATACGCCGGTAATAGGGGGTCTGTCCCGGGGTCCGGGCCCGGGACAGAAATCGAGCGCCCTCGCGGGCGCAGGCCCGCAATCCCGCCCTTGGCCGTTCCGGCCAACCGGCTCGGGCAATGGGGGGCACCGCTCCAACCCCCGAAAGCATTTGCCAAGGCGCAAGTGCTGGGGCGGTCACACCCGGAAGGCGGCCGCAAGCTGCTCTGGCAGGGTGAATTCGGCCAGAGCGCGGGCACGGGCATCGGCCGACATCTTGCGAGCCGTCTGGGTGACGATCCGGGCCACTTCCGCCGGGTCGCGGCTGGCGGCGAAGGGCTGGAAATACCAGCGCAGGAAGGTGAAGCAGATCACGTCCTCAAGCGCCTGCACCTCGGGGTCGCGTTTCAGGCCTTCCTTGCGCAACAGGACGCCGACACGAGCGCATTCGTCCTGGCCATACCCGGCCTTGGCCATGAGATCGGAGACCCGGTCGGCATGGCGGCGGGCCTGTTCCCGTCGCCAGGCAAGATAGCCCTCTTTCCCGTCGGGATAGTTCCCGCGGGGCAGCAGCCAGCGTTCAATGTGCTGGCCACGGGCGGCGATTTGCAGGATTTCGGAGGCGTCGGGAAAGAGGCGCGCGAGTTCCCGGCTCATCCGCTGACCGTAAAGCAGTGCGGCAGGCAGGCCTTCCTCGGCCGTAGGGTCGGCGCTGTTTGCCGCGTCGATCAGGGCAAGGGCGCGGGTCAGGCGGTCGGTCATCGGTGGATCCTCCGGGACTTTTCCTTGCAAGCGATACCCGAAGGCGCCGGCCCTGGAAATGAAAACCGCACCCCGAAGGGTGCGGTGTCCGTTCCCGGGGGGTAAGCCCCATGTCTGCCAAATCAGCCTTCGGGCGGCAGGATGACCGAGTCGATGACGTGGATCACGCCGTTCGAGGCCTCGACATCCGGGCCGGAAATCACGGCGCCGTTCACCTTCGGCCCGCCCTCGAGGGTAATGGTCACGTTCGCGCCCTGGACGGTCGCGGCGGTCATGCCTTCGGTCAGGTCGGTCGACATGACCTTGCCCGGGACGACGTGGTAGGTGAGGATCGAAACCAACTTGTCCTTGTTCTCGGGCTTCAAGAGGTCTTCCACCGTGCCGGCGGGCAGCGCGGCGAAGGCGGCGTCGGTCGGCGCGAAGACGGTGAACGGGCCTTCACCCTTCAGCGTCTCGACCAGGCCGGCAGCGGTCAGCGCGGCGGCGAGGGTGTTGAACGAGCCCGCCGCGACGGCGGTGTCGACGATGTCCTTCGAATGTCCGTCCGCAAAGGCGGGCATGGTCAGGGCGGTGGCGGCGGTCAGCGCAAGAAAGGTTCTGCGGATCATGTGGTGTCACTCCCGTTATGATCGGTATGCCGTCATTGGCAGAACGGTATATGATCGGGATGCCATGCCGGATCACCCATACGAATCCGTGAGTTACACTTGCCCGCTGAAAACGGCGCGCTAAGCCGGCGACCTTTTGCCGGGCAAGTCAAAACCATGTGAACAAAGGTCATCCGAAGTGAGGCGCAAAGCCGTGGATGTTTCAGCGCTGTCCCGCGGTTGTGACGTGGATTGCTTTGCCTTTTGCCGCTTTCGACGCAAGTCTGGCGAAAGCGAAGGAGGCTGGAATGCGCCGTCTGACCTGGTCTGATGTCACGCCGAAGCAGCTGTGGCTGAACCGCCGCCAGATCATTGCCGGTGGGGGGGCTGCGCTGATGGCGGGCCCGGCGCTGGCGCGGATCAAGGCAGCACCCAGCCGGTATTCTACGGACGCCACGCCGAATACCTTCGAGGAGATCACCAGCTACAACAACTTTTACGAATTCGGCACCGGGAAGGACGACCCGAAGCGTTACGCCGGGGCGCTGACCACGGACCCGTGGTCGGTGGTGATCGACGGGCTGGTGGAACGCCCCGGCACCTATGATCTGGCGGATGTGGTGAAGGGCCAGCCGCTGGAGGAACGAATCTACCGTTTCCGCTGCGTCGAGGCCTGGTCGATGGTGATTCCGTGGATCGGCTTCGAGCTGGCGGGCCTTCTGAACCGGGTCGGCGTCCAGCCGGGGGCGAAGTTCGTGGCCTTCGAAACGCTGGTCCGGCCCGAAGAGATGCCGGGCCAGTCCTCGCGCTTCATCGACTGGCCTTACCGCGAGGGGCTGCGGCTGGACGAGGCGATGCATCCGCTGACAATCCTGGCCACCGGTCTTTACGGCGAGGAGATGCCGAAGCAGAACGGCGCACCGATCCGGCTGGTGGTCCCGTGGAAATACGGCTTCAAGTCGATCAAGTCGATCGTGCGGATCAGCCTGACCGACCGGATGCCGCCCACGACGTGGAACATGTTGCAGCCGCAGGAATACGGCTTCTATGCAAACGTGAACCCGAAGGTTGATCACCCACGCTGGAGCCAGGCCAGCGAACGGAGGGTAGGCGCGGGCCTTTTCGCCGGACGGCAGGACACGCTGATGTTCAACGGCTACGAGGCCGAGGTGGCCGGGCTTTACGCCGGGCAGGATCTGGCGGTGGATTACTGATGCAGCGTGCGAATGCCCTGGTGCGGCGGGTGCCGACCTGGGCCGTCTATGGGCTTGGCTGCCTGCCGCTGGCGTTTCTGGTCTGGGCCGCGGTCAGAGGGGGCCTTGGGGTCGATCCGGTCAAGGCGATCGAGCATCGTCTGGGCGAACTGGGCCTGCAATTCCTTCTGGCCTCGCTGGCGGTCACGCCCCTGCGTCGGGTCGGGCTGAACCTGATCCGCTTCCGTCGGGCGCTGGGTCTTCTGGCCTTCGTGCATGTATCACTGCATCTGGCGGCCTGGGTCTGGCTGGACATGGGCCTGCGCTGGGCCGAGATGGCGGCAGATCTGGTGAAGCGGCCCTATGTGATTCTGGGCATGGTCGGGTTCCTTGCCATGCTGCCGTTGGCTGCGACCTCGACCGATTCCGCGATTCGGCGGCTTGGACCGGTTGTCTGGGGGCGTCTGCACCGCCTCAGCTATGTGGCGATTCTGGCTGGCGTGCTGCATCTGGTCCTGCTGTCGAAGGTCTGGACGGCCGAAGTGATCGCCTATGCGGGCCTTGCGCTGCTGCTTTTGGCGCTGCGGCTGGTGCCGCGCAGCCCGCGACGGGCGGCAGCCTCGGTCTGACTGCGGTTTTCTGCGACGCGCTGGCAAGATTATTGCCGAACAGCGGGGTTTCTTGTGGTCAATCTTGCGCCAACCCCAAGATTTCGTGATGGTTTCAGTCCTGCGCAAAAATTTTGCGACAATCGCATTTTTCCCTCTTGCGGCTGGTGTGTGGTCTCCGTAAAT
>NZ_SJZH01000011.1:0-129611 GCF_004959785.1 Tabrizicola sp. YIM 78059
GTGCGGTTTCGTCCGTTCAAACTTTGCCTTCGCCATTCTCGATGTCCGCCCTTGTGCTGATCGCTTGCATGGTCGGGCCGGAAGGGGCCCGTGATTACACGCGCGGCGACTTAGCCCGCGCGGGCGGGAAATTCAAGCCTGATCGGGCCACGTCGAACTCGTCTTGGCGTTCGACTGGACAGCCCCTCGGCAATGCCGCAGCCATCGCAAAGGCCCGAGGCGGCACCCTCAGGTGAAGCGGTTGTCCCGCGGGAAGCCGCGCGGGGCCATCTTGCCGGCACCGGCGCGGGCGCCCATCCATTCGGCAAGGTCGGTTTCGGTGCGCGTCCGGCCTGCAGGATCCTTCCAGGACAAGCCGTCGGCCTTCGCGAAGGTGATCGCATCCGACAGGCCGCCGTCCTTGTATTTCTGCAACCGGACACCCTTGCCCCTGGCCATCTCGGGCAGCTCTGACAGCGGGAAGACCAGCATCTTGCGGTTGTCGCCCACGACCGCGACCATGTCGCCCGCGACCGGTCGGCAGACTGCGGCCTTTACCCCCTCGCGCACCGTCAGAACCGCCTTGCCCGCGCGGGTCTGGGCGACCAGCTCCTCGGAAGGCACGATGAAACCGTCGCCTGCGGTCGAGGCGACCAGATACTTCTGCCCCGGACGCCAGACCAGAAGATCCGTTATTCCGGTATCGTTGGGAAGATCGACCATCAGGCGAACTGGCTCTCCCATGCCGCGACCACCGGGCAGATTGGCGCCAAGAAGCGTGTAGAACCGGCCATTTTCCGCCACCAGAAGAATCTTGTCGGTCGTTTCGGCGTGAAAGGCAAAGCGTGGGCCGTCGCCATCCTTGAACTTCTGCTCGGCGGCCAGATCCACATGACCCTTCATCGCGCGGATCCAGCCCATCCTTGAACAGATGACGGTGATCGGTTCGCGGTCGATCATCGCCTCGTAGGGGATCTCCTCGATCTCGGCGGCGTCGGCAAACTGCGTGCGCCGCGCACCCAGGGCCGTGCCCTTGCCGTAAGTCTTGCGCAGCTCCTCCAGGTCCGACCCGATCCGCTTCCACTGGCGGGGTTCGTTGGCCAACAGATCCGCCAGATCGGCGCGTTCCTTCGTAAGGGCGTCGCGTTCGGCGTTCAGTTCCATCTCTTCCAGTCGCCGCAAGGACCGCAGACGCATGTTCAGGATCGCCTCGGCCTGAACCTCGGTCAGCTGGCCCGCAGCACCCTTCACCGGGGGCCTGTAATCCTTTTCGGACGTGGCGCGAACATGTGGTTTCGACCAGTCCTCGGCCATCAGCGCGGCCTTGGGGTCCTCGTCATATCGGATGATGTCGATCACCCGGTCGAGGTTCAGGAAGGCGATCAACAGCCCTTCCAGAACCTCCAGCCTGGCATCGATCTTCTCGATCCGGTGCTGGCTGCGCCGGCATAGCACGTCGCGGCGATGGTCCAGGAAGGCGCGCAGCACCTCCTTCAGCGAACAGACCTTCGGCACCTTGCCGTCGATCAGCACGTTCATGTTCAGGCTGAAGCGCACTTCCAGGTCCGAGTTGCGGAACAGGCTGCCCATCAGCACCTCGGGGTCCACCGTGCGGGACCGGGGTTCCAGGATGAGGCGGATGTCTTCGGCGGATTCGTCGCGCACATCGGCCAGAAGCGGCACCTTCTTCAGCTGGATCAGCTCGGCCAGCTTCTCGATCAGCTTGGACTTCTGCACCTGGAAGGGGATCTCGGTCACGACGATCTGCCAGGTGCCACGCCCCAGATCCTCGACCTGCCACTTGGCGCGTGTGCGGAAGGCGCCGCGGCCGGTGCGATAGGCCTCGAGAATCGACTCACGCGGTTCCACGATCACCCCGCCGGTCGGGAAATCGGGACCGGGGATCAGCTGGACCAGCGCCTCGTCCGACAGGCCCGGGTTCTCCAGCAGGGCCTGGCAGCCGTCGATCAGCTCGTCCAGGTTGTGCGGCGGGATGTTCGTGGCCATGCCCACCGCAATGCCAGAGGCGCCGTTGGCCAGAAGATTCGGGAAGGCCGCGGGCAGCACCACCGGTTCTTCCAGCCGGCCATCGTAGTTGGGGCGGAAATCGACGGCGGTTTCGTCAATCCCCTCCATCAGCAGTTCGGCCGCCTGCGTCACGCGGGCCTCGGTGTAGCGGCTGGCCGCCGGGTTGTCGCCGTCGATGTTGCCGAAGTTGCCCTGCCCGTCCACCAGCGGGTAGCGCATGTTGAAATCCTGCGCGAGCCGCGCCATCGCGTCATAGATCGCCTGGTCGCCGTGGGGGTGGAAATCCCCCATCGTGTCGCCACTGATCTTGGCCGATTTCAGGAACCCTCCCGTCGGCGTCAGCCGCAGCCGCCGCATTGCCCAGAGGATTCGCCGGTGCACCGGTTTCAGCCCGTCGCGGGCATCGGGCAATGCCCGATGCATGATCGTGGACAGGGCATAGGTCAGGTAACGCTCGCCGATCGCGCGCGACAGCGGTTCGGAAAGCGTCATGCCGCCTTCGCCGATCTTGGGCTCGTCATCGTCCGAAGTCATGGATGTTGTGTAGGGAAATCCGGGCCGCCGGTCCAGATGGCATCGCAGCAACAGAAGTAACCTGTAGAGGCGCGATGCGTTTTGGACTCAACCCCGCGCGGGGAGTTGTGCTATGCAAGGACGGCTGCCCAACCGGAATTACCCATGCTGCGCCTGACGTTACTGCTTTGCCTTGGCATGCTCGCCGCGCTTTACACGCTGGGCGAGGACAGGGGTCAGTTGCGTCCCGGTCTTGTCAAGGCCAAGGCCGAAGGTCGGCTTGAACAGGTGTGGGCCGAGGCGCGGGCGAAGGCGGCGCGCACGCTGCCTGCTGCGGCAGAAACCGTCCCGGTGCCGGTCGTGGCCGAAACGGCACCCGCAGCGGCCCCTTTGCCCGAACTGCCGCCTGAACCCGAACCCATGCTGGCCAACGCCAGCCCTGCGATCACCCCGGTGGTCGATGTCGAACCCGGGCGCGAGGTGATCGCCGCCGTGGCGGAACCGGTGTTCACACTGTCCGCCCTGGGCAACGAGCCCGTCCCCGGTGCCGACGGCCGCCCGGTCGCAACAGAGGCCCCCGTCCCGGAGACGATTGCCGAAGGCGCGATCCGGTATGTTACCGCCAGTTCGGTCAACGTGCGTTCCGGCCCCTCGACAGCGGCAGATATCCTCGGAAGGCTGGGCAATGGAGAGGCCGCTCTGCTGGTTGCGGCGGTCGATGACGAATGGGGGCGCATCGTGGTTCAGGGTGACGGCATGGAGGGTTATGTTGCCCTGCGATTCCTGAGCGCCGAAGCCCCCTGAAATCATGCCCCCGCGTTCCATTCTCATCACCGGATGTTCATCCGGCATCGGCCTTGACGCGGCGCGCAGCCTGCATGCCCGCGGCTGGCGTGTGTTCGCCACCTGCCGGCAGCAGGCAGACTGCGACCGCCTGCGTGGCGAGGGACTGGAAAGCTTCCGGCTGGACTATGCCGACGAGGCCAGTATCGCCGCGGCGGTGGCCGAGGTCGTGGAACGCACCGGCGGCACGCTGGATGCGTTGTTCAACAACGGCGCCTTCGCCAGCCCCGGCGCGGTCGAGGATCTGCCGCGCGACGCCCTGCGCGAAATCTTCGAAACCAATCTTTTCGGCTGGCATGACCTGACCTGCCGGGTGATCCCGCTGATGCGGGCGCAGGGGCACGGGCGAATCGTCAACTGCTCGTCCGTCCTGGGTCTTGTCGCGCTGACCTGGCGCGGAGCCTATGTGTCGACCAAGTTCGCGCTGGAAGGGCTGACCGATGTCCTGCGTATCGAAATGCGGGGCACCGGGATCGACGTGATCCTGATCGAGCCCGGCCCCATAGCCACGAAGATCCGCGAAAATGCCATCGCGCATTTCGAAAAGTGGATCGACTGGGAAAATTCCGCCCGCCGCGACCAGTATGTCGCCCTGCGCGGGCGGCTCTATGACCGCAAGACGAAGAAGGATGCCTTCGAACTGGAACCTTCGGCAGTGACGGCGAAACTGATTCATGCCATCGAGGCACGGCATCCCAAGGCACGCTATTTCGTCACGACGCCCACCTATCTGATGGGCTTTGCGCGCCGTCTGCTGCCGACCCGGGCGCTTGACTGGCTGATCGCGAGGGGCTGAGGGCCACCGCCGGCCTTGCCGCGAAATTTGGCTTCGCTTTTCTCGGCCGTGCGCCTAGATCAGTCAGAAAGGGAGTCTGCCCATGCTTTCCGATCCAATCTTCATCTTCGGTGCCTTCCTCTGCCTGCTGGTGCTGGTCATCCTGCTCTTCGGCATCGGCAGCTTTGCCAAGGGAGGCGAGTTCAACAAGCGCAACGCCAACAGGATCATGCGCTGGCGGATCGGCGTGCAGTTCGTGGCGGTGGTCACCATCGTGATCTTCGCCTGGGCCAGAGCAAAGGCCTGAGCATGGTTGTCCTGTCGAAGATCTACACCAAGACCGGCGATGCCGGGGAAACAGCGCTCGGCAACGGCGCGCGGGTGGCAAAGCATTCACTTCGCGTCAGCGCCTACGGCACGGTGGACGAGACCAACGCCACCGTCGGCCTGGCCCGCCTGCACGCGACCGACGAGATGGACGCAGCGCTGAAGCGCATTTCCAACGACCTGTTCGATCTGGGCGCCGACCTTTGCACCCCTGACCGGCATCTGGACGCCACGCTGTCCTACACCCCGCTGCGCATGATCGAGGGGCAGGTGACGCGGCTGGAACGCGAGATCGACGCGATGAACGACCGGCTGACACCCCTGCGCAGCTTCATCCTGCCGGGCGGGTCAGTGCTGGCGGCGCAACTGCACCTTTGCCGCACCGTCTGCCGCCGGGCCGAGCGGCTGGTCGTCGAACTGGCGACGATGGAAGACGTGAACCCCGAGGCGGTGCGCTACCTGAACCGCCTGTCCGACTGGTTCTTCGTCGCCGGACGGATCGCCAACAACGATGGCAAGGACGACGTGCTCTGGGTTCCCGGACTGACGCGCTGACGGATAGCCTGCGCGTCGAGCATGTCGTTCGCGGTTCGTGAGCGCCAAGGACGAGTCCACGAAGGTCTTGGTGAGCAGGCCCTGATCGCCCCCAACGATCAAAACGCGGCGTCGTGTCGCCGGAAGGTGTCGCATTTGCTCTGTTCCGGGGGCTTTCGCTGCGGTAACAGGCGGCGGAGAGCTTGTGCGGCCTCGTGTCGCGACGGATGAGGAGTTTCGGCGATGAAGGTGCTGGTCCCGGTCAAGCGGGTGATCGACTACAACGTGAAGGTACGCGTCAAGGCGGACGGGTCTGGGGTTGACCTTGCGAACGTCAAGATGTCGATGAACCCCTTCGACGAGATCGCTGTCGAAGAGGCGATCCGGCTGAAGGAAAAAGGCATCGCCACCGAGGTCGTCGTCGTGTCGATCGGCGTGAAGCAGTCGCAGGAAACCCTGCGCAACGCGCTGGCCATGGGCGCGGACCGGGCGATCCTGATCGAGGCCGCGACGGATGTGCATACCGACATCGAGCCCCTGGCCGTGGCCAAGCTGCTGGCCGCCGTGGTCAGGGAAGAAGCGCCGGGTCTTGTCCTGTGCGGCAAGCAGGCGATCGACAACGACATGAACGCCACCGGCCAGATGCTGGCTGCCCTTCTCGGCTGGAGCCAGGCCACCTTCGCCAGCGAAGTCGCCATCGAGGGGGACCACGCCAAGGTCACGCGCGAGGTGGACGGCGGCTTGCAGACGATCTCGGTCAAGCTTCCCTCGATCATCACCGTCGATCTGCGGCTGAACGAGCCGCGCTATGCCAGCCTGCCGAACATCATGAAGGCCAAGGCCAAGCCGCTGGCGACCAAGACGCCCGCCGATTATGGCGTGGATGTCTCGCCGCGCCTGTCGGTGGTCAAGACGGTGGAACCGGCGGGCCGCAAGGCGGGCGTGAAGGTCGGCTCGGTGGACGAGCTGATCGCGAAACTGAAAGACGAAGCGGGGGTGATCTGAGATGGCCGTTCTTCTTCTTGCCGATGTGGTTGACGGGAAGCTTGCGACCGATCAGGTCGCCAAGGCGCTGACTGCGGTGAAATCGCTGGGTCCGGTGACGGTGCTGGTCGCCGGAGCGGGCGGTGATGCCGCCGCGGCCGAGGCCGCGACGCTGGACGGCGTGTCAAAGGTGCTGTTCGCCGACGACCACGCCTATTGCCACGGGATGGCCGAACCCACCGCCGCGCTGATCGTGTCGCTGGCGGGCGACTACGAGCACATCGCCGCCGCAAGTGGCGCGCTTTCGAAATCGGTCCTGCCGCGCGTGGCGGCCCTTCTGGACGTGATGGTCATCTCGGAAGTGCTGGCGGTCCATGACGGAGCGACGTTCGACCGGCCGATCTATGCCGGCAACGCGATCCAGACGGTGAAGACCTCTGACGCCAAGAAGGTGCTGACCATTCGCACCGCAACCTTCGATGCGGCCGGCAAGGGCGGCAACGCCCCAGTGGAAAAGATCTCGGCCGTGGTCGATGGCAGCCTGTCGACCTGGGTTGAGGACAAGGTGGCATCAAGCGACCGACCGGAACTGACCAGCGCGGGGATCGTCGTCTCCGGCGGGCGGGGCGTCGGCTCGAAGGAAAGCTTCGACCTGATCGAGAAGCTGGCCGACAAGCTGGGCGCCGCCGTCGGCGCCAGCCGCGCTGCGGTCGATTCGGGCTATGCGCCGAACGACTGGCAGGTGGGCCAGACCGGAAAGGTGGTGGCGCCGGACCTCTATGTTGCCGTCGGCATCTCGGGCGCGATCCAGCACCTTGCAGGGATGAAGGATTCCAAGGTGATCGTCGCGATCAACAAGGACGAAGAGGCGCCGATCTTCCAGGTCGCAGACTATGGCCTGGTCGCCGACCTGTTCACCGCCGTGCCGGAGATGATCGAGAAGCTCTGAGGTTCGGCGCTCTGAAGCGCATCTTGCATCAGGTGACATTGGGTCTTCCGCAAGGGAGACCCTTTTCTTTGGCCACCGCTGAAATGGCGGATACGACCGGCTTCTGTCGGTTGGGGGCCAGACCCTTCCCGGTCAAGCCGTCATTCAGGGCGCGATGCCCCACCCACTCGCGGATCCTCACATGACCGGAAAGCCCAACCTTCTGATCTTCATGGTCGATCAGCTGAACGGGACGCTGTTTCCCGACGGCCCGGCCGATTTTCTGCATACCCCGAACCTGAAGCGGCTGGCCGCACGTTCCACCCGCTTTGCCAACTGCTACACGGCCTCGCCGCTGTGCGCCCCGGCGCGGGCAAGCTTCATGTCGGGCCAGCTGCCCTCGCGCACCCGGGTCTATGACAACGCGGCCGAATTCGCCAGCGACATCCCGACCTATGCCCATCACCTGCGCCGTGCGGGCTATCACACCGTGCTGTCTGGCAAAATGCATTTCGTCGGCCCCGACCAGCTGCACGGCTTCGAAGAGCGGCTGACCACCGACATCTACCCCGCCGATTTCGGCTGGACCCCCGACTACCGCAAGCCGGGAGAGAGGATCGACTGGTGGTATCACAATCTCGGCTCGGTCACCGGGGCGGGCGTGGCCGAGATCACCAACCAGTACGAATACGACGACGACGTGGCCTTCCAGGCCGTGCAGAAGCTTTATGACCTGTCGCGCGGGGCCGATCCGCGGCCCTGGTGCCTGACGGTCAGCTTCACCCACCCGCACGACCCCTTTGTCGCACGGCGCAAATACTGGGATCTCTACGAAGGCGCACCGGAACTGGAACCGCCCGCTGCCATCCCCTACGAGGCGATGGATCCCCATTCCCGGCGCCTGATGGATGCCTGCGACTGGCGGAATTTCGACATCACACCCGACCACATCCGCCGCGCGCGCCGGGGCTATTTTGCCAACATATCCTACATCGACGACAAGATCGGCGAGATCCTCTCGGTGCTCGAGGCGACCCGGCAAGATGCCCACATCCTCTTCCTCTCCGACCACGGCGAGATGCTGGGAGAGCGCGGCCTGTGGTTCAAGATGAACTTCTTCGAAGGCTCGGCCCGCGTGCCGCTGATGATCGCCGCGCCAGAGCTGCCAGCGGGCCGGGTCGATACACCGGTCTCCACCATCGACCTGGCGCCTACCCTGGCCGCAGTGGCCGGCATCTCGATGGACGAGGTGATGCCCTGGACCGAAGGCGTCAACCTGATCCCGGTGGCGAACGGCGCCCCGCGCGGCCCGGTGGCAATGGAATATGCCGCCGAAGGCTCGATCACGCCGCTCGTCGCCCTGCGCGAGGGCGCCTGGAAATACATCCGCTGCGCGGCCGACCCCGAGCAGCTCTTCGACGTGGCCAACGACCCGGGCGAGACCACGAACCTCGCCGCCGATCCCCGCGCCGCCGAAATCCTCGCTCATTTTCGCAAGCTTGCCGATGCCCGCTGGGATCTCGCCGCCTTCGACGCCCAGGTCCGCGAAAGCCAGGCCCGGCGCTGGGTCGTCTACGAGGCGCTGCGCAACGGCGCCTATTTCCCCTGGGATTACCAGCCGCTCCGCGCCGCCAGCGAACGCTACATGCGCAACCACATGGACCTGAACGTCCTGGAAGAGCAGAAGCGCTTCCCTCGCGGCGAATAGACAGGGGGCACGCATCCGACGCCCCCTTGCTCTTTCTTCAAATGCTCCCGCCGGAGGCCCGCCGACCCTAACGCGCGTCGGCCAGCACCCGTTCGGCCCCCATCCAGCCCATCAGGATGGAAGGCGCATTGGTGTTGCCCGCGATGATGTTAGGGAAGGCCGAAGCGTCGATCACCCGCAGCCCGCCGACGCCGTGCACCCTCAGCCCGGGATCCACGACCGAAGTCGCCGGATCCTGCCCCATCCGGCAGGTGCAGCTGGGGTGATAGACTGTCCCCGAGCGGGCGCGGAAATCGGCGATCAGGTCGTCGTCCGTCACAACTTTGGGCCCGGGTCGCAACTCCTCCTTGATTAGCGGCGCCAGTGCCGGCTGCGCGGCGATGCGGCGGACGAACTTCACCGCGGCCAGCATCTCCGCAACGTCGTTGTCGGTCGAAAAGGCGTTGGCGGTGATCACCGGATGATCCTCGGGCCGGGCCGAGCGCAGCCGGATATGGCCCCGACTGGTTGGCCGGCAGTTCGACAGGCCGATCGACATACCCGACCAGGGGTCCGGCGTCAGGATCGGCCGCTCGCCCCCGCGCGGGATCAGCGTCGAGAACGCCTGGAAATACAGCTGCATGTTCGGCCGGTCCAGGTCGGGCCGCGTGCGGAAGAAGCCGCCGCCGTGGTTGATCGACTTCGCCAGCGGCCCCCCCCCGCCCAGGACATACTGCAACCCGGCGCGCAGCTTGCCCCACCAGGGGCGCAGCTCGTCGTTGTAGGTCGGCACCTTCATCGACCAGGTGTAGTTCAGCCCCTGATGGTCGCTCAGGTGGTCGCCGACATTCGGATTGTCGCTGACGACCGGGATGCCCAGCGCCTGCAACAGCGCCCCCGGCCCGATTCCGGACAGTTGCAGAAGCTGCGGCGAGTTGATCGCGCCCCCGGCCAGGATCACCTCGGCGCGCGCCCGCAGCACCCGCGTCGTGCCGCCGTGGCGATACTCGACCCCGACCGCCCGCCCGCCCTCGATCAGCACCCGCGTCGCCAGCGCCCGGGTCAGCACGCGCAGGTTCGGCCGCTTCATCGCCGGCCGCAGGAAGGCCCGCGCCGCCGAATTGCGCCGGGCCGCCTTGATCGTCATCTGGTAGATGCCCGCGCCTTCCTGCTGCGCACCGTTGAAATCGGGGTTTTCCGCCAGACCCGCCTGGCCGCAGGCCGCGACATAGCTTGCCACCAGCGGATGCAGACCCGTCCGGTTGGCCGATATGAACAGAGGCCCACCCGTCCCGCGAAATTCGTCCGCGCCGGCCTCGTTGTCCTCCAGCGCTCGATAGGCGGCGAGGCACTCGTCCCAGCCCCAGCCCGGCGCCGCGCGGCCCCAGTCTTCGTAATCCGCCCGGTGCCCCCGGATCCAGACCATCGCGTTGATGCTGGAGGACCCGCCGAGGATCTTGCCGCGCGGCCAGTGGTCCTGCGCGCCATTCAGCCCGGGGTCGGGTTCGGTCTTGTAAAGCCAGTTCACCGCCGGGTCATAGAACAGCTTGCCATAGCCCAGTGGCAGCTGGACATAGAACCGCCGGTCCGTCCCGCCCGCCTCCAGCACCGTGACCCTGTGGCGCCCGCTGGCCGTCAGCCGATCGGCCAGGACGCATCCGGCGGAGCCCGCGCCCACGATGATGTAATCGGTCTCGTCCATCCGCGCCCCCTGACCCCGGCGCGACCCTAGCGGGGCCCAAGGGCGGAGACCGTCCGGTTTGCGACACTGGATGTCGCGCCCGTGTCGCCCCCCCTGCGCCTTCGGCTTGTCGTCGCGGGCCGCCCTGCGAGGAGCGGCGCAGCCTGCGACGAGCGTTACGCCTGGACCTCGAAGGTCGGCGCATAGTCCACCGGAAAGTTCACCGACCGGGCGATGAAGCAGACCTCGTGGATCCGGTGGTGGATCGCCTCGGCGGCAGCAAGGTCCGTCCCCGGCTTCACCAAGACATGCGGCCGCAGCGTCGCCTTTACGAACCGCCCAGCCCCGCCGCGCCCGACCTCGCCCACGGCCACCGGGCTGTCACTATAGCCCGTGACCACGATCCCCGCATCGCTGGCATAATGCAGATACCACAGCATGTGGCAGGCCGAGAGCGCCGACAACAGCAGATCCTCCGGGTTCATCTTCGCCGGATCGCCGCCCAGGAGCGGGTCGTTCGAACAATGAACAAGGGCCTTTCCCGGCACTGCGATGTCCCATGTCCGGTCATAGGCGTGGTAGTGCGCAGTTCCGTCACCCCGGTTGCCAGTCCACTGGATTCGTGTGGTGTAGTCATGGGTCGGCATTTGCCCCTCCTGTCAGCCTTGCAAACCGGGTTGCGATGCACGGTGCAGTCGAAGCCTCCGCTCGCGCCACAGGGTAAACAGCCCTGCGCCGACGACGATCGCCGCGCCAACCAGCGTCCACAGGTCGGGCAGATCGCCAAAGACCAGAAGACCAAGCACGATGGCCCATAGCAGCGAGGTATAGCGGAAAGGCGCAACGATGCCGATGTCGCCATGCCGCATCGCCATGACCGAGGTCAGATAGCCCACGATCAGGAACAACCCCGCCCCCAGCACCTTGCCAGCCTCGGGCGCGCTCATCGGGGCCCACCCCTGGAAGGACGCGCCGACCCAGCCCATCACCGTCACCGCAACCGCCGCCCCGAGGGCCACCAGGGCCGACGGCACCTGCCCCTGCATGGGCCGCACCGACAGATCGCGGACCACCACACAGACGACCGAGGCCACGCCCAGAAGCGCCCAGCGGTCGAATCCTTCCGTTCCCGGCCGGATGATGATCAACACACCCACCAGCCCGGCCAGGATCGCCGTCATCCGCCGCCAGCCGATCCGGTCGCCGAAGACAAGCGCCGCGCCCAGCGTGATCGCCAGCGGCAGCGCCTGCAGAATGGCCGACAGGTTCGCCAGCGGCATTCGCAGCAGCGCCTCGAGGAACAGGATCGTCGCCGCGACATCGGCCAGCGAGCGCAAGAGGATCAGCCATCCGTCGCGACCGTTGGGGCGGAACCGGAATGCCCCGGTGGCCAGCACCAGCAGACCGAGGCCCACAACGGCAATCAGGCCCCGCAGTCCGATGGTCTGGTAAAGCGGCAAGGTCTGCGTCACCGACTTCATGAAGGTGTCGTTGATGGTAAAGGCGGCCATCGAGGCGCACATCAACAGGATGCCGCGCAGGTTTTCGGAAAGGGGCAAGGGCAGGATCCTTCCTGATCGCTGCCTGAGTAGCAGCCCGCCACGCCAAGCGGAAGATCCCTCTGGCCGATACCCGTCGGCCGATGCGGCGACGCTTTCGCCACCGACCATGTGCCCTGCCACGGGGCGATGCCGCGCACCGGGCAGGGCCCACGGACGGTTCATGCCCCCTTTTGCGAAAAGGTGCCGTCACTGGCAGGATCCGTTCTCTGCCCGCAGCAGCGCCGGTCATGGGGGTTCGATACCCCTTGAACGGCACGCCGTCCCGGCAAGTGCGAAACGAAAACCCCTGCCAGCCTTGCGACTGGCAGGGGCAGGTGTTTCGAACGGCGGCCGCGAGGCTCAGTCGCGGCTTTCGATCGTATCGACCAGACCGCTGTCGGCCTGGCCCTGAACGCCCGTTTCTGCCGCATCCATCGGCGCGGCAAGGGCCGCGGCCTTCTCGGCCTCGCTCCGGCGTGCCTCGATCACCAGGTGGTCACGCTCGGCAGCGATGCGCTTCACCCGCGCAGTCGCCCCGCCGGTACCTGCCGGGATCAGCCGGCCGACGATGACGTTTTCTTTCAGGCCCACCAGCTTGTCGCGCTTGCCCTGGACCGAGGCCTCGGTCAGGACGCGGGTGGTTTCCTGGAAGGATGCGGCCGAGATGAACGACCGGGTCTGCAGAGAGGCCTTGGTGATGCCCAGCAGGATTGGCTCGGCCGTCGCCTCGCGCAGGCCGCGGGCGCGGGCCTTGGCGTTCTCTTCCTCCAGCTCCTGCTTGTCCACATGCTCGCCCTTCAAGAGCGTGGTATCCCCGCTATCGAGGATTTCCAGCTTCTGCAGCATCTGGCGCACGATCACCTCGATGTGCTTGTCGTTGATCTTCACGCCCTGCAGGCGATAAACGTCCTGCACCTCGTCGATCATGTAGTTGGCAAGCGCCTCGATCCCCATGATCCGCAGGATGTCGTGCGGAGCGGGGTTGCCGTCCATGATGTAGTCGCCCTTCTGCACGAAGTCGCCTTCCTGCACCGGAATGTGCTTCCCTTTCGGGATCATGTATTCCATGGGCGGCAGCGTCTCATCCACCGGTTCCACGGTGATGCGGCGCTTGTTCTTGTAGTCCTTGCCGAAGCGGACATAGCCATCGGCTTCCGCGATGATCGCGTGATCCTTCGGACGGCGTGCCTCGAACAGTTCCGCCACCCGGGGCAGACCCCCGGTGATGTCCTTGGTCTTGGCGCCTTCGCGCGGGATCCGCGCCACCACGTCGCCTGGCCGCAGTTCCTGGCCGTCCTCGACGGAAAGGATCGCGTCCACCGACATCGGGTAGGTGATCGGATTGCCGCTGTCGCCGCGCACCGGATCGCCCGTCGCCGGATCCATCACGATGATTTCCGGCTTCAGGTCACCTCCCTTTGGAACCGAGCGCCAGTCGGCGACGATCTTCTGGGTCATGCCGGTGGCATCGTCGGTTTCCTCGCGGACCGAGATCCCCGCGACCAGATCCTTGAACCGCGCGACCCCCGCCTTTTCGGCGATGATCGGCAGGGTGAAGGGATCCCATTCGAACAGCTTGGTGCCGCGCTTGACGGTCTCGCCCTCCTTGACGTGGAGTTTCGAGCCATAGGTCAGCTTGTGGACCGCACGCTCGGTTCCTGCCTCGTCGATGATCGCGACCTGCATGTTGCGGCCGATGACGATCTGCTCGCCTGCGGCGTTCTTCAGGATGTTGGCGTTGCGGAACTCGATCCGGCCTTCCTGCGACGCTTCCAGGAACGACTGCTGGCCGCCCTGGGCCACGCCGCCGATGTGGAAGGTGCGCATGGTCAGCTGCGTGCCAGGTTCGCCGATCGACTGGGCGGCGATGATGCCGACCGCCTCGCCGATGTTCACCAGCGTGCCGCGCGCCAGGTCGCGGCCATAGCACAGCGCGCAAACGCCCTCTTCGGCCTCGCAGGTCAGCGGGCTGCGGATGCGGATCGAAGCGATGGACGACGCGGCGATCAGATCCGCCTTGCGCTCGTCGATCAACTCGCCCCTGGCGACGATCACCTCGTCGGTGCCCGGCGCGATCACGTCCTCGGCCGCGACACGACCCAGAACGCGCTCGCCCATCGGCACGATGACTTCGCCATCGTTGACGGCTGCCGAGGCAGTGATCGCATTTTCGGTGCCGCAGTCATGGACCCGCACGATGCAGTCCTGCGCCACATCCACCAGACGGCGGGTCAGGTAGCCCGAGTTCGCCGTCTTCAGCGCGGTGTCCGACAGACCCTTCCGCGCGCCGTGGGTCGAGTTGAAGTATTCAAGAACGGTCAGACCTTCCTTGAAGTTGGAGATGATCGGCGTCTCGATGATTTCGCCCGAAGGCTTGGCCATCAGGCCGCGCATACCCCCAAGCTGCTTCATCTGGGTCACCGAACCCCGTGCACCCGAGTGCGCCATCATGTAGACCGAGTTCGGCTCCATCTCGGCGCCGTTCTCGTCGAACTTGGGGGCCGAGATGGCCGCCATCATTGCCTCGGTCACCTTGTCGTTGCACTTCGACCAGGCGTCCACGACCTTGTTGTATTTCTCGCCCTGGGTGATCAGGCCGTCCAGATACTGCTGCTCGAAGCCGGCGACCTGCTCTTTCACCTCGTTCACGATCTCCCACTTCGACTCGGGGATCACCATATCGTCCTTGCCGAAGGAGATGCCGGCGCGGAAGGCCTCCTTGAAGCCCAGCGACATGATCTGGTCGCAGAAGATCACCGATTCCTTCTGGCCGCAGTAGCGGTAGACGGTGTCGATGACGGTCTGCACGTCCTTCTTGCGCAGAAGGCGGTTGACCAGATCGAAGGGCGCCTTGGCGTTCAGCGGCAGCAGGTTGCCCAGCCGCAGGCGGCCCGGTGTGGTGTCATACCGCTTCCAGACGATGTTGCCGTGTTCGTCCACCTGACGGATGCGCGCCTTGATCCTGGCGTGCAGATGCAACTCGCCGGCGGCAAGGGCATGTTCGACCTCGTCGATGTCGGCGAAGGCCATGCCCTCGCCCTTCATGCCCTTGCGCTCCATGGTCGTGTAGTAAAGCCCCAGAACCATGTCCTGCGATGGCACGATGATCGGGCTGCCGTTGGCGGGCGACAGCACGTTGTTCGTGGACATCATCAGCACGCGCGCTTCCAGCTGGGCTTCCAGAGAAAGCGGAACGTGCACGGCCATCTGGTCGCCGTCGAAGTCGGCGTTGAAGGCCGAGCAGACCAGCGGGTGCAGCTGGATCGCCTTGCCCTCGATCAGAATCGGCTCGAAGGCCTGGATGCCCAGGCGGTGCAGCGTCGGCGCACGGTTGAGGAGCACCGGGTGTTCGCGGATGACCTCGTCCAGGATGTCCCAGACCTCGGGCCGTTCCTTCTCGACCAGCTTCTTGGCCTGCTTCACGGTCGAGGACAGGCCCTTGGCCTCGAGCCGCGAGTAGATGAAGGGCTTGAAGAGTTCGAGCGCCATCTTCTTCGGCAGACCGCACTGGTGCAGCTTGAGTTCCGGCCCGGTCACGATGACCGAGCGGCCCGAGAAATCCACGCGCTTGCCCAGCAGGTTCTGGCGGAAGCGGCCCTGCTTGCCCTTCAGCATGTCGGACAGCGATTTCAGCGGGCGCTTGTTGGTGCCGGTGATGACGCGGCCGCGACGGCCGTTGTCGAACAGCGCATCCACCGCTTCTTGCAGCATCCGCTTTTCGTTGCGCACGATGATGTCCGGCGCGCGCAACTCGATCAGGCGCTTCAGGCGGTTGTTGCGGTTGATGACCCGGCGATACAGGTCGTTCAGGTCGGATGTGGCGAAACGGCCGCCGTCCAGCGGAACCAGCGGGCGCAGTTCCGGCGGGATCACCGGCAGAACGGTCAGGATCATCCATTCCGGGCGGTTGCCGGATTCCAGGAACGACTCGACGATCTTCAGCCGCTTGATGATCTTCTTCGGCTTCAATTCGCCGGTGGCTTCCTTCAGCTCTTCTCTCAGCTGGTCGGCCACGGCCTGCAGGTCGATCGCAGCCAGCATTTCACGGATCGCCTCGGCGCCGATGTTGGCGGTGAAGGCGTCGGCGCCATACTGGTCCTGCGCGTCGAGATATTCCTCTTCGGTCAGCAGCTGGCCATAGTTCAGGTCGGTGAGGCCCGGCTCGATGACGACGTAGTTCTCGAAATAGAGAATGCGTTCCAGATCGCGCAGCGTCATGTCGAGCATGAGCCCGATCCGGCTGGGCAACGATTTCAGGAACCAGATGTGGGCGACGGGGGCGGCCAGTTCGATATGGCCCATGCGTTCGCGCCGCACCTTCTGGAGCGTGACTTCAACGCCGCATTTCTCGCAGACGACGCCGCGATACTTCATGCGCTTGTACTTGCCGCAGAGGCATTCGTAGTCCTTGATCGGCCCGAAGATGCGGGCGCAGAACAGGCCGTCGCGTTCCGGCTTGAAGGTCCGGTAGTTGATGGTTTCCGGCTTCTTGATCTCGCCATAGGACCAAGACAGGATTCGCTCCGGGGAGGCCAGAGAGATCCTGATCTCGTCGAAGGTCTTGGCCGGAGCAA
Source organism: Tabrizicola sp. YIM 78059 (assembly GCF_004959785.1). Taxonomy (NCBI): domain Bacteria; kingdom Pseudomonadati; phylum Pseudomonadota; class Alphaproteobacteria; order Rhodobacterales; family Paracoccaceae; genus Tabrizicola; species Tabrizicola sp. YIM 78059. Next base: position 16,395 of record NZ_SJZH01000011.1, read on the forward strand.
CCGGGTTGAACGGGTTGGTCGAGAGTTCCTGGTTCATTTCATCTTCCCAATCAGAGGGTTGCGGTCAGAGGAGCCGGCTTCCTCGAAGAAACCGGCCCGGAATTTTCGAAAATTCCGGTCACTCCTCCTCCGCATCCAGGAGTTCCATGTTGAGGCCGAGGCCCCGCACTTCCTTGACAAGGACGTTGAACGATTCCGGCACGCCGGCCTCGAAGTTGTCCTCGCCCTTGACGATGGCCTCGTAGACCTTGGTCCGGCCCGCCACGTCGTCCGACTTCACCGTCAGCATTTCCTGCAGGGTGTAGGCGGCGCCGTAGGCTTCCAGAGCCCAGACCTCCATCTCGCCGAGACGCTGGCCGCCGAACTGCGCCTTGCCGCCCAGCGGCTGCTGGGTGACCAGGCTGTAGGGGCCTGTCGACCGCGCGTGCAGCTTGTCATCGACGAGGTGGTGCAGCTTCAGCATATACTTCACGCCCACCGTGACCTTGCGGCTGAACTTCTCGCCGGTGCGGCCGTCGAAGACTTCGCTCTGGCCGGATTCGTCAAAGCCGGCGCGGCGCAAGGCATCGTTGACATCGGCCTCCTTGGCGCCGTCGAAGACCGGGGTCGCGATCGGCACGCCGCGGGTTACGAGGCTGGCCTTCTCGACCAGATCCTCGGGCTCCATGCCGGCGAAGGCTTCATCGTAGGTCTCGTCGCCATAGGCCAGCCGCATCGCCTCGCGCACCGGGGTCAGGTCGCCCGAACGGCGGAATTCGGCCAGCGCCTCGTCGATCTTCAGGCCCAGGCCGCGCGCGGCCCAGCCCATGTGGGTTTCCAGGATCTGGCCCACGTTCATCCGCGACGGCACGCCGAGCGGGTTCAGCACCAGATCGACCGGGGTGCCATCGGCCAGGAAGGGCATGTCTTCCATCGGCACGACCTTGGAGATGACGCCCTTGTTGCCGTGACGGCCGGCCATCTTGTCGCCCGGCTGCAGCTTGCGCTTCACCGCAACGAAGACCTTGACCATCTTCATCACGCCCGGAGGCAGGTCGTCGCCGCGGCGGACCTTTTCCACCTTGTCCTCGAAGCGGTGCTCCAGCGCGCGCTTCTGCGCCTCGAACTGGTCGTGCAGTGCCTCGACCTCCTTGGCGTCAGCCTCCTCGCCCAGCGCCAGCTGCCACCACTGACCGCGGCTGAGGGTGGAGAGCAACTCCTCATCGATGGTCGAGCCCGCCTTGATGCCCTTCGGCCCCTTCACGGCGGTCTTGCCCAGGATCAGCGACTTCAGACGCGCATAGATGTTGCGTTCCAGGATCGCCAGCTCGTCGTCCCGGTCGCGGGCAAGGCGTTCGACTTCCTCACGCTCGATCTGCAGCGCGCGTTCGTCCTTGTCCACGCCGTGCCGGTTGAACACCCGCACTTCCACCACCGTGCCATAGGCCCCCGGCGGCAGGCGCAGCGAAGTGTCTCGCACGTCCGACGCCTTTTCGCCGAAGATCGCGCGAAGAAGCTTCTCCTCCGGTGTCATCGGGCTTTCGCCCTTGGGCGTGATCTTGCCTACGAGGATATCGCCCGGCTGCACCTCGGCGCCGATGTAGACGATGCCCGCTTCGTCGAGGTTGCGCAGCGCCTCTTCGCCCACGTTCGGGATGTCGCGGGTGATCTCTTCCGGGCCCAGCTTGGTATCCCGGGCAGCAACTTCGTATTCCTCGATGTGGATCGAGGTGAACACGTCATCGCGCAGGATGCGTTCCGAGATCAGGATCGAGTCCTCGTAGTTGTAGCCGTTCCAGGGCATGAACGCGACGATCACGTTCCGACCCAGGGCCAGTTCGCCCATGTCGGTGCAGGGACCGTCAGCGATGACCTCGCCCCGCTTCACGGTGTCGCCCACCTTTACCAGCGGACGCTGGTTGATGCAGGAGGACTGGTTCGACCGCTTGAACTTGCGCAGACGGTAGATGTCCACGCCCGGCTCGCCCGGTTCCAGCATCTCGGTGGCGCGCACGACGATACGGGTGGCGTCCACCTGGTCGATCACGCCGGCGCGGCGGGCCATGATGGCCGCGCCAGAGTCACGGGCGACCACGGCTTCGATGCCGGTGCCGACGAAGGGGGCATCGGATTGCAGCAGGGGCACCGCCTGGCGCTGCATGTTCGAGCCCATCAGCGCGCGGTTGGCGTCATCGTTTTCCAGGAACGGGATCAGCGAGGCCGCGACCGACACCAGCTGCTTGGGCGAGACGTCGATCAGGTCGATCGCCTCGGGCGGGTTCAGCATGAATTCCCCAGCCTTGCGGCTGGAAATCAGGTCGTCGGTGAAGCGCCCTTCGGCATCCTGCGCCGCGTTCGCCTGGGCGACGGTGTGGCGCATCTCCTCGGTCGCCGACATGTAGACGACCTCGTCGGTCACCTTGCCGTCGATCACCTTCCGGTAGGGGGTCTCGATGAAGCCGTACTTGTTCACCCGCGCGAAGGTCGCCAGGCTGTTGATCAGGCCGATGTTCTGGCCTTCCGGCGTTTCGATCGGGCACATCCGGCCATAGTGGGTCGGGTGCACGTCGCGGACCTCGAAGCCCGCACGCTCTCGGGTCAGACCGCCCGGGCCGAGGGCCGACAGACGGCGCTTGTGGGTGACTTCCGACAGCGGGTTGGTCTGGTCCATGAACTGCGACAGCTGGCTGGAGCCGAAGAATTCCCGCACCGCCGCCGCCGCCGGTTTCGCGTTGATCAGGTCCTGCGGCATGATCGTGTCGATCTCGACACTGGACATCCGCTCCTTGATCGCGCGCTCCATCCGCAGGAGGCCGACGCGGTACTGGTTCTCCATCAGCTCGCCGACCGAGCGCACCCGGCGGTTGCCGAGGTGGTCGATGTCGTCGATCTCGCCCTTGCCGTCGCGCAGTTCGGTCAGCGCCTTGATGCAGGCGATGATGTCCTCGCGGTCAAGCGTGCGCTGCGTGTCGGGCTTGTTCAGGTCCAGCCGCATGTTCATCTTGACCCGGCCCACGGCCGACAGGTCATAGCGTTCCTTGTCGAAGAACAGCGTGTCGAACAGCGCGGCGGCGGCCTCCACCGTCGGCGGTTCGCCCGGACGCATGACGCGATAGATGTCCATGAGCGCTGTGTCGCGGCTCATGTTCTTGTCGATCGCCATGGTATTGCGGATGTAGGGTCCGACGTTGACATTGTCGATGTCGAGGACCGGAATGTCCGTGATGCCCTGGTCGAGCAGAAGCTTGACCGTGCCGCCCTTCACCTCGCCGTCGCGATCCAGTTCCCAGGTCAGCTCGTCGCCGGCCTCGACCCAGATCTCGCCGGTTTCCTCGTTGATGATGTCCTTGGCGACATACCGGCCGAGGATGTGGTCGAAGGGCACCAGAAGCTCGGTGACCGTGCCCTCGTCCTTCCACTTCTTCACCATGCGCGGCGTGGCCTTGTCACCGGCCTTCAGGATCACCTCGCCCGTTGCGGCATCGACCAGGTCATAGGTCGGCCGGGTGCCCTGAACCCGGCTGGGGAAGAACTTGGTGACCCAGCCCTTGTTCTTGACGTAGCGGAAGTTGATCGTCTCGTAATAGGCATTCATGATGCCTTCCTGGTCCATGCCCAGGGCGTAAAGCAGCGTCGTGACCGGCAGCTTGCGGCGGCGGTCGATGCGGGCATAGACGATGTCCTTGGCGTCGAACTCGAAATCGAGCCAGCTGCCGCGATACGGGATGATGCGGCAGGCGAACAAGAGTTTGCCCGAGGAATGGGTCTTGCCCTTGTCGTGGTCGAAGAACACGCCGGGTGAACGATGCATCTGGCTGACGATCACGCGTTCCGTCCCGTTCACGATGAACGTTCCGTTCGGCGTCATCAGGGGCATGTCGCCCATGTAGACATCCTGTTCCTTGATGTCCTTGACCGACCGGGCCCCGGTGGCTTCATCGACATCGAACACGATCAGGCGCAGCGTCACCTTCAGGGGCGCGGCATAGGTCATGTCGCGCTGCTGGCATTCCTCCACGTCATATTTCGGCTTTTCCAGCTCGTACTTCACGAACTCGAGGACCGCGGTCTCGTTGAAGTCCTTGATCGGAAAGACCGACTGGAAGGTGCCTTGCAGCCCCTCGCCGTCCATCGGCTTGTCGCCGTCGCCAGAGCGCAGGAAAAGATCGTAGGAGGATTTCTGAACCTCGATCAGGTTCGGCATCTCCAGCACTTCACGGATTTTCCCGTAATAGCGGCGGATGCGTTTCTGGCCGACATAAGCTTGCGCCATCTTCCTGGTCACCTTTCATTTTCGCTGGCACACCACCCGTCGGGCCACGGGCGCGCGCCGCTTGCGAAGAGGCCGATGGGTTCCATTCGTGCCACCCGTCCCGAAGGGAGGCTCCCGAACCCGTCTCGCACCTGGGGAGAGACCTTCGCGAAGATCCCTTCCAAGATGCGCACGGCTGGGCCCGAATGCCTCGGGCCCAGCCTGCAAATCCGTGGGGTTGTCCCCCGTGACGGATTACTTCAGTTCGACCTTGGCGCCAGCCTCTTCGAACTTCTTCTTCATCGCCTCGGCGTCGGCCTTCGACACGCCTTCCTTGACCTTGCCACCGGCTTCGGTCAGGTCCTTGGCTTCCTTCAGGCCCAGACCGGTGATTTCGCGCACGACCTTGATCACGTTGATCTTGTTCGCGCCGGCGTCGGTCAGGACGACGTCGAATTCGGTCTTTTCTTCTTCGGCGGCAGCGGCAGCACCGCCAGCGCCCGGAGCAGCAGCCATCATGACGGCGCCACCGGCGGCCGGCTCGATGCCATACTTGTCCTTCAAGATGGTCTTCAGTTCCTGCGCCTGCAGGAGGGTCAGACCGACGATCTCTTCGGCGAGTTTGTTCAGATCAGCCATTTTTCAGTTCCGTTTGTTAAGATGGGTTCCAACGATGCGGGGTCAGCCACACCGGGCAAGGGGTCAGGCCGCGGCCTTCTCCTCGATGGTCGACAGGATGCTTGCGATGTTCGACGCAGGCGCGCCAATGGCCCCGGCGATGTTCGACGCGGGCGCACCAATGCACGACACGATCTGAGCGATAAGCTCTTCGCGCGACGGCATGGCGGCCACGGCCTTGACACCGGCCTGGTCCAGAACCGTTTCGCCCATGGCCCCGCCGATGATCACGAACTTGTCGTTCGTCTTGGCGTAGGCCTCGCAGACCTTGGCCGCAGCCACGGGGTCTTCCGAGTAGGACAGCACGGTCATGCCCGTGAGCAGGTCACCCATCTTTGCGCAGGGTTTCCCTTCAAGGGCGATCTTGGCGAGCGTGTTCTTGGCAACGCGAACGGACCCGCCCACTTCACGCATCTTCGCGCGCAGGTCCTGCATCTGTGCAACCGTCATCCCGGTGTAGTGGGCAACCACCACAACGCCAGAGCTTTCGAAGATCTGGCCGAGTTCCTCGACCACTTTCTCTTTCTGGGCTCTATCCACAGTTTCACTCCAAGGTTGGGGGTTTCCCCCCGGCTCATGTTTGCCGCCCTTGCGGGCGGCGTTCGGGTCCGTTTTGGTTCCCGAGCCCAAGACCACCCGAAGGCGCCCCAAATCTCGTTCCCCATCTCAGGCAGGATTTATGGTGTTTGCGCACCACCCGCCGTCTCGGACAGTGCCGGGCGTGACCGCCCGGCCAACCCACGCCTCGCGGCGCGGGATCTCTTACGCGTGGGTCGCCGAGGCGATGTCCACCGACACGCCGGGGCCCATGGTGGACGACAGCGACACCTTCTTCAGATAGGTGCCCTTGGCACCCGTGGGCTTGGCCTTCGACACGGCATCCACGAAGGCCCGGACGTTCTCGGCCAGCTTGCCCTCGTCGAAGGAAACCTTGCCGATGCCGGCGTGAATGACACCGGCCTTCTCGACCTTGAACTGGACCTCGCCGCCCTTCGCCGCCTCGACCGCCGCCTTGACGTCCATCGTCACGGTGCCGACCTTCGGGTTCGGCATCAGGTTGCGCGGGCCCAGGATCTTGCCCAGACGTCCGACCAGTGGCATCAGGTCCGGGGTGGCGATGCAGCGGTCGAACTCGATCTTGCCGGACTGGATCGTCTCCATCAGGTCTTCCGCGCCCACGATGTCCGCGCCTGCGGCCTTGGCTTCGTCAGCCTTGGCACCACGGGCGAAAACGGCCACGCGCACGGTCTTGCCGGTGCCATTCGGCAGCTGGCACACGCCGCGCACCATCTGGTCGGCATGGCGCGGGTCCACACCCAGGTTCATCGCGATCTCGACAGTCTCATCGAACTTGGCCGAGGCCGCCTGCTTGACCAGCTTCACCGCCTCTTCGACCGTGACGTTCGACTTGCCCGCGAAAAGCTCTTTCGCCTTGGCGATGCGCTTTGCAACTTTTGCCATGGTTCTCAGCCCTTCACTTCGATGCCGCAGGACTTGGCCGAGCCAAGCACGATCTGCATTGCCGCCTCGATCGAGTTCGCGTTCAGATCCTTCATCTTGGTCTCGGCGATCTTGCGCAGCTGGGCCGCGGTGATCGTTCCGGCAACCTCGCGGCCGGGCTTCGACGAACCCTTAGAGCGGTTGCGCTTGCCCACGGGCGGCAGGCCGGCAGCCTGCTTGATCAGGAACGAGGCCGGAGGCGTCTTCAGCTCCAGGCTGAAGGACTTGTCCTGATAGTAGGTGATGATGACCGGCGTTGGCGTGCCGGGCGGGATGTCGGCGGTCTTCGCGTTGAATTCCTTCACGAAGGCCATGATGTTCAGGCCGCGCTGGCCGAGGGCCGGGCCGACCGGGGGCGAGGGGTTCGCCTGCTGGGCTTTGACTTGCAGCTTGAGGCTGCCGATGATCTTCTTGGCCATCTGGCCGTCTCCTTTGTCACAGCGTCGGAAAGACGCGGTTTAGTGGTCCGGTCCGTCACCCCTTGGGGCGCTCGCCTCCCACGCGATGCACTCAGGCCCCTTTCGAGACCTGGGTGAATTCCAGTTCCACCGGGGTTGCCCGGCCGAAGATCGAAACCGTGACCTTCAGGCGGTTGTGCGCCTCGTCCACGTCCTCGACCATGCCAGAGAAACCCTCGAACGGGCCGTCGGTGACCTGCACCGTTTCGCCGATGTCGAAACGGATCAGGTTGCGCGGCGCCTCCTGACCCTCCTCGACCCGGTTCAGGATCGCGTTGACTTCCGAATCACGCATCGGCATCGGCTTGCCCTGGGGGCCAAGGAAGCCGGTGACGCGATTGATCGAGGAAATCAGGTGGTAGCCGCGGTTCGACATTTCCATGTGCACCAGCACATAGCCCGGCATGAAGCGGCGTTCGGACGTGACCTTCTTGCCGCGCCGGACCTCGATAACCTCTTCGGTCGGCACCAGAACCTCGTCGATCTCGTCCTGAAGACCGGCTTCGGCGACGGCGGTCTTGATCTGCTCGGCCACCTTCTTCTCGAAGTTCGAGAGAACGCTCACCGAATACCAGCGCTTGGCCATCTGCCTCTTTCCTCAACTCGGGCCCTGCGGCCACTCATCTTCCCCGGAACAAAAAACAGCGCGCACCCCGAATCGATGCGCGCCGGTGTCCCTTTGGTTGCGGGCGGGCTTACCCCCTGCCCGCCGTCATTTCAAGAGGGAACCCGCCTCATGCACCGATGATGTACTGCAGCGCCGTGCGGATCCCGAGGTCCACGAGACTGAAGAAGGTCGCAGCCAGGGCCGACAGGATGAACACCATCAGTGTGGTCAGCAGCACCTCGCGCCGGGTCGGCCAGACGACCTTGGCCACCTCGTTGCGGGTCTGCTGCAGGAACTGAAAGGGGTTCATCATGGCCTGGGGGCTCCGGTCTCGGGTATCGGCGGGACATACGGCCTTCAGCCCGGAATTTCAAGCGCCGGTCGCGCCTCACAGGTCCGGCATTCTCAGCCGGCATGCCCCGTCATCCTGCACTGCGCGCCTCAAGTTGGCGTCCAGGGTCATGATCTGCGCCACGCAGCCCACCCCGTCCCGCGTGATCGCCATGACAACCGAAGCATGGCCCCGGTCGAGGGCATGTCGTGCATGCCTTGCCGAAGCATGGGGCGCACCGGCATGCCCCGGCCCCGGTTCGCCATGCGTGGTCAGTCGCCCCCGCGGCGCAGGCGCACAAGGCAAACGCGAAAGGAGACACAAGAAGGCATCGGTCCACGCCCGGAAGGCCCTGGCCTGCCACAGCACTGCCCAAAGAACGCGCCATCGGCCTAGACCGCTTCTCCTGCGTCGAGACGCCGCAGCAGGCTTTCGGCGTCTTCCAGCACCTTCTGCCGGTGCCCTGCCTCCATCCCGTCCCAGACCCGATACATCTGCGCCATGCGGGGATTGGAGCGGAACCGGTCCCGGTGGCGGGTCAGGAAATGCCAGTATAGGGGGTTGAACGGGCAGGCCCTTTCCCCGGTCTTGTCCTTCACCCGGTAGTGGCATGCCCGGCAATGGTCCGACATCCGGTCGATATAGGCCCCTGACGAGACATAGGGCTTAGATCCCAGAAGCCCGCCGTCGGCAAACTGGCTCATGCCCAGGGTGTTCGGCGCCTCGACCCATTCGAAGGCGTCGATGTATACCGACAGATACCATTCATGCACGGCAGCAGGGTCCACGCCGGCCAGAAGCGCGAAGTTGCCGGTGACCATCAGACGCTGGATGTGGTGGGCATAGGCCAGATCCCGCGTCTGGCCTATGGCGGCAGCCATGCAGGACATGCGCGTCTCGCCCCCCCAATAGACGGTGGGCAGGGGGCGATCATGGCCCAGCGCATTCCCCTGCAGATAGGCAGGCCCCTGCAGCCCCCAGATCCCACGCACATATTCCCGCCAGCCAATGATCTGCCGGATGAACCCTTCAGCTGCGGCGATAGGCACGCGCCCCGCCTTCCATTCGTCCTCCACAGCCCGGCAGACCTCCATCGGTGTCAGCAGGCCGAGGTTCAGATAGGGGGAAAGAAGCGAGTGGCTGAGAAACGGTTCCCCCTCCAGCATCGCATCCTGTTCCTCACCGAAACGGGGCAGTCGCCCTGTCACGAATTCGGCCAGCGCCTGCAGGGCGCCCGGCCGGTCGGTCGCCCAGCGAAAAGGGCGCAGACGGCCGAAATGGGAAAAGCGTTTCTCGACCAGATCCAGCACCTCTGCGACAACCGGATCAGGCGCAAAGTCGCGGGGGCGGGGGCGCAGCAGGTCGGCTTCTGCGGGCTTTCGGTTGTCATGGTCATAGTTCCACTGACCGCCGGCGGGCCGATCGCCCTCCATCAGCAGGCCTGTCCTGCGGCGCATCTCGCGGTAGAACCACTCCATCCGCAGCTGCCTGCGTCCCTTGGCCCACGCTGCGAATTCGGCCTGCGAGCACAGGAAACGGTCGTCCTCCACAAGCCTGACCGGCAGCGGCAGATCCTCCAGCGCCCGCACCAGCCGCCATTCTCCAGGCATGGTTGCCAGCACTTCACTGGCGCCGTGCTCTGCCGCCCGGCGCAGCAATTCCCCCTGGATCGTCTGGGAATTTGCCGGATCGTCCAGCCGGGAATAGGCGACCTGCCAGCCGTCTGCCCGCAGCACCACCGCGAACTTCCGCATCGCCGCCAGGATCAGCGCGATCTTCTGCGGATGGTGGGGGACGCTGGTCCCCTCGCCCATGACCTCGGCCATGACCACCACATCCCGACCGCGATCCGCCGCGCGCAAGGCCGACATTGCGGGCGACAGCTGATCGCCCAGGACCAGAACCAGCCTCACCACGGAACAACCCTGCCCTGCCAGTCGAAGAATCCGCCAGTGTCGGCTGGCCCCAGACTGTCCAGCACGGCCAGCAGGTTGGTCGCCGCCACCTCGGGCGCGACCGCGGGATGCCCCACCCGCAAGGCCGGCGCCAGCCCGGTTTCCACCGTGCCGGGATGCAGGGCCACCAGGACCGATTGCGGGTGCGTGCGCGTTGCCTCGATGGCGGCACAGCGCACCAGCTGGTTCAGCGCCGCCTTCGCCGCCCGATAGCCATACCAGCCGCCCAAGGCATTTTCTCCGATCGACCCCACCCGCGCCGACAGCACCGCCAGCTTCGCAACCCGGTCGCGCGGCAGCAGCCGCAGCGCATGCTTCGCGACAAGCGCAGGCCCGATGGCATTCACCGCGAACTGCGCCGCCAACCCCTCTGCCGTCACCGCTTTCAGGGTCTTCTCCGGCCCCCGCCTATCCAGCACCAGCGCCCCGGTCGCAACCACGATCAGGTCGAACACCCCCTCCAGCGCGCCCAGAGCCGCCGCGACAGAGGCCTCGTCCGTCAATTCCAGCCCGTCGTCGCGCCGCGAGAGCCCTACTACTTCTCCTCTTGCGTTCAGCGCGCGCATCAGCGCCGCGCCGATCCCGCCGGAAGCACCCACCACCAAGGACCGCATCTTCCCTCCACCGTCCATGCGCGCCAGATAGGCCCGCGATCCAGCGCGACCAGTCTTGCTCCTTGCCAGATGCTCCCGCCAATGGCGCCGCCCGCAATCCCCAGGGCACAATGCGGGGTAACCGAACGGCAGCAGCGCCGCCGAGCGGGGGCTCGACGCCCTCGAGGCGGCACGCCCTTTGCGAAACCCCCTTCCCTTCCGCAATTTCCCCCGTATAGTCGCGGCCCATGACCAAGGGATCTCACATTCTCTCCGCCGTCCGGGCCATCCGCCCCGCGCTGCCCCTTGGCCTTCTTCTTCTTAGCCGCCTCTGAGCGTGCCCCAGGGCGCGACCGCTCAGAGGTGACCAGCGCCCGAAGGCACCAAGGCTGAGAGACAAGGATACCCCCCGATGGCCCAGAACGATACGCAACCCCGCGTCCTGATCTTCGACACCACCCTGCGCGATGGCGAACAAAGCCCCGGCGCGACCATGACCCACGAGGAAAAGCTGGAAATTGCCGGCCTGCTTGACGAAATGGGGGTGGACATCATCGAGGCAGGGTTCCCCATCGCCAGCGAAGGTGACTTCGCGGCTGTGACCGAAATCGCGAAGCGGACGAAGAACGCCACGGTCTGCGGCCTTGCCCGGGCGAACTACAAGGACATCGACCGCTGCTGGGAGGCCGTGCGCCACGCGAAGTCGCCGCGCATCCATACCTTCATCGGAACCTCGCCCCTGCATCGCGCGATCCCCAATCTGGACATGGACCAGATGGCCGAGCGGATCCATGACACGGTGACGCATGCCCGCAACCTCTGCGACAACGTGCAGTGGTCGCCGATGGACGCGACGCGGACGGAACCCGACTATCTCTGCCGCGTGGTGGAAATCGCGATCAAGGCGGGGGCGACCACGATCAACATTCCCGATACGGTGGGCTACACTTACCCGATGGAGTCGGCGAAGATCATCCGCATGCTCCTGGAACGGGTTCCGGGCGCCGACCAGATCATCTTCGCGACCCACTGCCACAACGATCTGGGCATGGCGACTGCCAATGCCCTTGCCGCAGTAGAGGCCGGCGCCCGCCAGATCGAATGCACGATCAACGGGCTGGGAGAGCGGGCGGGCAATACTGCCCTGGAAGAGGTGGTGATGGCGATGCGGGTCAGGAACGACATCCTGCCCTATCGCACCGGCATCGACACGACCAAGATCATGAACCTGTCGCGCCGCGTCAGCCAGGTCTCGGGCTTCCCGGTCCAGTTCAACAAGGCCATCGTCGGCAAGAACGCCTTCCTGCACGAATCCGGCATCCACCAGGACGGGGTTCTGAAGAACGTCCAGACCTTCGAGATCATGCGGCCCGAGGATATCGGGCTGACCCAGAAGAACATCGCGATGGGCAAGCACTCCGGCCGGGCGGCGCTGCGGGCCAAACTGAAGGAGCTGGGCTTCGACCTTGCCGACAACCAGCTGAACGACGTCTTCGTCCGCTTCAAGGCGCTGGCCGACCGCAAGAAGGAAGTCTACGACGACGACCTGATCGCGCTCGTCAGCGATGAGCAGACCAGTGATGCCTACGAATACCTGCAGCTCAAGAAGCTGCGCGTGGTCTGCGGGACCGAGGGGCCGCAGGAGGCCGACATGATCCTGACCATCGACGGCAAGGACCACCACATCGACGCCACTGGCGACGGGCCGGTGGATGCGGCCTTCAATTGCGTGAAGATGCTTTTCCCGCACAAGGCGCGGCTTCAGGTCTATCAGGTCCATGCGGTGACCGAGGGCACCGACGCCCAGGCCACCGTCTCGGTCCGGCTGGAGGAAGAGGGGCGGATCGTCACCGGCTCGGCCGCCGATACCGACACGATCGTCGCCTCGACCCGCGCCTATATCAACGCGCTGAACCGGCTGATCGTGCGGCGGCAGAAGACCGCGCCGGGCGAGGATGTGAAGACCGTCTCCTACCACGCCGAATAGGCAGAAGCCCCGGCCATCCACGCAGGACAGCCGGGGCCGATCCCGGAAAATCCGTGACTTGCCTGTGGGCTTTCAGGGTTCCGCAGCCCCTGATCGCCCCGGTTTCGTGCAGGTGATCCGCGATGGCACACGGATGACGGCGCCTGTCTCTTGTCCCTGCACCCTCGGGCCAGCCCCGCGCGAGGGTCAGAGGGTTCGGGAACCGGCCTGCCGATGCAGAAGGCACCCATCATCGGGGTCATGGGTCGCGTGCAGCAACATCTCGCAGGGCATGGCGCGAAACCCGCGGGTCAGGCCATGGGTCGGGCAGTTCGGCCCCTGCCTGCGGATCGGCCAGTTCGCTGTCACGTTCAGACTGCCGCCCGGTTCGACAAGGGGGGGGGCGGGCTTCCGCCACCCGGAAGAACCGGGAACCCCTGCGCCTCGGCGAAGGCGGTGAAGCCCGCCATGCCTTCGGGAAGACCGCCGAGCAGGCGGAACAGGCAGACCTCGGCCTTGGCCTGCGCGGTGGCCCCGGTCCGGTCCATGCGGGCAAGGCCTTCGGCGATGGCCGAACCGGCCCGTGTCTGCAGGCAGGAGGCCGCGCCGGGAAAGCGATGCAGCGCCAGCCTGAAGCTGGCCTTCAACTGGCGGCATATCTGGTGCCGCCGGACTGGCCGGCTTTCCCGGGTCGAGGGAACGACCTATCAGCACGATCCCGGGCAGCCGGTCTTCCTTGTATGGCCAGGAGGGGCGGCCCTTGGGCGGGGGCCGGATCAGCCCACCTTCATCTCTTGCAGGGTGTTCCCGCCGTCCACCACCAGCATCGCCCCGGTGACATAGGACGCCTCTTCCGAGGCCAGGAATAGCGCGCAGGCGGCGACTTCATCCGGGCGGCCCGGCCGGCCAACCGGGGTGGCGCGCCCTGCGCGGATTTCGTCATCGGACGAGCTTTCGGTTTCGATCCACCCCGGCAAGATCGCGTTGCAGGTCACGCCATTCGGCCCGTATTCCAGCGCGATCGAGCGGGTCATGCCGGTTACGGCGGCCTTGGCAGTGGCATAGGCGCTGCTGCCGTCGATGGTCACCACCGGGCCGGTGACCGAGGCGATATTGACGATCCGGCCATAGCCCCGTTCCGCCATGCCAGGCAGTGCGGAACGGCAGCAATGAAAGGTGGTGTTGATGTTCAGCGCCATGTGGTGGGCCCAGGCGGCATCGCTCCACCCCGCCAGCCGGGCGCGGCCCACCTCCTTGCCACTCTGCACCATGCCAGCGTTGTTCACCAGGATCGCCACGGGCCCCAGGGTTGCCGCGACCGCATCGAAAAGACCTCGGACCTGCGCCGGATCGGTCAGGTCGGCGACATGAGAGAAGGCGCCGATCTCTGCCGCGCGCTCGTGGATACGTGGCGTCGTCGCGGTGATCGCGACCCGCGCCCCGGCATCCACAAGCGCACGCGCGATCGCGAACCCGATTCCACCCGGGGCCCCCGCGCCGGTCACCAGGGCAACCTTGCCAGACACACCCGCCATCGCCGTCCTCCTTCAGCCAAATGCGGCGCAACCATGGCACATGCGCCGCCGGCGGCAAAGGCGGATATCAGCGCCGTTCAGGCGGCCGAAGCGCCGGTCTTCCGAAGCCACGCGGAAGTGAGCGCACGGCCGGGAGCGGGGCTTTCGCTTCCCGCACCGCCCCCCTATAAGAAGGCGCCCCGTCGGGAAACGTCCCGAGTCGGGCGTCTTGGTGTTGCCATCTCTGAAGGACCGCTCATGTCGCTTTTCCCCGGCCTCTTTTCTTCCGACATGGCCATCGACCTCGGGACCGCGAACACGCTGGTCTATATCCGGGGCAAGGGGATCGTGCTGAACGAACCTTCGGTGGTGGCCTACCACAACAAGGACGGCAAGAAGGTCGTGCTGGCCGTGGGCGAGGATGCCAAGCTGATGCTTGGCCGCACCCCCGGCACCATCGAGGCGATACGCCCGATGCGCGATGGGGTGATCGCCGACTTCGAGGCGGCGGAAGAGATGATCAAGCATTTCATCCGCAAGGTGCACAAGCGGTCCACGATCTCCAAACCCAAGATCATCGTCTGCGTGCCCCACGGCGCGACGCCGGTGGAAAAGCGGGCGATCCGGCAGTCGGTGCTGTCGGCGGGGGCCAAGCGCGCCGGGCTGATCGCGGAACCCATCGCGGCGGCCATCGGGGCCGGCATGCCGATCACCGAGCCCACCGGCAACATGGTGGTGGACATCGGCGGCGGCACGACCGAGGTCGCGGTGCTGTCGCTTGGCGACATCGTCTATGCACGGTCCGTCCGCGTCGGCGGCGACAGGATGGACGAGGCCATCGTCAGCTATCTGCGGCGGCACCAGAACCTGCTGATCGGGGAATCGACCGCCGAGCGGATCAAGACCAGTATCGGCACGGCGCGGATGCCCGATGACGGGCGCGGGGCCAGCATGACGATCCGCGGGCGCGACCTGTTGAACGGGGTGCCGAAGGAAACCGAGATCAACCAGGCCCAGGTGGCCGAGGCGCTGGCCGAACCCGTGCAGCAGATCTGCGACGCGGTAATGCAGGCGCTGGAAGCCACGCCGCCGGACCTTGCCGCCGACATCGTCGACCGCGGCGTGATGCTGACCGGGGGCGGCGCGCTTCTGGGCGAACTGGACCTTTCCTTGCGCGAACAGACGGGCCTGTCGATCAGCGTGGCCAACGAGTCACTGAATTGTGTTGCCCTGGGCACCGGGAAAGCGCTGGAATACGAAAAGCAGCTTCGGCATGTGATCGACTACGACACCTGAGGCCGGCGCTGACACGCGCGCCGGTTGGAAAGGCTGACACGTGGCCAGAACCCGCATCGGACCGGAAGAGTTCTCTCGCCCGCTTCGCCGCCTTCTCGTGGGGCTGGCGGTGCTGCTGCTGCTTGGCCTGTTCCTGCTGTGGCGAATCGACAGCCCCCGCGTCGAACGCTTTCGTGCGGCGCTGATCGATGCGGTGGTGCCCAACCTGGACTGGGCGCTGCGGCCTGTGACGGCCTTTGCCGGGATGATCGACGACTTCCAGTCGTACACCCGGATCTACGAACAGAACCAGGAACTCAAGCGCGAGTTGCAGCAGATGAAGGCCTGGAAGGAGGCCGCGCTGCAACTGGAACAGAAGAATGCCCGCCTGCTGGACCTCAACAAGGTGCGGCTAGACCCCAAGCTGACCTATGTGACCGGCGTGGTGATGGCCGACAGTGGCAGCCCCTTCCGCCAATCGGTCCTGCTGAACGTGGGGGCGCGCGACGGCATCCGCGACGGCTGGGCCACGATGGACGGGATCGGACTGGTCGGCCGGATCTCGGGCGTGGGCCAGCGCACCAGCCGGGTGATCCTGGTCACCGACACCAACAGCCGGATTCCGGTGACGATCCAGCCGTCGGGACAGAAGGCGATCCTGTCGGGCGACAATTCGCCCCTGCCGCCACTGGAGTTCATCGAAAACACCGACGAAGTGCGCCCCGGCGACCGGGTGGTGACCTCGGGCGATGGCGGGGTTTTCCCCGCGGGGCTTCTGGTCGGGCAGGTGGCCCTTGGCACCGACAAGCGGCTGCGCGTCGTTCTGGCGGCGGATTACCAGCGGCTCGAGTTCCTGCGGGTTCTGCGCAGCCACGAACTTGAGCCGATCACCGACCCCGGCAGCCTTATTGCGCCGCCGCTCCTGCCGCCGCTGCCCGACACCTCGGCCGAAAGCGCGGAACGTGCAGCCAAGGCGCCGCCGGCGCGCACCGAAGGCGGCAATGTCGAGGCGGCAGGTTCCGGCGACGGAGAAGGCCCCGCCGAGGAGGCCGTGGATGGTTGAGGTCTGGCGGCAGACGCACTGGATCTTCCGGGGGCTGTTTCTGGCACTGGCACTGCTTCTGCTGTTCCTGCGCCTGCTTCCCCTGGGTCATGCCCCCGGGGCGCTGCCGGGGCCGGACCTGCTGCTGTGCCTGATCCTTGCCTGGATCGTGCGGCGGCCCGATTTCCTGCCGATGCCGCTGATCCTTGCGGTGATTCTGGTCGAGGACCTCATCCTGATGCGCCCGCCGGGCCTGTGGACTGCGATCGTGGTGCTGGGCACCGAATTCCTGCGCAGCCGGGTGGCCTTGACGCGCGAGCTGAACTTCCTTGTGGAATGGATGCTGATCTCGGGCATGATGCTTGCGATGATGCTTGTCTACCGACTGGTCCTGGGCCTTGCCTTCGTGCCGCAGCCCGCCTTCGGTTTTGCCGTGGTGCAGGTGCTTTGGTCGGTCGGGCTGTATCCACTGGTCGTCGGCCTGTCACGCCTGGTGCTCGACCTGCGCAAGCCCGCCATGGGTGAGGTGGACGATTTCGGGAGGCGCGTATGAGACGCACGGCGCGCGACACCGAGGAAACCACCCGCACGCTGCACCGCCGCACGCTGATGATGGGTGGCGCGATGGCGGCCATGGTCGCCATACTGGGTGCGCGCATGCGCTATCTTCAGGTGGACCAGGCTGACGAATTCAAGCTTCTGGCCGAGGAGAACCGGATCAACATCCGCCTTATCCCGCCAGAACGCGGGCTTATCCTCGACCGCAACGGAAGGGTGATCGCCGGCAACGAACAGAACTACCGTGTGGTCATCACCCGTGAAGCAGCAGGCGACGTCGATCTGGTCCTGCGCCGCCTGGCCGGCATCATCCCGATGACCCCGGAAGAGCTGGAGCGCGCCATCGCCGAAGTGAAATCCCTCCGCGCCTTCGTGCCGGTAACGGTTGCCGAGCGGTTGAGCTGGGAGGATTTCTCGAAGGTCGCACTGAATGCCCCCGCCCTTCCCGGCGTGGTGCCCGAGGTTGGCCTATCACGGCGCTATCCCCTGGCCGAGGATTTCGCTCATGTCGTGGGCTATGTCGGCCCGGTCAGCGAGAAGGATCTTGAAGGGCTGGAACAGCCCGACCCCCTGCTGCGCATTCCCAAGTTCCAGATCGGCAAGATCGGCGTCGAACGCTGGATGGAGGACACGCTGCGCGGCAAGGCCGGCACCAAGCGGATCGAGGTCAACTCGGCCGGGCGCGTCATGCGCGAGCTGGAACGCAAGGAAGGCGAAGCGGGCACCGACATCCGCCTGACCATCGACGCGGGCGTGCAGAACTTCGCCCAGGCGCGGCTGGGCGAAGAAAGCGCCGCAGCGGTGGTGATGGACGTGACCAACGGCGAGATCATCTGCATCGCTTCCTCGCCTTCGTTCGACCCGAACCTCTTCGTGCGCGGGATCAGCCACAGCGACTACAACGCGCTGATGGAAAACGACCACCGTCCCCTGGCGAACAAGACGGTCTCGGGCGCCTATCCGCCGGGTTCGACCTTCAAGATGGTCACGGCCCTGGCCGCGCTTGAGGCCGGCGTCGCCACGCCCGACACCCGCGTGCGCTGCCCGGGCTACATCGAATTCGGCGGCCGACGCTTCCACTGCTGGAAGCGCGGCGGTCATGGCACGGTCAATCTGGTCCGCTCGCTGAGCGAAAGCTGCGATGTCTACTATTACGACATCGCGCAGAAGGTGGGCATCGACAAGATCGCCGAGATGGGCCGAAAGCTGGGCCTTGGCCAGCGCTTCGACCTGCCGATGAGCGCGATCACCGAAGGCATCATGCCGAACAAGCAATGGAAGCTGGAACGCCACAAGCAGGACTGGCGGATCGGCGACACGATCAACGCCTCGATCGGGCAGGGCTATGTCCTGACCTCGCCCCTGCAACTGGCGGTGATGACGGCACGTCTGGCCAGCGGCCGGGCGGTCGTCCCGCGTCTTGTGCGCATGATCAATGACCGTGAACTGCCGATGGACGAGGCGCCG
The DNA here is from genome assembly GCF_004959785.1 of Tabrizicola sp. YIM 78059. Classification (NCBI taxonomy): domain Bacteria; kingdom Pseudomonadati; phylum Pseudomonadota; class Alphaproteobacteria; order Rhodobacterales; family Paracoccaceae; genus Tabrizicola; species Tabrizicola sp. YIM 78059. The sequence goes on from NZ_SJZH01000011.1 coordinate 34,570, forward strand.
CCCCTGGGCATCCCTGCCGAGCATCTGGCGGCGATCCGCCGCGGCATGTACGAGGTGGTGAACGACGACCGCGGCACTGCAAAGTCCAGCCGCATCGTGGCGCCCACCATGGTGATGGCCGGCAAGACAGGGACCAGCCAGGTGCGCAACATCACCGCAGCCGAACGCGAGGCCGGGGTGATCTCGAACGACCAGCTGCCCTGGAACCGGCGAGACCACGCGCTGTTCGTGGGTTACGCGCCCTATGACAACCCGCGCTATGCGATTGCGGTGGTGGTGGAACATGGCGGCGGCGGCTCCACCGCCGCGGCGCCGATCGCCCGCGACATCATCCTGCGCGCCATGTCTGACGGCCTGCCGCCGCTGGAGGCCTATCCCGCGCCTCAGCGTGGCAGGATCGAATCGATGCTGAACGAACTGCCGCTGCGCGATCCGGCAACCGGCGCGACAACGGTCCGGACCAGGGCATGAGGACCGCACGATGAGCTTCCTGGAATACCGGGTCAAGCAGGTGCCCACGGGCCTGCGCAAGGTGCTTTACCTGAACTGGCCGCTGGTGGTGCTGGTGACCGCCGTGGCCTCGGTCGGGTTCCTGATGCTCTATTCCATCGCGGGCGGGAACCTCGACACCTGGGCGCGACCGCAGATGGAACGCTTTGCCGCCGGCATGGTGCTGATGTTCATAGTCGCCATGGTGCCGATCTGGTTCTGGCGCAACATGGCCGGCGTGGCCTATCTGATCGCCTTCGTGCTGCTCTTGATCGTGGAATTCTTCGGCACGGTCGGCATGGGCGCCCAGCGCTGGATCGACCTTGGCTTCATCCGCCTGCAACCTTCGGAGATGATGAAGTTCACCCTGGTTATGATGCTGGCCGCCTATTACGACTGGCTGGATCACCGCAAGGTTTCGCGCCCGCTCTATGTGCTGATACCAGTGCTGCTGACCGTGGCCCCGACGGTCCTGGTCCTGATGCAGCCCAACCTCGGCACCGCGCTGATGCTGATCCTTGCCGGCGGGACGGTGATGTTCGCGGCGGGCGTCAGCCTGTGGTATTTCGGCGCCGTGCTGGCAATGGGGATCGCAGCCGTGGTGGGGGTGTTCACCCTGCGCGGCACACCCTGGCAGTTCCTGCACGACTACCAGTACCGGCGGATCGACACCTTCCTCGATCCGTCCGCCGACCCGCTCGGTGCGGGCTACAACATCATCCAGGCCAAGATCGCGCTGGGTTCGGGTGGCTGGTCGGGCAAGGGCTTCATGCAGGGCACGCAGTCGCGCCTGAACTTCCTGCCGGAAAAGCACACCGACTTCATCTTCACGACCCTGGCCGAGGAATTCGGCTTTGTCGGGGCCTTCTCGTTGCTGACACTCTATGCGCTGATCATCGGTTTCTGCCTGTTTGCCGCCTTCCAGAACCGCGACCGGTTCTCGGCCCTGCTGATCGTGGGGGTGGCGGCCAACTTCTTCTTCTACATCGCCGTGAACCTGTCGATGGTCATGGGCATGGCCCCCGTCGTAGGCGTTCCGCTGCCGCTTCTCAGCTACGGCGGGTCGGCGATGATGGTGCTTCTGGTGGGCTTCGGGCTGGTACAAAGTGCCCATGTCCACCGACCCCGATAAACCGAGGCCCTGATGACCACCGTCCTTTTCGCCGCGCCCGCGCTTTGGGCCGAATACGAAACCGAACTGCCCAAGGCGCTGGCCGAGGCGGGCGTTGCCGCCCACGTCGTGACCATGGCCGATCCTGCCGAGGTCGATTACATCGTCTATGCCCCGTCCTCTCCGGTGCAGGACTTTGCGCCCTATGTGCGGACAAAGGCGGTCCTAAGCCTGTGGGCAGGGGTGGAGCGGATCGTGAACAACCCGACGCTGACGCAGCCCCTGTGCCGGATGGTCGATCCCGGCCTGACGGAAGGAATGGTGGAATGGGTCGTTGGCCATACGCTGCGCCACCATCTGGGGATGGACCGGCACATCGTGAACCCCGGCCATATCTGGGATCCGACCTGCCCGCCCCTGGCCCGCGAACGCCCGGTGACCGTGCTGGGCATGGGGGCACTGGGCTCGGCCTGTGCTGCGGCGCTGCGGGGGCTGAACTTTCCCGTGACGGGCTGGAGCCGCACGCCGAAGCCCGGCTGCCTGCATGGGGAAGCCGGGTTGCGTCAGGCCCTGGCGACAGCGCAGATTCTGGTGCTGCTGCTGCCGAAAACGCCCCAGACCGAAAACATCCTGAATGCCGAAACGCTTGCCCTTCTGCCCCATGGCGCGGTGGTCCTGAACCCCGGCCGCGGCGCGCTGATCGACGATGCGGCGCTGCTGGCCGCTCTCGAATCCGGTCATGTCGGCCATGCCACGCTGGACGTGTTCCGCGTGGAACCCCTGCCTTCGGATCATCCCTACTGGAGCCATCCGCGCGTCACCGTCACCCCGCATATCGCCGCCGACACCCGTGCCCACAGCGCCGCGCGGGTGATCGCCGAGAACATCCGCCGCGGTGAGGCGGGCGAGCCCTTCCTTCACCTCGTCGACCGCGTGCGCGGCTACTGACCCAGGGCTTGGCGGAGGCCGATCATCGCTTCCTGCGGTCGCTCTTCGCCGCGAGGCGTGCAAGCGAACCCTGGCCTGTCGCGAACAGGACAGAACCCTGCGTCGCTCCGTGTCAGCGATGCGACCGATGCGCAGAGAGCAGCCAGGGCAGGACCGCCTGCCAGGCGGATCAAGCGCAACCGGGCAGGAGACAGGCATGCGATACGGCCAAGGCGTGGCCCTGGTGCTGGCGGCAGGATCGCTGTGGTCGCTGATGGGCCTCGGGCTGCGGCAGATCGAGGCCGCAAACGTCTGGCAGATCCTTTTCTGGCGCTCGGTCGGGTCACTTCCGGTGCTTCTGGCCTTTGTCTGGTGGACTTCGGGCGGGCACCCGCTGCGACAGGTGCGCAAGGTCGGGCTTGCCGGGGTGGCAGGCGGCCTTGGTCTTGTGTTTGCCTTTGCCGGGGCGATCTACGCGATCCAGACCACCACCATCGCCAATGCGGTGTTCCTCTTCACCGCTTCGCCCTTCGTGGCCGCGATCCTGGGCTGGGTTCTGCTGGGCGAACGCGTCAGGGGCTGGACCTGGGCCGCCATCGCGCTTGCGGTCGTTGGCATGTATCTGATGGTGCGCGAGGGGCTGGCGATGGGCGCGCTTGCCGGCAACATCGCGGCGCTGCTGTCGGCGGCAGGCTTCGGCGCCTTTTCGGTCGCGCTGCGCTGGGGCAAGGTAAAGCAGATGCTGCCCGTGTCGATGCTGGGGGGCCTGTTCTCGGCCATGGTGGCAGCGGCGGTCCTGGCCTTTCAGGGCTCGTCCCTGGTCCCGTCCGGCTGGGACATCGGCATTTCCCTGGGGATCGGCGCGCTGATCCTGGCGCTCGGGATGGTCATGTACACGCTTGGCAGCCGTGTGATCCCCGCGGCGGAACTCACGCTTCTGTCGTTGATCGAGGTGCTGCTGGCACCCCTGTGGGTCTTCCTGTTTCTTGGCGAGACGGCAAGTCCCGCAACATTTTTCGGTGGCGGAGTTCTGCTGGCCGCGGTGGCGTTGAACGCCGTGATGGGCACGCGCGCACAACGGACAGGGGGGCTTGCGAAAGCGCCCTGACCTGTGAATGAATGATCAAATTCACGGGGCGCGCAGATCCCGTGACAGGGAGACCATCGGATGCGGTCGGAACCGCAGGATACGGAAAGCGGCCCCTGCTGGCCGCGCAAGCCCGAGTTCGGCGGCGGAGGCCCGGCCCGTCCCGCCACCGGGGCGCATCGCCCCTGACCCGACATCCGATCACAACAGAGAGGCACCATGCCCGGAAATCTGACGCTTGAGGAATTGAAGAAGGCCGTGAAGGCCGGCGAAATCGACACGGTGATTGCCGCCGGCATCGACATGCAGGGCCGGCTGATGGGCAAACGGTTCCATGCCGAGTTCTTCGTGAACGGCGGCTACGAGGAAACCCATTGCTGCAACTACCTGCTGACCGTGGACATGGAGATGAACACGGTGCAGGGCTACAAGTCCTCGTCCTGGGAAACCGGCTATGGCGACTATGTGCTGAAGCCCGACCTGCGCACCCTGCGCCGCATCCCCTGGCTGCCGGGCACCGCGCTGGTCCTGGGCGACACGCAGGACCATGCCACGCATGAGGATGTGCCGCATGCCCCGCGCTCGATCCTGAAGCGTCAGGTCGCCCGCGCCCGCGCCATGGGGTTTGAACCCATGATGGCGACGGAGCTGGAGTTTTACATCTTCGAGAATTCTTACGAGAACCTGCGCGACGGCGGCCTGCGCGATTTGCGCCCGATCAGCGGCTACAACGAGGATTACCACATCTTCCAGACCACCAAGGAAGAAGACGTGATGCGCGCTGTCCGCAACGGGCTTTATGGCGCGGGGATCCCCGTCGAGAACTCCAAGGGCGAAGCCGAGGCCGGGCAGGAGGAGATCAACTACAAATACTCCGACGCGCTGGATACGGCCGACAACCATGTGATCATCAAGAACGGCATCAAGGAGATCGCCTGGTCCAGGGGCAAGTCGGTGACCTTCATGGCGAAATACGACCACCGCCGCGCGGGGTCGTCGAGCCATATTCACCAGAGCCTGTGGACGAAGGACAGCAAGCCCGCCTTCGCCGACAAGGCCGACAGCCACGGCATGTCGGAGCTGATGAAGCACTACCTTGCGGGCCAGTTGCACCACGCCCGCGACATCACCGCCTTCCTTGCGCCTTACGTCAACAGCTACAAGCGCTTCTGCGTCGGCATGTTCGCCCCCACCAAGGCGGTCTGGAGCGCGGACAACCGCACCGCGGGCTTCCGCGTCTGCGGCGCTCACACCAAGGCCGTGCGGGTGGAATGCCGCATTCCGGGCAGCGACGTGAACCCCTATCTTGCCTGCGCCGCGCTTCTGGCCGCTGGTCTGGACGGGATCGAGAAGAAGATGGCGCTGGAGCCGGAACTGAAGGGCGACATGTATTCCGCAAAAGGCATCCGCGAGATCCCCAAGACCCTGCGCGAGGCGGCCGAGCTGATGCATGGCTCGACCATGCTGCGGCAGGCGTTCGGCGACGACGTGATCGACCACTACCACCACGCCGCCCAATGGGAGATTTCCGAGACCGACCGCGTCGTCACGGATTTCGAACGCGAGCGGCTCCTGGAACGCGCGTGATGCAGGGTGGGCAATCTGCCCACCTTCCCGAGCAATGGTCGGCAGATTGCCCACCCTACGAGGACGAAGATGAAACCGATCCAACTGATTTCCCCCGTTGACGGCCGGGTCTATGCCGAACGGATGCCGCTTTCGCCCGAGGCCGCCGATGCGGTCGTCGCCCGCGCCAGGGCCGCACAGAAAGCCTGGGCCGCCCGCCCGCTGGACGAGCGCATCGCCCTGGTCAAGGCCGGGGTGGCGAAGCTGAACGCCATGTCCGATGTGGTGGTGGAAGAGCTGGCCTGGCAGATGGGCCGGCCCACCCGCTATGGCGGCGAGTTCGGCGGGGTAAACGCGCGCACCGACTACATGGCCTCGATCGCGGCCAAGACGCTTGCGCCCGAGATGGTGGAAGACAGCGACAAGTTCCGCCGCTATCTGGCCCGCGAACCCGTCGGCGTCGTCTTCATCATCGCGCCCTGGAACTACCCCTACCTGACCACGATCAATACCCTCGTCCCCGCGCTGATCGCCGGGAACACGGTGGTGCTGAAGCACGCCAGCCAGACCCTGCTGGTCGGCGAGCGTCTGGCCGAGGCCTTCCACGCGGCCGGCGTGCCCGAGGATGTGTTCCAGAACGTCGTGCTCGACCATCCCACCACCGAACGGCTGATCGCGAACCGCAGCTTCGGCTTCGTGAACTTCACCGGCTCGGTCGGCGGTGGCCAGGCGATCGAGCGCGCGGCGGCCGGCACCTTTACCCCCCTGGGGCTGGAGCTTGGCGGCAAGGATCCCGGCTATGTGCGCGAGGATGCGAACCTCGACGTGGCGGTGGACGTGCTGATGGACGCCGCGATGTACAATGCCGGCCAGTGCTGCTGCGGGATCGAGCGGATCTATGTGCACGAGAAACTGTTCGACAGCTTCGTGGAAAAGTCGGTCGCCTGGGTCGGCCAGCTGAAACTGGGCAATCCCTTCGACGCCTCGACCACCCTTGGCCCCATGGCGCACAAGCGGTTCGCGCAGGTCGTTCGCGACCAGACGGCCGAGGCCATCGCCAAGGGAGCGAAGCCTCTCCTCGACCCGAAGAAATTCGCCGATGACGGCGGCGCCTATCTGGCCCCGCAGATCCTGGTCAACGTCGATCATTCCATGCGGGTGATGAAGGAGGAATCCTTCGGCCCGGTGGTCGGCATCATGCCGGTGAAGAACGACGAGGAAGCCATCCGGCTGATGAACGACAGTCCGTATGGCCTGACCGCCAGTATCTGGACCGAGGACTACGACACCGCCGCCCGGATCGGGGCACAGATCGAAACCGGGACCGTGTTCATGAACCGGGCCGACTACCTCGACCCCGCGCTGACCTGGACCGGGGTCAAGGACACCGGGCGCGGCACCTCGCTGTCCTATCTGGGCTATCACTCTGTCACCCGGCCGAAATCCTATCATCTGAAGAAAGTCTGAAGCGATGTCCCACAACGTTCCCAACCGGAACTGGTCCTATCCGACCGCAATCAAGTTCGGCGTCGGCCGCATCGCCGAACTGGCCGAGCATGCAAAAAGCATCGGGCTGAAGAAGCCCCTGTTCGTCACCGACAAGGCCCTGGCCAGCCTGCCGATCACGGCTCAGGCGCTGGAGGTGCTGGAAGCCGGCGGCCTTGGCCGCGCCATGTTTTCCGAGGTGGACCCGAACCCGACCGACAAGAACATGGAAGCCGGCATCGCAGCCTACAAGGCAGGCGGCCATGACGGGGTAATCTGCTTCGGGGGCGGCTCGGCGCTGGATCTGGGCAAGATGATTGCCCTGATGGCCGATCAGCCGAAGAAGCTGAAGGTCTGGGATCTGGAGGATATCGACGACTGGTGGACGCGCGCCGATGCCAGCAAGATCGCGCCGATCATCGCGGTGCCGACCACTGCGGGGACCGGCTCGGAAGTGGGCCGCGCGGGCGTTCTGACCAATTCCGAAACCCACAAGAAGAAGATCATCTTCCACCCCAAGCTGATGCCCGCGGTCACCATCTGCGACCCGGCGCTAACCGTTGGGATGCCAAAGTTCATCACCGCCGGCACCGGGATGGATGCACTGGCCCATTGCCTGGAGGCCTACTGCTCGCCCTTCTACCACCCGATGAGCCAGGGCATCGCGCTGGAAGGGATGCGTCTGGTGTTCGAAAACCTGCCCCGCGCCTACAAGCACCCCGACGACCTTGAGGCCCGCGCCCACATGATGAGCGCGGCCGCAATGGGTGCGGTCGCCTTCCAGAAGGGGCTTGGGGCGATCCATGCCCTCAGCCACCCGATCGGTGCGATCTACAACACCCACCACGGCACCACGAACGCCGTGGTCATGCCGATGGTGCTGGACTTCAACCGCAAGGCGGTGAAGGACCGGCTCGCCGCCGCCGCGGCCTATTGCGGGATCAAGGGCGGGTTCAAGGGCTTCCGCCAGCGGATCATGGACCTGCGGGCCGAACTGCACATCCCCGAGAACCTGACCAAGCTGGGCGTGAAGGATCCCGATCTGGACATGCTGACCGCGATGGCGCTGGAGGATCCCTCCTGCGGCGGCAACCCGGTCAAGATGACGAAGAAGAACACGCGCAAGCTGTTCGAGGCCTGTCTCTGACGGTGCGCTGTAGCGCACCCTACGCCCAGGCGCGATGCTGATGCGCGAGACGACCGACATCGCCGTGATCGGCGCGGGCGTGATCGGCCTGACCATCGCGCTTGAACTGATCGACCGGGGCCGCGAGGTGGTGCTGGTCGATCCGAACCCGCCCGGCACAGGCGCAAGCTACGGCAACGCCGGCACCATCGCCGGCTATGCGGTCAGCCCCGTCGGCACGCCGGATGTGCTGCGGTCGCTGCCCTCGCTTCTGTTCAGCCGCACCTCTCCGCTGGCCATCCGGCATCGCGCCTTGCCCAGCCTGTTGCCCTGGCTGCTGCGCTTCCTGCGCCAGTCCCTTCCCGGTGCGACGGCGCGCAACGCGCAGGCGCTGGCCCTCCTTCTGGCCGATGCGGGCGAACGTTGGGACGACCTTGCCTTGCGCGTCTCGGGCGCAGGCATCCTGCAACGTCGCGGCTGCCTTTACCTTTTAGAGACCCCCGAGGCCCTGCGCGCCGCCGAGGCAGAGATGACCCGCCGCCGTGCGCTGGGCGTCGAGGTGGAGCTGATCGGCCCCGACCGGCTGGCCGAGCTGGAACCCGGCCTGCCGGGGCATCTGGCCGGGGCGGCCTTCTTCCCCGGCGCGACCTTCCTTGATGATCCGGGCCGGATGATGCGGCTGATCGCGGGTTCAGTGCTGGGACGGGCGCGCCTGCTGCCACGGCGTGCCGATCGTCTGACGCGGGGGCCGGACGGGGTGGTGGTCGAAGGGCCGGGCCTGCACCTGCACGCGAAACGCGTTGTCATCGCGGCCGGCGCCCATTCGCGCGCGCTGGCACGGCAGGCGGGCGACCGCATTCCGCTGGATACCGAACGCGGCTACCACGTCGAATGGGACATGGCCGAACCCCTGCTCAATCGCCCCTGCTGCCCCACCGCGCGCGGGTTCTATTTCTGTCCGATGGCCGGGCGTCTGCGGGTAGCAGGAACGGTCGAACTGGGCGGGCTGACACTGCCCCCGTCGCCACACCGGGTGCGCAATCTGGTCGAAGGCGCGCGCGCCTTCTTTCCCGACCTCGGCGAACCCGACCGCGAATGGATGGGCTTTCGCCCGTCGCTGCCCGACAGCCTGCCGGTCATCGGGCCGTCACGCGGTGGGGATGATGTGATTCTGGCCTTTGGTCACGGGCATCTGGGGGTAACGCTGGCGCCGGTCACGGCCAGCATCGTCTTGTCCATGATCCAGGGGAGCACGCCCCCGGCCGATACGCGGGCCATTCGGCCCGAAAGATATTGAAAGGGCCGGAAGCGTGGCTGCACGCTTCCGGCCCCATAGTTAGCTATTCAGGCTAAGTAAGCTTCAGCTCTTATTGCGCAAGCGGAAGATCCTCATTCGGCTGATCTTCATCGTCGTCACCGCCGCACAGCGCGACGCAGAGGACGATGCCGACCAGCAGCAGCGGCAGGATGCCGGCCGAGGATGCGGGCTTTTCGGCCACGACTTCGGGTTCCTCAACAACGACGACCGGGCCGCCGGCATGGGCGGTCGCGGCCGACAGGCCGACGGTGGCGGCAAGTGCAGTAGCAAGAAACTTCTTCATGTTTGGTCCTTTCCGGTNGGGTTCCTCAACAACGACGACCGGGCCGCCGGCATGGGCGGTCGCGGCCGACAGGCCGACGGTGGCGGCAAGTGCAGTAGCAAGAAACTTCTTCATGTTTGGTCCTTTCCGGTTCAGTCCAGATTCCCAGCGGCCCCGATCGACCGCCGAAACGGTGTGTTATTGAGACCGCTGTTCTTCGTCGTCATCGCCGCCGCACAGCGCGACGCACAGAACGACGCCGACCAGCAGCAGCGGCAGGATGCCGGCCGAGGATGCGGGCTTTTCGGCCACGACTTCCGGCTCTTCCGCCACGACGACCGGACCGCCGGCATAGGCGGTCGAAGCCGAGATGGCGAGCGACGCGGCAGCGACAGAGGTGAGGAACTTCTTCATGTGTCACTCCAATAACCGGGGCCAGCACGCAAATGGCCCACCTGACGTCACGGACGCTAACGTCTTGGTGATCGCTTCTCAAACAGATTCGCGGGCATGCAGCGCCAAGGCCCCACGCCTGTTGCAAAATAGCACGATATGTCGGGATGCGCCCGCTGCCCTGTAACGCAGAATCGCGCGTCTGGAGGCACTGACCGGAAACCGGGCAGGACTGCCTCCGGAAAGGAAGACGAAGGGGCGCCCGCAAAAGGTCTTGGGGCGCGCCCCGCTGCAACAGCCGCGCCGGCCGGCTGGCCGGCGGCAGATGATCAGCGCTGATCTTCGTCGTCGTCACCGCCGCACAGCGCGACGCACAGAACGACGCCGACCAGCAGCAGCGGCAGGATGCCGACCGAGGAGGCGGGCTTTTCGGCCACGACCTCGGGCTCTTCGGCGACGACGACCGGGCCGCCGGCAGTGGCAGCCGAGGCCGCAAGCGTCAGGGCCATGACCGATGCGATGATCTTCTTCATGATGTTCTCCGGGTTCCTGGATCTTCCTGCCCGAATGGCAGACGCGCGGCACCCTGGACCCGGCGCAGGGCGACGGCAACGGGGCAAGCCTTCGCCAAGATGGGGCGTTGCATGAATGCCACGCGTGCCGGGAGGGCAGGGCTCAGAACATGCCCGGAACCACCTGATCCGGGGGGCGATGCCCATCGGCGAAGGTCTTGATGTTGATGATCACCTTTTCGCCCATCTCTATCCGCCCCTCGATCGTGGCCGAACCCATGTGGGGCAGAAGAACCACGTTCGGCAGCTCGCGCAGGCGCGGGTTGATGTCGGTGCCGCGTTCATAGACGTCCAGGCCCGCCCCGGCCAGTTCGCCCGCGCGCAGCGCGCGCGTCAGGGCGTTTTCGTCCACCACCTCGCCGCGCGAGGTGTTCACGACCACGGCAGAGGGCTTCATCAGCTTCAACCGCCGCGCATTGAGCAGATGGAAGGTCGAAGGTGTGTGCGGACAGTTGATCGACAGGATGTCCATCCGCGCCAGCATCTGGTCGAAGCTTTCCCAATAGGTCGCCTCGTGCTCGGCCTCGATGTCGGGGTGCAACCGCTTGCGGTTGTGGTAGTGGACCTGAAGCCCGAAGGCCCGCGCCCGCCGCGCCACGGCCTGGCCGATCCGGCCCATGCCCAGAATGCCCAGCCGCCGCCCCCCCAGCCGGCCGCCCAGATTCCCCATCGGCGACCAGCCTTCCCACTTGCCCGACTGCATCAGCGCCAGGCCTTCGGGAATCCGGCGCGTCACGGCAAGGATCAGCGCCATGACCATGTCGGCGGTGTCCTCGGTCACCACACCCGGGGTGTTCGACACCAGGATCCCGCGCTGCCGGGCCGTCGCCACGTCGATATGGTCCACGCCCGAGCCGTAGTTGGCGATCAGCTTCAGCTTGTCGCCCGCCTGGGCCAGCAGGGCCGCGTCGATCGTATCGGTGATCGTCGGCACCAGAACATCGGCACGGCGCATCGCGGCGGCCAGTTCCTCGCGCGTCATGGCAACGTCGGGGTCGCGCAGTTCCACGTCGAAAAGTTCCTTCATCCGCGTTTCCACGGGCTCGGGCAACCGTCGCGTCACAACCACAGTCAGGCGGGCGGCAGGCATGGCATTCTCCCCGACACTTCCAAATCCGGCATCCTTCGGGCAAGGTTAAGCCAAGCGGGGCGATGCACAAGCCCCGGGTTGGGGCAATCGGCCGCGCTGCCTGTCGGGCTGGCGGGCCGGTCAGGCAGGACGGTCGCGGATGCAGCGGTTGATCGCGGGTATGGTGATTGGGGTGTTTCTGGCCCTGCCTCTGGCCGCACAGGACGCCGAAGGGCCGCCCCCATCGCCCGAAGCGTCGCAGGAAGGCGCCGCAGCGAAGCCTGCCGACAAGCAGTGCCAACCCGATGTCGGCTGCGTGACCAACCTGCCCCTGCCCCGCTTTGTCTCGCTCAAGGGCAGCGAAGGGAACGCCAGGCGCGGGCCGGGGCTGACGCACCGGATCGACTGGGTGTTCACCCGCGCGGGAATGCCCCTGCGCATCACCGCCGAATACGAAAACTGGCGCCGGGTCGAGGATTTCGAGGGCGCGGGCGGCTGGGTGCATTATTCGCTTCTGTCCGGTGTCAGGACAGTGCTGGTCACCCTCGACATGGCCGAATTCCGGGCACGGCCATCGGACGATGCGCCGGTGATCGCCCAGGCCGAAATGGGGGTGATCGGGCGGCTTCTGGCCTGCCAGCCCGATTGGTGCCGCGTAAGCCTGGAAGGTGAACGCGGCTGGGTGCGCAAGTCGGCCATCTGGGGCGTGAAGGCCGATGAAGTCTTCGAATAGAAAGCAGACCGGCCGCGAGGGGCTGGCCATCTCGGCCGGACTGGCATCGGTGCTGGTGGCATCGGTGCTGGTGGCGCTGAAGCTCTGGGCGCTGGCCGAGACGGGCGCGCTGTCGATCGCCGCCTCGCTGGCCGACTCGGCGCTTGACCTGATGATGTCGCTGGGGGCTGCGGCGGCCATCGTCTATGCGGCCCGCCCCGCCGACGAAGACCATGCCTTCGGCCATACCTCGGCCGAGGATCTGGCCGCACTGGCGCAGGCGACCTTCATCCTGGCTTCGGCCGGGGTGATCGGCTGGGCCTCGGCCTCGCGGCTTCTGGCGGCCGAGCCACCGGTTCTGGCGTCGGAAGGGCGCGGCATGGTGGTCATGGTGATCTCGATCGCCCTGACTCTGGGGCTTGTCTGGTGGCAGGGCCGCGTGGCCAGGATGACGGGCAGCAAGGTGGTTGCCGCAGACCGGCTGCACTATCTGGGCGATCTTCTGCCAAGCCTGGGCGCGCTGGTCGCCCTGTGGGCTTCCGGTCAGTTCGGCATCGGCTCGATTGATGCCGTGGTGGCGCTGGCGGCGGCCGGGGTGATGGTGTTGGGGGCACTGCGCATCGGCAAGGCCGCCTGGGACGCGCTGATGGACCGCGCCGCCGACCCCGCGATCCAGGCCGGAATCGCCGCCATCGCCCGCGACTGGCCGGGCGTCCGCGGGTTCCACGACCTGAAGACCCGAACCGCCGGCAGCCGGGTGTTCGTGCACCTGCATATCGAGCTTGACGGTGACCAGACCCTGCGCGAGGCGCACGAGATCGGGGCCGGCCTGCGCCGCGCGATCATCGAGGCCTATCCGCAGGCGGATGTCATCATCCACAAGGATGTACATGGCGACTGAGGGGGCGCAGTCGCGCATCCCTGGCGCATCCTTGCTTGACTTTGCCCCTGCAAGGCGCAAATTGCCCGCGCGTATAATTGAGGACAGGCCATGGAACCCGCCCGCCGCGTCTATCGCCGCGAAAGCGAGGAAACCCGCCGCGCCGCGCTGATCGCCGCCACGCAGGAGCTTGTTGCCGAGGGCGGGCCCGAAGCCGCGACCGTGCGCGCCATTGCGGCCAGGGCCGGCGTGACGGCCGGGCTGATCCGGCACTATTTCCAGTCGAAGGATGAACTGACCCGTGCGGCCTATCGTGCGCTGATGGACGGAATGACGGCCAAGGGATCGGACGCGCTGGAAGGGGTCGGTGCCTCGCCCGAGGAGCGGCTTGCCGCCTTCGTGGCCGCCTCGCTGCGTCCGCCCGTGCTGGATGTGGGTTCGGTGGTGCTGTGGGCGGGATACATGCACAAGGTCCGCAACGATCCCGAACTTCTGGCCGTGCACGAAGCCGCCTACACGACCTATCGGGACGTTCTGCAATCGCTGATCGCAAGGCTTCCGCGCGAGGCGACCGAGGCCCAGCTGCGCGGCGAGGCCATCGCCTGCAATGCGGTGATCGACGGGCTGTGGATCGAGGGCTCGATCCTGTCCCACACCTTCGCCCCGGGCGAGATCGTGACGCTTGGCCTGAAATCCGTGGGCGCGATCCTCGGGGTCGATCTGATCGCCCATTCCACCATGTTGCCTGATCCGGGAAAGACGCTGGCATGAGATACGCATCCGTTACCGACCGTCTGGCTGGCCTTGGCGGCGCGAAATGGGCGGTACATGCCCGTGCCCGCGCGCTGAAGGCGGCCGGCGAAGAGATCATCGAACTGACGATCGGCGAACCCGACGTTCCCACGCCGCAACCGCTCCTCGGGGCGGCGGCGCGCGCGATGCAGTCCGGGCGTACCGGCTATTCCAACGGTCGGGGCGAACCGGGGCTCGTCGGTGCGCTGGCCGCGCGCTACACCGCCCGCCGCGGGCGCGAAATCGGGGCTGATCAGGTGATGTGCCTGCCCGGCACCCAGACCGTGCTTTACGGTATCCTGCGCACCCTGGTGGAGGCGGGGGACGAGGTGCTGCTGGGCGACCCGATGTATGCGACCTACGAAGGGCTGATCGCCCAGACCGGCGCGCGCATGGTGCCGGTGCCGCTGCGCCCCGAACACGGCTTCCGCATGCAGGCGGCGGATGTGGCTGCACGCATCACGCCCCGGTCGCGTGTGCTGTTCCTGAACACGCCGCACAACCCGACCGGCGCCGTCCTGCGCCCCGAGGACATCCGTGCGCTGGGCGAGCTGGCCCGAGAACATGATCTCTGGATCGTTTCGGACGAGGTCTACGAGGATCTGGTCTTCCCCGGGGTTTCCTTCATCTCGCCGCTTGACTTTGCCGATCTGGCCGACCGGGTGGTAGTGGCTTCCTCGATTTCCAAGTCGCACGCCGCACCGGGGTTCCGCTCGGGCTGGTGCGTGGGGCCGGCAGAGTTCTGCGAACGCCTGTTGCCGCTTTCGGAAACCATGCTCTTCGGCTCGCAACCCTTCATCGCCGACATGACGGCGCTTGCGGTTTCCCAACCTTCGCCCGTGGCCGCCGGAATGACCGAACGCTTTGCCCGCCGGGCCGGGCTGATCGCAGGGGCGCTGGACGGGACCGCAGGCCTGCGCGTCCACCGGCCAGAGGCGGGAATGTTCGCCCTGGTCGATGTGCGCGCGACCGGGCTTTCGGGCGAGGCTTTCGCCCTTGGCCTGCTTGACCGGGAAAAGGTGGCCGTCATGCCCGGCGAAAGCTTCGGCGCGGGGCTGAACGGGTGGCTGCGGCTCAGCCTGACCCAACCCGACGAGCTGATCACCGAGGCTTGCACCCGTATCGCCGCCCATGCGGCCAAGGCGCTGGAGAACGCAGCATGACCACCGTTGGCATCCGTCTGGTCGAGGGGCTGATCGACCGGGGCATCGAAGTCGTCTTCGGCATTCCCGGCGTCCACACGATCGAACTTTATCGCGGTCTCGCCAAGGCCGGCGACAAGATCCGCCACGTCACCCCCCGGCACGAACAGGGCGCGGGCTTCATGGCGGATGGCTATGCCCGAATTTCGGGCAAGCCGGCCGCGGCCTTCGTCATCACCGGACCCGGGCTGACCAATTGCCTGACCGCAATGGCGCAGGCGCGGGCCGATTCGGTGCCGATGCTGGTCGTCTCCGGGCTTGGGCGCAGCGATACGCTGGGCAAGGGCTGGGGCCGGCTGCACGAGCTGCCCGACCAGGGGGCGATGGTGGCCACGCTTTGCCACACCGAAACCGTGACCGACCCGAAGAAGCTGGGCGAGGTGCTGGACCGCGCCTTCGCCGCGATGACAGCCGGCCGGCCTGGACCGGCCCATATCCAGATTTCCACCAACATGATGGGCCAGCCCTGTCCGGCCCTGCCGCCGCCCGTGGTGGCCGCGGCGGCCGTGCCTCTGCCCATGGGCCGGATGCGCAGCATCGCCACCACGCTGAACAATGCCGAACGGGTCGTGATCCTGGCCGGCGGCGGCACACGCGGCGCAGAGGACGAGCTGCGCAAGCTGGCCGAGATGCTGGATGCCCCGGTGGTCCTGACCGCGAACGCCCGTGGCGCGATGCACGGCCACCGGCTGGCCGTCCCCGCCTCGCCCAGCCTGAATGCCGTCCGCAAACTGATCGCGGCGGCGGATCAGGTGCTGGCCATCGGCACCGAACTTGGCCCCACGGATTATGATGTCTATGCCAAGGGCGGCGTGCCGGATCTGTCGGGCATGATCCGCATCGACATCTGCGCCGATCAGCTGGCCCGCCATCCAGCCCGCATGGCGATCAAGGCCGATGCCGGACCGATGATGGCGGCCCTTCTGCCGATGCTGCTTCCGGCGAACCGCGAGGGCGCCCACCGGGCCGAGACCACCCGCGCCGCGGCGCTTGCCGAGATGGAAAGCCTGAATCCGGTGCTCCTGGATCAGCTGGCTATCGTCGAGTCGATCCGCACGGCCATTCCCGGCGCGATCATCGTCGGTGACAGCACCCAGCCGGTCTATGCCGCAAACCTCTATTACGATCACGACCGCCCGCGCGGCTGGTTCAACGCGGCCACCGGATACGGCGCGCTGGGCTACGCCCCCGGGGCCGCCGTCGGGGCCGCCATCGCGGCCCCCGGCACACCGGTCGTCTGCCTGATCGGCGATGGCGGGCTACAATTCAGCCCCGGCGAATTGCGCACGGCGGTGGATGAAAAGCTGCCCATCACCTATGTCGTCTGGAACAACGCCGGCTTCCGCGAGATCGCCGAGTCGCTGGCGCAGGCCAAGGTCGATCCTATCATCGGCTGCGACCCCTCGCCCTTGGACATGGAACATTTTGCCATGGCATGCGACATGCTGTTTGCGAGGGTTCCGCCCGACCCCGAAGCCCTGGTCGAGATCCTCGCCACGCCGCAGGACGGCCCGCGCTTCCTGGAAGTTCAGGTCCGCTGACGCGCCAGAAGCGGCGCCAGCAGGAGGACGACGCAGACCATCACGGCGGCCCAGACAAAGGCCATGCGCAGGCCGAATGTGCCCGCGATCAACCCCAGAACCGGCGGACCGAAGAAATAGCCGAGATAGCCCAGCAGCGTAGCGCGCGCGACAGCGCGCGCCCTGGCCTTCGGGTCGCTCAGCTGGCCTACCAGCGAAAAGGCCGTGGGCGCGAGGACCGAAGCCCCGATGCCCATGACGAAGAATCCCAGATAGGCCCCGGCCGGGCTGCCGGCCTGGCTGGCGATGAAGGCGCCGATGCCTGCCACCAGCGCGCCGGCACGCAGCAGCGTATAGGGATCTACCCGCCCGGTCAGCCATTGCCCGCCCAGCCGCGCGAAGCCCATGGTCAGGGCCAGCATGGCCGGACCCAGGGCCCCTTCCTCGGGGCTGCCGCCCAGTGTCTTTTCGATATGCAGCGCCGACCAGTTCTCGGCCGCATTCTCGGTCATGAAGGCAATCAGCACGATCCCTCCGCCGATCACGGGCACCAGGCCCAGGGGCAGGGCGCTGCCATCCTTCGGCTTGCGCAACCCTTCGATCCGCCCGTCCGCCTCGATCGACAAGAGCGCGCAGAGCAACCCCAGTCCCGCCATCGTGGCCATCACCCAGCCCGGCCCCCAGCCCGCGCCGCGCAGGATGCCGGTCAGGATCGCGCCGCCTGCATAGCCGAAGGAATAGACCGCGTGGGCCAGGTTCATCAGATGCAGGCCCCGCGCATTCTCCATCGCCGCGACGCGGGCGTTCATCAGGACATCGGTCAACCCCGTCGCTGCCCCCGCGCAGGCCATCGCCAGCGGAAAGAGCCAGATCACATGCACCTGCCCCGGCAACGCAAAGCCCAGCGCCATCAGGGCAACCGCCAGGGGCAATGCGACCCTCCCCATCAGCGACCCGAGGATGGGTGCCGCCAGCATGGCACTGATCGCGGCAAGCGGCGTGAAGAACAGAAGAAGGCCCAGCTGCGACTCATCGACCCCCAGCTGAGCCTTGAGGTCGGGCAGCACGGCGGCAAAACTGCCCCAGAGCACACCCATCGCACCAAAGGCCGCCACGGCGGGACGGGAATAGGCCAGGGTCGACAGGGCGGACATGCGGGGCTCCTTCGCGCGAAGCCGACAGCTAGCCCGGGGTCGCAGGTGCATCCACTCCACCCGCGACCATCCGGCCCGCCGAATGCGACACCGGAACTTCCCGCTTTCCTTCCCGCCGATTCCCCGCTATAGGCCCCCGGTCGCGCCATGCACCCTTGGAGGATGGCGGACCTAACACTGGAGAAAACCAATGGCACGCCAGATCATCGATCTCGTCGCCGAGGTACGGACGGGGACAGGCAAGGGGGCCGCCCGTCAAGCCCGTCGTGAGGGCTACGTACCCGGCATCATCTACGGCGATGGGCAGGAACCCACGCCGATCAAGGTGAAATACAACTACCTGCTGACCAAGCTGAAGCAGGGCCGCTTCCTGCAGACGCTCTTCAACCTCAAGGTCGAAGGCCAGCCGGACGTGCATGTCATTTGCCGCGGCGTGCAGCGCGACGTGGTCAAGGATCTGCCGACGCATGTCGATTTCATGCGCATCCATGACGACAGCCGCATCAACCTGTTCATCCACGTCGAATTCGTGAACCAGGACGCGAGCCCCGGCCTGAAGCGTGGTGGCGTGCTGACTGTGGTTCGCCCGGAAGTCGAACTGGAAGTCACCGCCGGCGACATTCCCGACCACATCACGGTCGATCTGACCGGCAAGGTCATCGGCGACGTGATCCACATCAACGATGTGGTGCTGCCGAAGGGCGCGAAGCCGACCATCGCGCGGAACTTCGTGATCGCGAACATTGCTGCGCCTTCGGGCCTTGTGGCCGAGGAAGCCGCCGAAGCCGGCGCCTGAGTATTGCGATCCCACAGATGTTGCGGGGGGCCTTCGTGCCCCCCGTCCGCTTTCAGAAACCATGGGCCGATCATGCCGCCGCAGGGGCAGGATGCCACGCGACCTACCGCCCGCACGGCCACGTTCCGCCCCCCTCAAGGTTGAGCCCTGCCCGCCCCCGGTCTATATCCGGCTGGGCAACAGGCGGGGGCGGTCAGGTGAAGCTGTTCGTGGGGCTCGGCAATCCGGGGCCGAAATATGCCGGCAACCGGCACAACATCGGCTTCATGGCCGTTGACCGGATCGCTGCCGACCATGACTTCACCCCGTGGCGCAAGGCGTTTCAGGGGCTGGTCAGCGAAGGCCGGCTGGGCACGGAAAAGGTTGCGCTGCTGAAGCCCGAAACCTTCATGAACCTCTCGGGCCAGTCGGTTCAGGCTGCCGTAGCCTTCTGGAAGCTGCCGCTGAGCGATGTCATCGTATTTCACGACGAACTGGACCTTGCCCCCGGCAAGCTGCGGCTGAAGCAGGGCGGCGGCCATGCCGGGCACAACGGCCTGCGCTCGATCAGCGCCCATCTGGGCGACGGCTATGGGCGTGTGCGGCTGGGGATCGGGCGCCCCGGCCACAAGGATGCCGTGGCTGCCTATGTGCTGCAGGATTTCGCGAAGACGGATCAGGACTGGCTTGAAAACCTGCTCTGCGGCATTTCGGAAGGGGCCGAGGCGCTGGCCATGGGCGACGGGCAGAAATTCATGAACGCGGTTTCGCTGCGCACCTCTCCGCCCCGGTCATCGACCACAAGGGAAAGGACCGATCCCCCCGCCCCGCCGGCGCAACCGGCTGAAGATACCCGCAGCCCGATGCAGCGGCTGCTGGATCGGTTCCGCTGACCGCAGGGGCATTGCACCGCACAGTCGGCCAAGCGCACTAAACCGCCGAGGAATGCCTTGCCTGGGCCGAATCATAGGCGTCGAAGGCCCGCGCGATCATTCGGGTCAGGGGCTTCGCACGCTCCGGGATCGCGAAGGTTTCGTCGGTAAGGCGGACCATGTCGCCGAACTGGCCGACTGCCTTCTGGAACATCGCGTCCAGCCGGGCCGGCGTCACGTCGAAGTCGCGCAGCAATTCCGCCTTCGACACGGCAAAGTCGCACATCAATGCCTCGATGATCCGGGCGCGCAGCGTGTCCTCACCCGCGAAGGCATGGCCGCGGTGGGTCGAGAACTGACCCTCGCGGATCGCCTTGGCATGGGCGGCAGTGGCGCTGGCATTCTGGGCAAAACCCTGCGGGAACCGGCTGATCGCCGATGCCCCCAGCCCGATCAGCACCGACGCCGGATCATCAGTATAGCCCTGGAAGTTGCGCCGCAGCCTGCCCGCCCGCTGCGCCCGTGCCAGGCCGTCCTCGGGTTTGGCGAAATGGTCGATGCCGATTTCCTGATACCCGTCCCAGAGGAACAGCTGCCGGGCGGTCTCGAACAGCGACAGCCGCTCCTCGGGCGTGGGCATCGCGTCGGACGGGATCATCTGCTGACGGCGGCTCATCCAGGGCACATGGGCATAGCCGTAAAGCGCCACCCGGTCCGGCGCGAGCGTCAAGAGCTTCTGCACCGAATCCGCGATCCGCGGGCCGGTCTGGCTGGGCAGGCCATAAAGGATGTCGGCATTCAGGCTGGCCACACCGCGCGCCCTGATGCGTTCGGCGACATCGCGGGTCAGGGCATAGCTCTGTTCCCGTCCGATCATCTTCTGAATCAGGGGGTCGAAATCCTGCACCCCGATCGAGGCCCGGTTCATCCCGGCCCGTGCAAGCGCGTCCAGACGCGGATCATCGATCTCGTTCGGGTCGATCTCGACCGAGAACTCGCCCCCCGGCGCCATGGGTGCCACCTCGAACACCGCCTCGG
The DNA here is from genome assembly GCF_004959785.1 of Tabrizicola sp. YIM 78059. Lineage (NCBI taxonomy): Bacteria > Pseudomonadati > Pseudomonadota > Alphaproteobacteria > Rhodobacterales > Paracoccaceae > Tabrizicola > Tabrizicola sp. YIM 78059. The sequence continues at coordinate 54,920 of NZ_SJZH01000011.1, forward strand.
CCAGCATCTCGATCCGGTCGGCCGACAACAGCGTCGGCGTCCCGCCGCCCCAGTGCAGCCGGCTCAAGGTCACGCGCTGCGGCAGATGTTCGCGCAGCATCGCCAGTTCGGCGATCAGCGTCTCGACATAGGCATTCACCGGCTCGTCCGAGGTGGTCCCCTGCGTGCGGCAGGCACAGAACCAGCACAACCTGCGACAGAAAGGCACATGCAGGTACAGCGATATCTCGCTGCCCGCGGGAATTGCGGCGATCCAGCTGGCAAACTCCCCAGGTCCTACGCCGGATCCGAAGTGCGGCGCAGTGGGATAGGAGGTGTAACGCGGCACACGCGCGTCAAATAGCCCGAGACGAGCGAGTTGCGGATCGTGGGTCATCAGATTAGGCTATTGAATTGAGAGGTGATACTCTTTGACGCAGATCAAGGGACAGGAGCGGGACATGCAGGATCATTCGACCCATGTGCAATGCTCGGAATGCCCGATCCGTCACCGTGCGGTCTGTGCCAGGTGCGAATCGGACGAACTGTCCAGACTGGAGCAGATCAAGTATTACCGCAGCTTCCAGGCGGGCCAGACCATCATCTGGTCCGGCGACCGCATGGATTTCGTGGGTTCCGTCGTCACCGGTATCGCAACCCTGACCCAGACGATGGAGGATGGCCGGCGGCAGATGGTTGGGCTGCTGCTGCCGTCGGATTTCGTGGGGCGGCCGGGCAGGTCGGTCGCGGCCTATGACGTGACGGCGACCACCGATCTGGTGATGTGCTGCTTCCGCAAGAAGCCCTTCGAAGACATGATGGCCGCCACCCCGCACATCGCCCAGCGCCTGCTGGAGATGACGCTGGACGAACTGGACGCTGCGCGGGAATGGATGCTTCTGCTCGGGCGCAAGACCGCGCGGGAAAAGATCGCCTCGCTGATCTCGATCATCGCCCGGCGCGAGGCTGCGCTGCATCTGCGCAAGCCAAAGGGGATGCTGTCGGTTGACCTGCCCCTTACGCGCGAGGAAATGGCCGACTACCTGGGCCTGACGCTGGAAACCGTCAGCCGCCAGATCAGCGCGCTGAAGAAGGACGGGGTGATCGCCCTGGAAGGCAACCGCCATGTCCAGATCCCCGACATCGACCGGCTGCTGGAAGAGGCGGGCGACGACAGCGACGGCGGCATGCTGGTCTAGCCATGCCGGCATCGATGCTGGCGTTCCATACCTGGGACGTCTTCACTGACCGTCCCTTTGCTGGCAACCCTCTTGCCATCGTGCTTGGCGCCAATGACCTGACGCCGCCGCAGATGCAGACCATCGCCCGCGAATTCAACCTTTCCGAGACGATCTTCGTCCAGCCGCCCCGAAACCCGGCAAATACCGCGCGCGTCCGCATCTTCTTTCCCACGGCGGAAATTCCCTTTGCGGGCCACCCGACCATCGGCTGCGCGATCCATCTGGCCTGCGCGAGAGAGGCGGGCGATTTCGAACGGAACCTGGTCCTGGAGGAAGAGGCAGGACCGGTCCCGGTACGGGTCTGGCGCCAGGGCGGCACGACGGGGGCAGAGTTCGTGGCCCCCGTCTTACCGCACGAGGTAACCGACGCACCCGATCAAGCGACGGCGCTGGAAGCAGGGCGTCTGGCGGCCGCGCTTGGGCTGGAGGAGGCAGAGATCGGCTTCGGCGCGCAGCGACCTGGCCTCTGGCAGGGCGGGCCGAGGTTCCTTTACGTCCCGGTTGCAGGTCTTGACGCCCTGTCCCGTGCGCGACCGATCGAGCCATTCTGGTCAAGACAGATGCAGGCGGCGGGGGTGGACAGCATGTATCTGTACACGCCCGGAAGCGGATCCGACTACCGCGCGCGGATGTTCTCGCCCGCTGCGGGTATCCCGGAGGATCCGGCCACCGGTTCGGCCAGCGCGATCCTCGCCGCACAGCTTCTTTCCAGCGGAGCGCTGCCTGAGGGCGAAGCCCGGCTGGCCCTGCACCAGGGGGTAGAGATGGGACGACCAAGCCGGATCGGCCTGACGACCGTCGTCAGCGGCGGCGTACTGAAAGAGGTCCGGGTCGCCGGCAGCGCAGTGCCGGTCAGCGAGGGACGGATCAGGGTGCCCATGGTCCAGGGCAAGGGCCGATCGTGAGCACCGGAATATGGGCCCGCCAGTGCACCGGAACCGGCCTTGCGGGCTCAGCGGAACCAGCCGTAAGCGCAGCCGGTTTCCGGATCGAACAACGCGCCGAACCATCCGTCATCGTTGAGGCGATGCGTGCGCGCTGCATCATGGAAGGTGGCGCAGACCGAAAAGTCGTGATCATCTTTCCGAGCATAGGTGTAGGGCTTTCCGGTTTCATCATCGGTCAGGTCTTCACCCGAAATCCCGGCGCTGCTGCAATGGACCCGCAGCGCTTCGACGGTCAGCTCGGCCGGCAATGCGCTGCCCGGAGTGCGGAAGCCCTGCTCGCACAGAAGAGCGCGGGCAAGCCTGCCCAGCTCCAGGTAGCGTTGCCTGTCGAACTTGTCGCGCTGGCCCTGAACCGGCCCTCCGACGATCAGGAATCCCCCGACCACGGCAGCACCTATGGCTGCAATCGCCAGGGCCAGAAGCAGCCTACCGCTCATCGGCGCGTTCCTCGATGTCGCGCAGATAGAAGGCGAAGATCGCGCCGCTGACGAGGGCGACGGTCAGGGCCTTCAGCACGAAGCGCAGCGTCGCCTCGCCGGTCAGAAAGCTGTAAATCACATAGACAGCATCACCGAAGAACACCAGGGCCGCGCCAAAGAGCGCCAGGTAGGTCAGCCACTTGCGTGCAGGCGACCACCACTGTCCGACGTCGCGCCGGATCTGACGGCGGATGTAGTGGGTCATCCAGGCATATACGGGCGTGAAGACCAGAAGTGCGGCAATCGACCAGCGGATGCTGTCCGTCACATACCGCTCCTCGCGGTCGGCGGTCGGGTCGGGTAGGGCCAGGTCCAGGATCCCGTGGACGAGACTGACAAGATTGAAGGCAACGAAGCACAGGCTGGCAAACAGCAGCAGATGTAGGAACGTGTCTCGTGCGGTCAGGTGCTGCCGCGGTCGCGGCACGGGCGGGGCGAAGTCGGTCGCCGCGAAGGCGTCCAGGGATTCGGTGATTTCCGGTTTCGACCAGCCCGCCTCGGCCAGGGTGGCGCGGATCTCCTCGCGCGAGCGACCGGCAGAAAGCGCATCGTGTACGAACTGCAGCAGACGGTCGTCAACAGACATGGCGTGTCTGTTCCCTTTGCGGAACCGATGAAACCGGCGGCCGAGGCGTGCCGCCGGCCCCTTGATCAATGCGCCAGGAAAACCGGCACCTCGGCCTTTTCCAGCATGTCGCGCGTGGCGCCGCCCAGAATGGCCTCGCGGAAGCGCGAATGGCCGTAGGCGCCCATCACCAACAGGTCGGCATTCGTATCGCGCAAGTGGCGCACCAGAACGTCCGACACACGCGGCAGGGTCTTGGCCAGAACCGTCACTTCGGCCCTGACACCGTGGCGCACCAGCATCTGGCAGAGTAGCCCGCCCGGGTCCGAACGCTCCGGCCCGTGGGTCGGCGGATCGATCACCACGATCTGCACATTGTCGGCCCTGCGCAGGAACGGAAGAGCGCGACGGGCAGCGACAAGTGCCTCGCGGCTCTGGTTCCAGGCAACGACGATGCGGCGCGGATCGGCCGTAGCCATGCCCTTCGGCGGCACGACCAGCACCGGGGCCATGCCTTCGAAGAGCGCAGCCTCGATCACCGCCTCGTCCTCGACCCCGCGGCCTTCGCCATAGGGCAGCGGCAGGACCACCAGATCGGCATAGCGCGCCCGGGCGGCCACGACCTCGGTCAGGGCGCCAAGCTGGGTCACGGCCGTATCGACCGCATAGCGCAGGTCCGGCGACTGGGCATTCATCGCGTCATTCATCGCCTTTTCGGTCACGCGCGCTTCTTCCTCGGCACGTTCCATCGCGGCGGCGATCATCACGGCACCCGACCCGACATAGGAATAGCCGATCTGTGTCCGGTCGACGCCAAGGACCAGCGCATCCAGATGCGCGTCTGTCCGAACGGCGATCTGCGCTGCTGCGGATACTACCGGCAAGAGCCCCTCGGAAGAGGTCGCGACAGTCAGAAGGGATTTGTAGGCCATGGGTAAACTCCCGTTTGGAATGCCCGATCATCACACCGAGGCTGCGCCCGCACCTTGACCAAGGTCAACCCCCTTCGGCGAAGGGATTGACGCAGATCAAGGCGACTATCGCCGCCGCACCGCAGAAGTCACACTGTCGGAGTGTCTGGCACGGGTCCGACTCGTATCGCATCTGGCCAGGCAGACAGGACGAAGGGACACAAAATGTGGGATTACCTCAAACTGGCCGGGCTTGGCCTTGTCGCGGTCCTCGCCGCGATAGCCGCCAACTATGCCCGCGACCTGGCCTATCAGGTCAACGCGATCACGGTGATGCTGGCAGCGGGCATCGCCTTTCTCTGGGTGCTGCGGACGGCAGGAGATCCGAAGCCGGACCTCAGCCATGAATACATGGACGGGGTCGTGCGCGCCGGCGCCATCGCCACCACCTTCTGGGGGGTGATCGGGTTTCTGGTCGGAGTGGTCATCGCCTTCCAGCTGGCCTATCCGCAACTGAACTTCGACTGGCTTCAGGGCTACGGCAACTTCGGCCGGCTGCGCCCGCTGCACACCAGCGCCGTCATCTTCGCCTTCGGCGGCAACGCGCTGATCATGTCGTCGTTCTACATCGTCCAGCGCACCTGCGCGACGCGTCTGTGGGGCGGCAGCACCGCGTGGTTCGTGTTCTGGGGCTGGCAGCTGATCATCGTCCTGGCGGCAACCGGCTACATTCTGGGCGGCACGCAGTCCAAGGAATATGCCGAGCCGGTCTGGTATGTGGACTGGCTGATCACCGTGGTCTGGGTGGCCTTCCTTGCGATCTTCATGGGCACGCTGTTCAAACGGAAAGAGCCGCACATCTACGTCGCCAACTGGTTCCTTCTGTCCTTCATCGTCACCATTGCCATGCTGCATGTGGTGAACAACATGGCCATCCCGGTGTCGATCTTCGGCTCGACTTCGGTGCAGGTCACGGCCGGGGTGCAGGACGCCATGATCCAGTGGTGGTATGGCCACAACGCCGTGGGCTTCTTCCTGACGGCGGGCTTCCTGGGCATGATGTACTACTTCGTGCCGAAACAGGCCGAGCGTCCCGTTTACAGCTACAAGCTGTCGATCATCCACTTCTGGGCGCTGATCTTCCTGTATATCTGGGCGGGTCCCCACCACCTGCACTACACTGCTCTGCCCGACTGGGCCTCGACCCTGGGCATGGTGTTCTCGGTCATCCTCTGGATGCCGTCCTGGGGCGGCATGATCAACGGCCTGATGACCCTGTCCGGCGCCTGGGACAAGCTGCGCACCGACCCGATCATCCGCATGATGGTCGTCTCGATCGGCTTCTACGGCATGTCCACCTTCGAGGGCCCGATGATGTCGATCAAGGCGGTGAACTCGCTGTCGCACTACACCGACTGGACCATCGGCCACGTCCATTCCGGCGCGCTCGGCTGGAACGGCATGATCACCTTCGGCGCGCTCTATTTCCTGGTGCCGCGCCTGTGGAACCGCGAGCGGCTCTACAGCCTGTCGCTGGTCAGCTGGCACTTCTGGCTCGCCACCATCGGCATCGTGCTTTACGCCTCGTCCATGTGGGTCACCGGCATCATGGAAGGCCTGATGTGGCGCGAGGTCGATGCGAACGGCTTCCTCGTGAACGCCTTCGCCGACACCGTGGCTGCGAAGTTCCCGATGTATGTGGTGCGCGCGCTGGGCGGAACGCTCTACCTGACCGGGGCGATCATCATGGCCTGGAACCTCTGGATGACGGTGAAGGCCCAGCCGGCAAAAGCCCCGGTGAACGCCAACAACGCCGTTCCGGCCGAATAGGGAAAGGGATCGCAAATGGCTTTCCTTGACAAGCACAAGGCAATCGAGACCCACGCCACGCTGCTTCTGGTCCTGGCCTTCCTGGTCGTGACCGTCGGGGGCATCGTGCAGATCGTGCCGCTGTTCTATCTGGAAAACACGATCGAAAAGGTGGAAGGGGTGCGCCCCTACACGCCGCTCGAACTGGCCGGGCGCGACGTCTACATCCGCGAAGGCTGCTATGTCTGCCACAGCCAGATGATCCGCCCGATGCGGGACGAGGTCGAACGCTACGGCCACTACAGCCTGGCGGCCGAGTCGATGTATGACCATCCGTTCCAGTGGGGGTCGAAGCGCACCGGGCCGGATCTGGCGCGGGTCGGCGGGCGCTATTCCGACGAATGGCACCAGGACCACTTCCGCAATGCGAAGTCGGTCGTGCCGGAATCGGTGATGCCGCCCTATGGCTTCCTGTTCAACCGGGTGATCGACGGGCGCTACATCCGCGATTCGCTGGAGACCCATGCCCTGGTCGGCGTGCCCTATACCGAAGAGATGATCGCAAATGCCCAGGCCGACTTCGCGGCGCAGGCAGATCCGATGGGCGACAGTTCGGGGCTTGAGGCGCGCTATGGCGCCGATGCCTTCGGCACACCGGTGAATGTGCGCAACTTCGACGGCCAGCCCCAGCTGACCGAGGCGGACGCGCTGATCGCCTACATCCAGGTGCTGGGCACGATGGTCGATTTCTCGACCTATACGCCCGTGGCGAACCGGTAAGGGGAGGGCAGGCATGGAAACCTACACCTTCCTGCGCCAACTGGCCGACAGCTGGTTTCTGCTGGCCATGACGCTGGTCTTCCTCGGTGTCTGTGTCTGGGCCTTCCGGCCCGGCAGCCGGGCGATGCACCGGGATGTCGCGAACTCGATCTTCCGCCATGACGACCGTCCGGCGGAAGCCAACCCTGCCAAGAAGGAGGCCTAGCCCATGTGCGCCAAGCCAATCAGGAAAGAGCCGCGGCAGGTGGAAACGACCGGCCACGAATGGGATGGCATTCAGGAATGGAACAACCCGCTGCCGCGCTGGTGGGTCTGGGTGTTCTATGCCACGATCATCTGGGGGATCGGCTACACCATCGCCTATCCCGCCTGGCCGCTGCTGAAGGAGGCGACGCCGGGCCTTCTGGGAGCCTCGACGCGTGCCGATGTTGCGGCCGAGATCGCCCGCGTCGATGCCGCCAACGCCGCAATCAAAGAGCGGCTGATCGCCGCCGACCTGAATGCCATCGGTGCGGACCCGGAGCTTGCCAACTACGCCCAGAATGCAGGCGCTGCAGTCTTCCGCACCAATTGCGTCCAGTGTCACGGGGCGGGGGCGAACGGCTTCGCAGGCAAGGGCTATCCAAGCCTGATCGACAACGACTGGCTCTGGGGCGGCACGATGGAGGATATCTACCTGACCATCTCCCACGGCATCCGCAACACCACCGACCCGGACGCGCGCTATTCGATGATGCCGGCCTTCGGGAAGGACGGGTTGCTCGAGCCCGACCAGATCGCCCAGGTGGTCGAACATGTCCTTGCGATCTCGGGGCAGGAACATGATGCGACGCTTGCAGCGGCGGGGGCCACGGTCTTTGCCGAGAACTGCGCCGCGTGCCACATGGAAGACGGGTCGGGCGACAGGACCCAGGGTGCACCCAGGTTGAACGACGCGATCTGGCTGTATGGCGGGACGCGCGAGGCCATCACCGAGACGGTCGTCAACGCCCGCTTCGGCGTGATGCCGAACTGGAACACCCGCCTCAGCGAAGACCAGATCCGCGCCGTGGCCTTCTACGTCCACGGCAAGGGCGGCGGCGAATAGTCCGTAACGAGTTGTGCGTAACGAGTGAAGACGTGGAAAGGGGCCTTCGGGCCCCTTTCCTGCATGGCGCAGCGCGGGCTGACCCGGGCTTGCAGCGCCCGACGCATCCGTTTGTGGCACCATGTCGCATTCGAACTGCCGGGTTCGGCACGCTTATTGATGCAGGTCAATGCCGGGCGGCCCACAATGCCCGATGGCAAACATGAGTTGCGCGCCTGCGCCAGGAGTTTTCGTCGTGTCCAATTCCGAATCCCCCCCCAGCCTCTACGCCGCCCGAGAGCCGGTGTTCCCGCGCCGGGTGAAGGGCACCTTCCGCACCCTGAAGTGGTGGATCATGGCGGTCACCCTTGGCATCTACTACATCACGCCCTGGATCCGCTGGGACCGCGGGCCCTCGCTGCCCGATCAAGCGGTTCTGGTCGATCTGGCCAACCGCCGCTTCTTCTTCTTCATGATCGAGATCTGGCCGCACGAATTCTACTTTGTCGCGGGGCTTCTGATCATGGCGGGGCTGGGGCTGTTCCTGTTCACCTCCGCTGCGGGGCGGGTCTGGTGCGGCTATGCCTGCCCGCAGACGGTGTGGACCGACCTGTTCATCCTGGTCGAGCGATGGATCGAGGGCGACCGCAACGCCCGCATCCGGCTGTTCCGGCAGAAATGGGATGCGGAAAAGATCCGCAAGCGTGCGATCAAATGGACGGTCTGGTTCCTGATCGGGCTGGCCACCGGTGGGGCGTGGATCTTCTATTTCACCGACGCACCGACACTTCTGCGCGATCTGTTGACCGGACAGGCGCACCCTGTTGCCTACATCACCATGCTGATCCTGACGCTGACCACCTTCGCTTTCGGCGGTTTCGCGAGGGAACAGATCTGCATCTACGCCTGCCCCTGGCCGCGCATTCAGGCGGCGATGATGGACGAGGACACGTTGACCATAGCCTACCGGGAATGGCGGGGCGAGCCGCGCGGCAAGCTCGGCACCCCCGGCGCGGGCGACTGCATCGACTGCATGGCCTGCGTCAATGTCTGCCCCATGGGCATCGACATCCGCAACGGCCAGCAACTGGCCTGCATCACCTGCGGGCTGTGCATCGACGCCTGCAACGACGTGATGGACAAGATCGGCAAGCCCCGCAACCTGATCGGCTATCTGGCATTGACCGACGAGACGCGCGAACGGGCCGGTCAGCCGCCGAAGAACGTCTGGAGCCATGTGTTCCGCGTCAGGACCGTGCTTTACACGCTTCTCTGGGCCGGGGTCGGCGTGGGGCTGATCGTGGCGCTGTTCATGCGCTCGCCCATCGATGTGAATGTGACGCCGGAACGCAACCCGACCTATGTGCTGCTCTCCGATGGCAGCATACGCAACGCCTATGAACTGCGTCTGCGCAACAAGCAGGGCACCGACGCGCGCTTCACCATCGCCGTCACCTCGGATGCCTTTGTGACCCTGTCGCTGGAAGGTGTCGACGGGCTGACCGTCACCGTTCCGGCGAACGAAACCAAGTCGCAGCGCGTGTACCTGACAGCGCCCCCCGGCAGCCGTGCCGCGACCAGCGAAAGGACCGACGTGCGTCTGTGGGTCGAGGAACAGGGGACGACGAACCGCGTCTATCATGATACGATCTTCAACGGGACTGGAGAGTAGGATGGCCGAGCTGAAGGGAAAGCATGTGCTGGCAATCACGGTGGGCTCTTTCGCCGTGATCATCGCGGTCAACCTGACGCTGGCCTTCAAGGCGGTGAGCACCTTTCCGGGTCTCGAGGTGAAGAATTCCTACGTTGCAGGCCAGGGCTTCAATGCGCGCAAGGCCGCACAAGAGGCACTGGGCTGGACACTGGCGCCGAAGTATTCCGACGGGCGGGTAGAACTGGCCTTCACCGACCGTGACGGTCTGCCTGTGCGGGTTGACGACCTGCAGGTGCTGATCGGACGGACGACCGAGGCCGCGAACGATGTCTGGCCCGAATTCGTGCTGGCGGGGGATGTGTATTTCGCCCGCGTCGATCTGGCGCGCGGAAAGTGGATGGTGAAGGTCACCGCCCGGGCACCCGACGGCACGCTGTTCGAACAGCGGTCCGAACTTTTCGTGCAGGGCTGATTCATGACCGGCGATGCATCCCTGATCTGCCGGGCGCGTCCCTCCCACCGCTGCGGGGAAAGAATGGTGTGGGGGGCGAACCTGCCGGGGCTGTCTAGCGACCTGTCTGCCACAGGGGGAACGCGATGACCACGATCGAGGATTTCGGGCGTGCACCCGCGTCAGCCTGCCCGGCCTGCGCGGTGGTTCCGGCCGCCGAACGCATCGCTGCGATGCGCGCCGATCGCGAAGGCCGGATCGTCCTGTCGCTGCCAAAGGCCGAAGGGGCACAGACGATTTCCGCGGTGGAGCGGCTGTTGCAGGATGTGCCCGGCGTCCGTTCGGCCCGGGTCAACCTGACCCTCAAGCGCGTCAGCATCGAGGCCGGCGCCGGGGTCACGGCAAAGGGCCTGGTGGCGCTTCTGGCCGAGGCGGGGCACGAGGCGCACGAACTTGACCCCGGCCTTCTCAGCGCCACCGAGACCGACCGCCAAGGCCGGGACCTGCTGATGCGCCTGGGGGTGGCCTTCTTCAGCATGATGAACGTGATGCTGCTGTCGGTTGCCGTCTGGTCCGGGGCCGAGGACGCGACGCGCGATCTGTTCCACTGGATTTCCGGCGCCATCGCGCTGCCGACTGTCATCTTCGCCGGCCAGCCCTTCTTCAAGTCGGCGTGGGCATCCTTGCGCCAGGGCAAGCTGGGCATGGATGTGCCGATCAGCCTGGCGCTGATCCTCGCGTCTTCGATCTCGGTCTATGAAACGGCGATGTCCGGGCATCACGCCTATTTCGACGCTGCGGTGATGCTGGCCTTCTTCCTGCTGCTGGGCCGCTACCTTGACCACCGCACCCGCGCCATCGCCCGTTCGGCGGCCGAGGAACTGGCCGCGCTGGAGGTGCCCCGTGCCATCGTCCTGGTGGATGGGGAAGAGGTGGAAACCGTGACCTCGGCCGTGGTTCGGGGCGATCTGGTTCTGGTCCGCCCCGGTGCGCGGATGCCGGTGGATGGTGTGGTGGTCGCGGGCGCGTCCGAGGTCGACCGCAGCCTGCTGACCGGGGAAAGCCTGCCGGTGCCGGCGGGCGAAGGCTGCCAGGTCAGCGCGGGTGAGGTCAATCTGACCGGCCCCCTGACCGTGCGGGTGACGGCTGCGGGCAAGGATACCAGCCTGCACCGCATGGCTGATCTCGTGGCCGTCGCCGAAGGGGCGAAGACCCGTTACACCAGCCTGGCCGACCGGGCATCAAAGGCCTATTCGCCGCTGGTGCATCTGCTGTCCTTCACCGCCTTCGGCTACTGGATGTGGGCAACAGGTGGCGACCTGCGGCACGCAATCAACATCTCGGCTGCCGTCCTGATCATTACCTGCCCCTGCGCCTTGGGCCTGGCGGTTCCGGCGGTGGTGACCTCGGCCTCGGGCCGGCTGTTCCGCAAGGGGCTGCTGATCAAGCATGGCACCGCGCTGGAACGCCTGGCCGAGGTCGATACGGTCGTCTTCGACAAGACGGGAACCCTGACCCTGGGCGTGCCGAAACCGGTGGGCCTGGCAGACCATCCGCAGCAGGCGGTGGCTGTGGCCGCAGCGCTGGCGGCGGGGTCTTCGCACCCGCTGGCGCGCGCGCTGGCCGAAGGGGCGCGTACAGCGGGCATCGCCCCGGCCGGGGTGACCGCGATCCGCGAAGTCCCGGGCCACGGGATCGAAGGCGAATGGCAGGGTGGCCGCGTCCGCCTTGGCCGGGCCGAGTGGTGCGGCGCAGAAGCCCTTCCCGAAACCGCGACCTACCTCAGCCTTGCCGGCGAAGCACACGCCTTCACCTTCACCGACCGCCTACGCCCCGGCGCCGAACAGGCCGTGCGGGCGCTGCAAGCCGCCGGCATGCAGGTCGAACTGCTGTCGGGCGATGCGGATGCGCCGGTGCGCGACCTTGCCACCCGGCTCGGTATCGCCGACTGGCGGGCGGGCGTACTGCCGGAAGACAAGGCCGCGCATGTTGCGGCGCTGGCGGCGCGGGGCCGCAAGGTTCTGATGGTCGGCGACGGGCTGAACGACACGGCGGCGCTGGCGGCGGCGCATGTGTCGATCTCGCCCGCCTCAGCGCTGGATGCGGCGCGCGTCGCCTCGGACATCGTGCTGCTGGGCCAGGATCTTTCCCCCATCGCGGACGCAGTGCGCATCGCGCGGCAATCGGCGCGCCGGATCGTCGAGAACTTTGCCATTTCGGGTGGCTACAACGTGATTGCGGTGCCCATCGCGCTTGTCGGCATGGCCACGCCGCTGGCGGCCGCGCTGGCGATGTCGCTGTCCTCGATCACCGTCACCCTGAACGCGATGCGGCTCAAGTAATGGAAATCCTGACCATCCTGATCCCGGTCTCGCTGTTTCTGGGCGGGATTGGCCTGATCGCCTTCTTCTGGGCGATGAAAACGAAACAGTTCGATGATCCCGAAGGCGACGCGAACCGCATTCTGACAAGGGACTGGGACGACCGGCCAAAGCCCTGAGCCCCCGGGTGCGGGGCTTGCGGGAATCTCTCGCGCGGCATCAGATGGCCCGGACCCGTCTCCCGGAGGTCTGGATGAAACCGGCGCATTCCTTTCTGTCCCTGTTTCTCGCCGCCGTCATTGCCGCACCCAGCCTTGCCAATGACGGCTTCGGCGGCCTGTCAGCAACCGGCCTGACCTTCGGCCAGACCGAGGCCGTGGCGATGGAGGAAGAAGATCTCTTCATCGGCATCGACCGCATCGCCGTCGACTACGTCTTCCGCAACCGGACCGGCAGCGACGTGACCGGCGAGGTGATCTTTCCGCTGCCACCGATCCCGGTCTGGCAGCTGGTGGAAAGCCAGTGGAACCTTCCCGAAGACCCCGATCGCGAGAACCTGGTGAACTTCACCGCCACGGCCGACGGCAAGCCTGTCGCCTTGCGCATCGACCGCATCGCGGTGGTCGCACCCGAACCGACCGGGGTCTGGGTGCCCTCTTCCACGCAATACGACACTCCGGGCCGCGACGTGACCGCGGATCTGGCCCGGCTCGGCCTGCCACTTACGCTGAGCGCAGAGAAGATCATGGCTGCGCTGGCCGCGCTGACGCCCCGGCAACGGGACGAGGCGAGCGAACTTGGCCTTGCCGAATTCCACGACGACGGCCCCCAATACGGCTATGCCTTCCCGCGCTGGTCGGTCCTGATCCGCTATCACTGGACCCAGACCTTCCCCGCAGGCCAGACAGTCAGGATCAGCCACGCCTACGAGAACCGTTCGCCTGGCGGAATTTTCGTCTGGGCCCACCCGCCCGAGGACTACATGCAGGAGATTGCGGATCTCTACTGCATCGACGAGGGCACATCGAAGGGGCTGATGCGGGCACTGGCGCAGCCGCAGACAGACGGCAAGGCGCAAGCGGTGGGCCTGTCATGGAACATTTCATACATCCTGAGGACGGCCAACAGCTGGGCCGGTCCGATCAAGCGGTTCCGGCTGACCCTGGACAAGGGCGCGCCGGGCAACATCGTCTCGCTCTGCGCGCAGGGTATCAGGAAGACGGGGCCCACCACCTTTGTCATGGAAAAGGCCGACTATGTGCCCGACCGTGACCTGCACATCCTGATCGCCACACCGCTGGAGAACTGACCCCCTTCGACGCGGGCCGGCGGCCTTGCCTTGGGCTGCGGCCGGGGCGGGTTTCCCGCCTTGTCGCTGCGCCCGGAAGGGGCCTAGGCTTGCGGCATCGTTCCCCGCGAAAGGCCATTTCCATGCGCGCGCTTCTTGCCATCCTGCTTGCCACGACCGCCCTGCCGGCCCTGGCAGAAACCATCGTGGCCACCAGCCGGATCACCGCCGTCACCGTCTATCCCGATGGCGCGCGGCTTACGCGCCAGATCGGCTTTACCGCCCCGACCGCCGGATCGCACGAACTTCTGGTCGCCGACCTGCCCGCCTCCAGCCAGCCAGGCATGATGCAGCTTGCCCCCGGCACGGGCCTGGGGCTGGGGGCCTTTACCCTGCGCGCCGATCGCCTGCCACCCCGGGACGAGCCGCTGACGCCCGACCAGCAGGCCGCCAGGGCCGAGGTCGAACGCCTGGAAGCGGAACGGGTCAAGGCCGCGCTGGCGCTTGACGCCGTGCGGGCCCGTGTGGATGCCGCCGAAGCGCAGGCGCGCTTTCTGTCCTCTTTCACCGGTGCCCTGCCAGATGATGCCACGCCAGAAACCATCCGCGCCATGGCGGCGATGATCGGGGCCGAAACGCTGGCCGCCCGCCAGGCGGCGCTTGCCGCCAGCGCCGACCTCTTCCCCGCCGAGAAGGCGCTGGAAAAGGCTGACGAGGCCCTGGCCAGGGCCCGGGCCGCCTTTGATGCGTTGCCCTCGGCCGACCGCGACTATACCGCACTCTTGGTGGCATTGACCGCCGCCGAGGCCGGCGAACACACCATTACCGTCACGCAATATGTCTCGGATGCCAGCTGGCGCCCCTTCTACGAGCTGAACCTCAGCCGCAGGGGTGGCGACAGGCTGACCATCGACCGCGCCGTTCTTGTCAGCCAACGCACCGGCGAGGACTGGACGGGCGTCGCCCTGACCCTGTCTTCCGCGCGACCATCCGAACAGGCCGCGCCCTCGACGCTGTGGCCCGAACTCCGCCGGATCGTGCCCGAACCGGCGGATCAGGATCTGGCCCGCAAATCCGGCCAAGCCGCAGATGCGATCATGCCTGAAGCCGTGGCCGAAGCTGCGCCTGCGCCGATCACCGCGGGCGCCGCGATGGAAGGTGACACTGTGGTCCACGTCTATCCCCAACCCGTCACCGTTGCCTCGGGTGCCGAAAACCTGCGCCTGCCGCTTGACCGGCTGACTTTTGTCCCCGTGGTCAGGGCCGTCGCCGTGCCGCGCCACGACAGCACCGCCTTTGTCGTGGCAAGCGTCACCAACCCCTCGGGCGAACCCCTGCTGCCGGGCGAGGCGATGCTGTTCCGCGAAGGGGTTCTGGTCGGATCCACCTGGCTCGACACGATCGCGCCGGGGGCGGAAACCGACCTGCCCTTCGGTGCCATCGAAACCCTGCGCCTGTCACGCAGGATGCCAATGGCCAGCGAAGGACAGACTGGCGTGTTCACCACCGCCAACGAACGGACCGAAAGCGCAGTGATTTCCGTCGAGAACACGGGAACCGAGGCCTGGACCGTGCGCCTTCTGGATCAGGTGCCCTACAGCGAACAGACCGACCTACAACTGACCGTCAAGGCCGACCCCAGCCCCGACGAGACAGACGTGGATGGCCAGCGCGGCATCCTGGCATGGACCTTCGACCTCGCCCCGGGCCGAAAGCAGACCGTCACGCTGGAACACAGACTCAGCTGGCCACGGGGCATGGTCCTGCGCTGACCCGGGGGGGGGCCGCCACAAGGCCCGGGCCGCTGACGGCACGTCAGCCGATTTCATGACGTGACGTTACACTGACGTGAACGTCAACGGCTCTGGTAATCTCGGACGCGGGTCCGCATCTGACGCAGGATGATGAGACCAAAGTCACGAGTTTGCCATGAAACCCGAAGCATCCGGTGATGTGATGACAATCCGCGAAATGTGCGAGGCCTATGACGTGACCCCGCGCACCTTGCGGTTCTACGAAGCCAAGGCGCTGCTTGCCCCGATCAGGATCGGGACAAGGCGGCTGTTCACCCGGCGCGACCGTGCGCGGCTGACGCTGATCCTGCGGGGCAAGCGCTTCGGCTTCAGCCTCGAGGACATCCGCGAGACACTGGACCTTTATGACCGCGACGGCTCGGACGCCGCCCAGCGCGACCGGGCCTGTGAACTGGCCCGCAAGCGCCTGGCCGAGATGGAGGCGCAGCGTGCCGAACTGGACCAGGCCATCGCCGAGCTGAAAGAGGCGCTGGCCCATGCCGCCGATGAAGGCCAGGCCCCCCAGCGCGCGGCCTGATGGAAAGACCCGCCCGGAAGCGGGCGGCAAGTACAGGGAAGAGGACCGAGAATGCCGACCTATACCGCCCCCGTGAAGGACATGCAGTTCCTTCTGCATGACGTTCTGAAGATTTCGCAGGCCGACATCCCCGGCTATGCCGACCTTGACACGGGCTTTACTCAGGCGGTGCTGAGCGAGGCCGCCAGGGTGGCGGAACAGGTTCTGGCCCCCCTGAACGCCGTGGGCGATGCCGAAGGCTGCAAGCTGGAAGCCGGCGTGGTGCGCACGCCTTCCGGTTTCAGGGCGGCCTTCGACACCCTGCGTCAGGGTGGCTGGATGTCGCTGGACGCCGCCCCGGAATACGGCGGGCAGGGCCTGCCCTACCTGATGCACACGGCGGTGAACGAGACCTTCGTTTCGGCCAACATGGCCTTCAACATGTATCAGGGCCTGACCCACGGCGCCTATTCCGCAATCCTGGCGCACGGGACCGAAGAGCAGAAGCGGAAGTGGCTGCCCAAGCTCGTGACCTGCGAATGGACCGGCACGATGAACCTGACCGAGCCGCATTGCGGCACCGACCTGGGGCTTCTGCGCACGAAGGCCGAGCCGCAGCCGGACGGGTCCTACCGGATCACCGGGCAGAAGATCTTCATCTCGGCCGGCGACCATGACATGGCGGAAAACATCGTCCACCTGGTGCTGGCCAAGGCCCCGGGTGGCGGCGAGGGGACGAAGGGGATCAGCCTCTTCATCGTGCCGAAGTTCCTTGTGAAGGAGGACGGCAGCCTGGGTGCGCGCAATGCCGTCTCGGTCGGCAAGATCGAGCACAAGATGGGCATCCACGGCAACGCGACCTGCGTGATGAACTACGACGGCGCGACCGGCTGGCTGCTGGGCGAGTTGCACAAGGGCATGCGCGCCATGTTTACCATGATGAACGAGGCACGGCTGGGCGTCGCGCTGCAAGGCTATGCCGTGGCCGAGGCCGCCTACCAGAACGCGCTGGCCTATGCGAAGGACCGGCTGCAGGGCCGGGCCGTCACGGGTGCCGCGAACCCCGACGGCCCGGCCGACCCGCTGATCGTCCACCCCGACATCCGCCGCAACCTGATGGAGCAGAAAAGCTTCGTCGAGGGCGCCCGGGCGCTGACCTTCTGGGGGGCCACGCTGATCGACCGGGCCCACAACGGCGATGCGGCGGCAGACGGGCTGGTGGGTCTTCTGACCCCGGTGCTGAAAGGCTTTCAGACCGACAAGGGCTTCGAGATGGCGGTGCAGGCCCAGCAGGTCTTTGGCGGCCACGGCTACATCGAGGAATGGGGCATGTCGCAGTTCGCCCGCGACGCCCGGATCGCCATGATCTACGAAGGCGCAAACGGCATCCAGGCGCTGGATCTGGTGGGTCGCAAGCTTGCCCAAGACGGTGGCAGGCATGTCATGGCCTTCTTCGAGATGGTGAAGGCCGAATGCAGGGCCCACGACGGCGACGAGCGGATGAAGGGCTTCACCGAACCTCTGAAGGCGGCATCCAGGCAGTTGCAGCAGGCGGGAATGTTCTTCATGCAGAACGGCATGACCAACCCCGACGCCGCGCTGGCCGGGTCATACGATTTCATGCACATGATGGGCCATGTCTGCCTGGGCCTGATGTGGACGCGGATGGCGAAGGCGGCCTATGCTGCGCTGGACGGGGGCGCAGACGACCGCGACTTCCTGAAAGCCAAGATCGCCACCGGCCGGTTCTACATGGCCCGCCAGCTTCCCGCCTGCGCCATGCATCTGGCGCGGATCGAGAGCGGCGCCGACCCGGTGATGGCGCTGCCGGCCGAGGCATTCTGAAGCCCCGGCCAGAGTGGGGGAAAAGATGCCCAGACGCTTTCGACTGACCCGCCGGTTCCCGGCCGCGATGACCGAAGAAGCCCACCGCGCCTTCCGCCGCTTTCAGGCGGAAAGCGGATTGGAACCCGGCGAGGCGCTGAGTTTCATCTTCGAGAACCTGAACGGCCTGGTGGACGCAGACGAACTGGCGAAACGTCTGACGGCCTTTCGCGGCGACCTGGACGAACGCAAGACCTAGCACCGTGGGAGGGGCCGGCATGCAGCTCTATTGTTTCGGCGAAAGCGGCAACGCCTACAAATGCGCGCTGGCGCTGGAAATGGCCGGAATCGCATGGGAACCGGTCCACGTCGATTTCTTCCGGGGCGAGGCGCGCAGCCCGGAGTTCAGGAAGATCAACGAGATGGGCGAAGTCCCCGTTCTGGTGGACAACGACACCACGCTGACGCAGTCCGGGGTGATCCTGGACTACATTTCATCGAGGACCGGCAAGCTGGGGGGCCGCTCGGCCGCCGAACGGCGCGAGGTGCTGCGCTGGCTGTTCTGGGACAACCACAAGCTTTCGACCACCATCGGCACCTGCCGCTTCCTGATGAACTTCCTGCCGCCCGAGAAACGCCCCGAAGGCGTTGTCCCCTTCCTGCAGGGGCGCTTGAAGGCCGCCTACACGGTGCTGAACGATCACCTCGCCGGCCGCGACTGGATGGTGGGCGACGCCCCCACCATCGCTGACCTAAGTTGCTGCGGCTATCTCTACTATCCCGAGCCCTACGGCTTTGCCCGCGCCGAGTGGCCGCACATCGACCGATGGCTGGACCGGATCGCGGCCCTGCCCGGCTGGAAACATCCCTACGACCTGATGACGCGGGCCTTCCCCGCAACCTGAGGAGACGACCATGACCGATGCTTACATCTACGACGCCGTCCGCAGCCCCCGCGGCAAGGGGCGGCCCGATGGATCGCTGCACGAGGTCACGGCCGTCGCGCTGTCGGCACGGATGCTGAACGCGATCAAGGAAAGGAACGGGCTGTCAGGCCATGCGGTCGAGGACGTGATCTGGGGCAACGTCACCCAGATCGGCGAACAGGGCGGATGCCTTGCGCGGTCGGCTGTGCTGGCATCCGACCTTGACGAAGCCATCCCGGGCCTGTCGATCAACCGCTTCTGCGCCAGCGGGATGGAGGCGGTGAACCTGGCCGCGAACCAGGTGAAGGGCGGCGCAGGTCAGGCCTACATCGCCGGTGGGGTCGAGATGATGAGCCGCGTCCCCATGGGGTCGGACGGTGCGGCGATCGCGGTGGATCCGTCTCTGGCGATGAAGACCCATTTCGTGCCGCAGGGAATTGCCGCCGACATCATCGCAACCCGGTTCGGCTTTACCCGTGAACAGGCCGATGCGCTGGCCGTCGAATCCCAGCGCCGCGCGGCACGGGCGTGGAAGGAAGGCCGATTTGCCGCATCAATCGTGCCGGTCAGGGATCAGAACGGCCTGACCATCCTGGACCATGACGAACACATGCGGCCGGACACCGACATGCAGGCCCTGGCCCGGCTGGAACCCAGCTTCAAGGCTATGGGCGAGGTCATGCCCGGCTTCGACAAGGTGGCGATCATGAAGTATCCGCATCTGGAGCGGATCAATCACATCCACCATGCCGGCAACTCGTCAGGCATCGTGGACGGGGCGGCAGCGGTGCTGATCGGCACTGCCGCGTTCGGTCGCGCGCATGGGTTGAAGCCCCGGGCCCGCATCCTTGCCACCGCGAAGATCGGCACCGATCCGACGATCATGCTGACCGGGCCGGTGCCGGTCACGCAGAAGATCCTAAGGGATGCGGGCATGGCGATTTCCGACATCGACCTTTTCGAGGTCAACGAGGCCTTCGCCAGCGTGGTCCTGCGCTTTCAGCAGGCCTTCGACGTCGATCCAGAGGTGGTGAACGTGAACGGCGGCGCAATCGCCATGGGCCATCCGCTCGGCGCAACCGGGGCCATCATCATCGGCACGCTTCTGGACGAGCTGGAGCGTCGGGACAAGGCAACCGGGCTTGCCACCCTCTGCATCGCCAGCGGAATGGGCGCGGCCACGATCATCGAACGGGTCTGACATGACCTTCCGCAACAATAATGCGCGCTGCGGGCAGGCTTGCCATCATGTCGCCACAGCTTTTTGGCAACCAGACCCAATCTGTCGCGTTGGGGGTGATTCTCCAGGGTTCCGGCCTTTTTTCGGCCACAATCCAGCTAGTCAACGGGGTGGGTCGCGGGGTGCAGCATTCGGAGGTTCTGTCCGTATTCGTGAGGCGGGGCGCGCTGTTCATGGCCGGCCGTCTGGACGATCTTGCGGCCGAGTATGCCTATCCGCTGCCTCTGCATCTTGGACAGAAGCGGGTGATCGTGCGTTCGGCGGCCGAGGGGGCAGCAATGCTTTCGGTGCTGCGATCGGCCCTTGTCGAACGCGGCGTCGAACATTTGCAGCCCCGGGTCAGGGCGATGGACATTCCGCGCGCGGGGCGACTGCGTGTCTGGCTGGACTGGCTGGAACTGTCCCCGTCCGAGGAAACGCCGCGTCTGTCATCGGGTGTGTACTACAACCGGATGACGCCGTTCGGCCTGCGGACCGAAATGGTGGCCTACAGCCGTGTCTCCATGCCCGAACTGAAACCACAATTGACCGCACATGCGCTGATCGCCTGACCTTCGGGGTTGCTCGACAGGGCATGGTGCCCGCAGCAGGAGCCCCCCGATGCCCGTGATCGACCCCACGAAGATTCCGGCAAGGACCGGATCGATCTACCCGGAACCCTACGCCAGCATGATGAAGGGGCGGTCGTCGCTGCGCCTCGGGGATGCAGGCGGGCTGACGCAGTTCGGCGTCAATCTGGTGACCCTGGAACCCGGGGCCATGTCCTCTCTTCGTCACTGGCACCAGAACGAGGACGAATTCGTGATGGTGACCGAAGGCGAATGCACCCTGGTGCAGGACGCCGGCGAAACGGTGATGCGCCCGGGCGATTGCGCAGCCTTTCCGGCGGGCAGCACCGACGGGCATCACTTCGTCAACCGCTCCGACCGGGTGGCGCGCTTCCTTGTCGTCGGCACCAAGGCCCCGCGCGAGGTGGCGACCTATTCCGACGTGGACCTGCGGGTAGAGATCGAGGGCGGCAAGGCGCGGTTCACCTACAAGGACGGCACCGACTGGGCGGGGCCGCGCTGATGCCGAAGGTCGTGCTTCCCCCCTGGGCAGAGGAACCCGATCCCGTCCACCCCGTTCTGGGTTCGGGCAACGGGCCATACCGCTATCTGCTGATGTCCGATCCAGGCGGGCTTACGCAGTTCGGTGCCTTCCTTGAGGAGCTGCCGCCCGGCAGCCGCTCAGGCCACCGCCACTGGCACGAGGAAGAGGACGAGATGATCCTGATGCTCGCGGGCGAGGTTGTGCTGGTCGAGGACGTCGAGACCGTCCTGCGCCCGGGCGACGTGGCCGCCTGGCCCGCCGGTCTGGCCATCGGCCACCGGCTGGATAACCGCACCGAGGTGCCCGCCCGCTACCTAGTCATCGGCACCCGCAACACCCGCGACCGCGTCCATTACACCGACCATGACCTGATCACCGAAAAGGACGGCCCCGCCCGGCGCCACCTGCGCCGCGACGGCACGCCCTGTTCTGGCTGTGCGCGCGAGGTCATCAGATGAAACGACAGGCAGTCCTGCGGGCGTCGTCTCATGCGCTTGGAACATGGCGACATTCACATTTTGTTAATTCAACCTCTGATTGCGGTGTAGTATACAATTACTTGTTCCGTGTTCTCTTTCGGCGGAACTCTGGTGATTTCGGTTTATTGCAGGCTCATACGGCCAAACCGGACTCAACGCGAGGGACGATGACCGCAACGGAGACGCTTCAGAAGTTCCTCGACGGCATTGCCCTCGCCTTGATGCAGGGCAACTTCGAGTCCTATCGCGACTTCGTAGAGCTTCCGTTGTCGATCATCACCTCGACAGCAAACCTTATTGTCGGGACAGAGGAAGATCTGGTCGAAGGCTTTGACGAGCTTTGCGACATGCTGTGCTGCCGCGGGGCCAGCGAAGCGCGACTGATCGGGCGCCAGGCTAGGTTCGACGGCGCGGACCGGATCATAGGTCACTATGAATCGCACTATCTCTGCGACGGCATACCGCTGATTCCGACTTTCTACAGCCGGATCTGGCTGGAACGCCGCGATGGCGCGTGGAAAGCCACCAGGGTTCACAACACGACCAGCGAGACCCGTTGGCCGATCCTGCTGACCAGGGTCGAGCCCAATCAAGAATTGCCGATGGAGTTCACGCAATGACCGATTTCACCATGACCTCCGATGCCGAGGGCGTTGCCACCATCACCTGGGACGTGACGTCCAGGTCGATGAACGTGATGTCCACCGAGGCCTTCGCCGCGCTGTCCGACCTGATCGACCGGGCGCTGGCCGACGCGGGGGTGAGGGGCATCATCATCACCTCGGGCAAGAAGGATTTCGCCGGGGGGATGGACCTGAACGTGATCGCGCGAATGCGTGCGGGCGGGGCGCAGGCGATCTTCGATGGCGTCATGCAGATGCACCAGGTCCTGCGCAAGATCGAACGCGCAGGCATGGACCCGAAGACGCTGAAAGGCGGCAAGCCGATCGTCGCCGCGCTGCCCGGCACCGCGCTGGGGATCGGGCTGGAACTGCCGCTGGCCTGCCATCGGATCATCGCGGCCGACAACCCGAAGGCCAAGATCGGCCTGCCCGAGATCATGGTCGGGATCTTCCCAGGTGCTGGCGGCACCACGCGGCTGGTGCGCAAGCTGGGCGCGATGATGGCCGCGCCCTTTCTGCTGGAGGGCAAGCTGTCCTCGCCCAGGGAGGCGAAGGCGGCCGGGCTGATCGACGAGGTCGTGGCCCCGGAAGACCTGCTGAAACGCGCGAAGGACTGGGTGCTGTCGGCCACCGATGCCGACCTGGTCAAGCCCTGGGACCGCAAGGACTACAAGATGCCGGGCGGCGCGCCCTATCATCCGGCGGGCTTCATGACCTTTGTCGGCGCCAGCGCGATGGTGCAAGCCAAGACGATGGGCGTCTATCCGGCGGCGAAGGCGCTTCTGGCGGCGGTCTATGAAGGGGCGCTGGTGCCCTTCGACGTGGCGCTGCGGATCGAGGCGCGGCATTTCACCAGCGTGCTGATGAACCCCTCGTCCAGCGCGATGATCCGCAGCCTGTTCATCAACAAGGAGGCGCTGGAGAAGGGCGCGAACCGGCCCAGGGTCGAGGATCAGGCGGTGAAGAAGCTGGGCGTGATCGGCGCGGGCATGATGGGCGCGGGCATCGCCTATGTGGCGGCGAATGCCGGGATCGAGGTCGTGCTGATCGACGCCAGTCAGGAGGCCGCCGACCGCGGCAAGGCCCATTCCGAGGGGCTGCTCGACAAGGGCATGAAGCGCGGCAAGGTGACAGCGGAGAGACGGGCCGAGGTTCTGGGCCGCATCACCGCCACCACCGATTACGCGGCGCTCGCCGGCGCCGATCTGGTGGTGGAGGCGGTCTTCGAGGATCCGAAGGTCAAGCACGATGTGACGGCCAAGGTCGAGGCGGCGGTGGGGCCGGACTGCATCTATGCCACCAACACTTCGACCCTGCCGATCACCGGGCTTGCCGCCGCCAGCCAGCGGCCCGATCAGTTCATCGGGATCCACTTCTTCAGCCCGGTGGACAAGATGAACCTGGTCGAGATCATCCGGGGCAGGAAGACCGGAGAGCGCGCGGTTGCCAAGGCGCTGGATTTCGTGCGCCAGATCCGCAAGACCCCGATCGTCGTCAACGACGCGCGCTTCTTCTATGCCAACCGCTGCATCATCCCCTACATCAACGAAGGCATCCGCATGGTCGCCGAAGGGGTGGAACCGGCGCTGATCGAGAACGCGGCAAAGCTCGTCGGCATGCCGCTGGGCCCGCTGCAACTGGTGGACGAGACCTCGATCGACCTGGGCGTCAAGATCGCCAAGGCCACCAAGGAAGCCATGGGCAAGGACTACCCCGACGAGGCAGTGGACCATGTGCTGTTCTGGATGGCCGATCAGGGGCGTCTGGGCCGCAAGGCGAAGGCCGGCTTCTATGCCTATGATGACAAGGGCGAGCGTCTGGGCCTGTGGGAGGGGCTCGCGCACAAGTATCCCCTGGACAAGATGCAGCCCTCGCTGGCCGATGTGCAGCACCGGATGCTCTTTGCCCAGGTGCTCGAGGCGGTGCGGGCGCTGGAAGAGGGTGTCCTGACCGACATCCGCGAGGGCGACGTGGGCGCGATCCTCGGCTGGGGTTTCGCACCCTGGTCGGGCGGGCCGTTCAGCTGGCTCGACATGATCGGCGCCGCGCGGGCGGTAGAGATCTGCCGCGGCCTGACCGCGCAGTTCGGCCCGCGCTTCCAAGCGCCTGCCCTTCTTCGCGAGATGGCGGACAAGGGCGAAACCTTCTACGGCCGGTTCGGCGGCGAGAAGGCCGCCGCATAGACCGCCGCTCATCAGCCGTAACCGGCTTCTTCGCTGGCCCCGGCACAGCGAAGAAGCCCGTCAGGGATGATGAGCGGTTCACATCCACCGCTTGAAGGATTTCCGTTCTCACGCGCGTCGGGGCGGAAGGATGATCAGGGAACTTCTCTTGACGCG
The DNA here is from genome assembly GCF_004959785.1 of Tabrizicola sp. YIM 78059. NCBI lineage: Bacteria > Pseudomonadati > Pseudomonadota > Alphaproteobacteria > Rhodobacterales > Paracoccaceae > Tabrizicola > Tabrizicola sp. YIM 78059. The sequence continues at coordinate 79,244 of NZ_SJZH01000011.1, forward strand.
ACAGGTCAACCAAGGGACATCAGGCGCCTGGATCGAAGCTGTATCCGAACCGCGCAACATCCTCGCCGCACAGATCCGCCACCAGCGCCGCATCCGCGTCAGAGTAATAGACCCGCCAGTCCCGTGCCCTGTCGCTGGCATTGGCCTTCGGCAGTGTCAGGCGAAAGCCGAGATTGTCGAACAGCGGCGCGGCATCCGTCTCGAACCTCTCCAGCCTCAGGAAAAGGCTGGGCTTTTCCGATCCATCCGGCCTTCGCATATAGGCGCCATAGGGCCAGAGCCGCAGCGACGCCATCGTCTGCGGGTGGTTCAGGAACCCGCTGAAATCCCGTGCCTTGGCCAGACCCACCGCAGGGTTGGCAAAGCTTTGCGCGCGCAGCCAGTGATAATAGCTTACCACCCGGTCCCAGGGATTTCGAACCAGCGTGACCGTCAGAAATGATTCCACTTCCTCGGTGCTCACCAGCCCGATCACGTCCGCCAAGGTAGAATGCTTCCACACGCGCCCGGCGGTCTTGATCCCCTTCCATCGCCCCGCCCGCTTGCGCGCCTTGGGCGTGTCGCCGATCAGGATGTCGTCCTTTGCGGCCCGTGCCTCGTAGGCCAGGGCAAATGCTGTCCCGCCGGTCTTCGGGGCATGGGCAAAGATGAACCGGCGCGCGCGGGAAATGATCATGGATTCAGCAGGTTGGGCGGCGCCTTCCCCTCGGCCCAGGCGATCAGGTTCGTCACCGCCATCATCCCCATGTCCTCGCGCACCTCAAGGCAGGCGGTGCCGAGATGGGGCAGCAGGGTGACATTCTCCATCGCGATCAGGGCGGCCGGAACCTGCGGCTCGAACTCGTAGACATCCAGCCCTGCACCGGCGATCCGGCCCTCCTGCAAGGCCGCAATCAGGGCGGCCTCGTCCACCACATCGCCGCGGGAGATGTTCACGAAGATCCCGGATTTCCGCATCATTCCCAATGCCTTGGCGTCGATCAGGTGATGCGTGGCCTTCCCGCCCGGCACGGCCACCACCACGAAGTCGGCAGCCATCGCCTCGGCCATCTCTACCTGCCGTGCAGGCAGGCCCGGATCGGGAACGGCCGAGCGGTTGTAGAACACCACCTCCATGTCGAACCCGTAATGGCAGCGCTTCGCAATCGCCTTGCCGATGCGGCCCATCCCGATGATTCCAAGCCGCTTTCCGGTAACATGGGTGCCCAGCATCTGCACCGGTCCCCAGCCTTCCCACCGACCTGCGCGCAGGATGCGTTCGCCCTCGCCCAGGCGGCGGGCAGTCATCAGGATCAGGCTTACCGCAATATCCGCGGTCGCATCCGTCACTGCGCCGGGGGTGTTGGTGACCATCACGCCCGCGGCCTTCGCGGCCTCGATGTCGATGTGGTTGTAGCCCACCCCGAAGTTGGCCAGAATCTTCGCCCGGGGACTGGAAACATCTGCAAAGACATCCGGTTGGAAGCGGTCGCCCAAGGTCGGCAGCACCGCGTCGAAGTCACGCAGCGCGGTGCGCAGCTCCTCTGGCGACAGCACCTCGGTCCGGTCGCGCAATGTCACGTCGAACCGGGCGCAGGCGGCTTCCAGCACGCGGTCAGGCAGTCGGCGGGTGATCAGAAGCTTCGGATTCAAAACAGTTTCCCCCCCAAAGGAACCTCTTGCCCCGGCCCGATCAGCACCACCTCGCCCTCCGCATCCGGCACGCCCAGCACCAGCACCTCGGACTTCACCGGTCCGATCTGGCGGGGCGGAAAGTTCACCACCGCCAGCACCTGCCGCCCGACCAGACCTTCGGGAGTGTAATGGCGCGTCAGCTGCGCAGACGACCGTTTCTCGCCAATCCCGGGGCCGAAATCGACCCATAGCCTGATTGCCGGCTTGCGCGCTTCGGGAAAGGGTTCAGCCCTTGTAATCCGGCCGACGCGGATATCGACCTTTTCGAAATCGGCGTAGGTGATGGTCATTTGCCCAGCTCCCTGCCCCGGTCGGCTGCCGCCTTGACCGCGCGGCGCAGCAGCGCAGGAAAGCCGGTTTCCGGATCCATGAGAACCGCCAGCGCCGCAGCAGTGGTGCCACCGGGCGAGGTCACGTTGATCCGCAACTGGGCAACGCTTTCGGGGCTCTGATAGGCCAGTTCCCCCGCGCCGCAGACCGTGGCGCGGGCAAGCTGCATCGCCACATCGGAAGGCAGCCCCTCTGCCTCGCCCGCTGCGGCCATGGCCTCGATCAGGTGAAAGACGTAGGCCGGCCCCGAACCCGAAACGGCAGTCACCGCGTCGATCAGGTCTTCACGCTCCAGCTCCACAACCTGGCCGACAGCCGCCATCAGGGCCCGCGCCAGCGCCATGTCGTCGGCCGTTGCATGTCGGTTGCCGATCAGCGCGGTTATCCCCCTGCCTACCATGGCAGGCGTGTTCGGCATGGTTCGCACGATGGGCGTGCGATCGCCCAAGACAGCCTCGAAGCTGGCAATCGTCGTCCCGGCGGCAATCGAGACGAACAACGTCGTCCCATTTCCCAGCGCCTGCAGCGACGGCAGCGCCTTGCCCATCATCTGCGGCTTCACCGCCAGAAGCGCCACCGCCGGGGCCGGCGGAAGACCTTCGTTCAGATGAACCCCGGTCTCGATCAGCCAGTCGGTCGGATTGGGCTCCAATACCCAGACCGCATCCGGTTTGACCCCCGCCTTGAGCCATCCAGCCAGCAGGGCAGACCCCATCTTGCCGCATCCAAGCAATACCAGCCCGTCGCGGGCCACACGTTCCAGAGCCATGAAATTCCCCCTTTCGGGGGCCAAGGTTAGGCGCGGCCGTATGCCTCGGCAATGGCGACTTTCATCGCCTCGGCCGGGGACTGATCCCCCCAGGCCACCATCTGGAATGCCGGATAGAAGCGCTCGGCCGCCATCACGGCACTGACGATCAGCCGGTCGATCTGCTCGGGCCCTGCCATCTGCCCCCCCGACAGGACCAGGCCATAGCGCCAGACCATCAGCTTCTGTTCCGCCCACCAGGTGAAGGCACCCGACCAGACCATGTCGTTGCAGCGGTTCAGCAGGTCATAAAGCGCAGGCAGCTTCTGGGCCGGCGGGTCCATCTCGAAGGTGCAGATCAGCCGCAGGGTTTCGTCGTGCGGCGACCAGGCCATGGTCAGCGAATAGGTGCGCCACTGGCCTTCCACCGCCATGGCGATCTGGTCGTCGGTCACCCGATCGAATTCCCACGCGTGGTGTTCGGCCAGGGTCTCGACGATGTCGATGGGGTGCAGATCCTCCATCGCTGCGTAGTCTTCGGAAAGCGACATGCCCGGCCTCATGATGAAGCTTCAGGCGGGCCAAGACCCACTAGAAGCTGGGTGTCTGGCAAGGGTCAGCGTTTGCCCGACGCTGCCCTTACTAGATATGGTGGGACACGAGCGAAAGCCTGTAAAGCGCTTTCTTCCGAAATAAGCTGTGGAGAACCCGATTTCCGCTTTGTCAGCCTTCGCAGAGTCAAGGACTTGGCGATCTGCCCTGCCTGGGCGGGCGCAGCAGGAAAAAAATCGCCCCCATGCGGGGGCGCATGGGGGCATGTCGGCAAGGCGCGGCCATCTCAGGGGACAGAGGGGCCGAACCTCGGGCGATGGGGACAGATCGCGCCACCGGACAGGATCGGTCTAGCGCCGGCCTGAATCAGGTCTGTGACATGGCCGTGTCGCGCCGAACCTTCCTGTGGATTACTTGCGCGACCGGATCATGCCCACGATGTCCTTGGTCTGGTCAAGGATCGGCCGCGCGATGGCATCGGCGCGTTCGGCCCCATCCGCAAGAATGCGGTCGATTTCCGCCGGATCGGCCATCAGCCGGTTCATCTCGGCGGTGATCGGCGACAGTTTCGCCACGGCAAGATCGGCCAGCGCCGGCTTGAAGGTGCCGAACTGGGCACCGGCAAAGTCGCGAATCACCTGTTCCACGCTGTGACCGGCAAGGGCTGCGTAGATGTTCACAAGATTGCGCGCCTCGGGCCGGTCCTTCAGGCCCTCGGGGCTGTCGGGCAAGGGCAGCGGGTCGGTCTTGGCCTTGCGGATCTTCTGCGCGATGGCGTCCGCATCGTCGGTCAGGTTGATCCGGCTCTGGTCCGAAGGATCCGATTTCGACATCTTCTTCGTGCCGTCCCGAAGGCTCATGACCCGCGTCGCCACGCCCTCGATCAGGGGCTCGACGACAGGGAAGAAGTCCACCCCGTAATCGTTGTTGAACTTGATCGCGATGTCGCGGGTCAGTTCCAGGTGCTGTTTCTGGTCCTCGCCCACCGGCACCATGGTCGCATGATAGGCCAGGATGTCGGCGGCCATCAGCGAGGGGTAGGCGAACAGGCCCAGAGAGGCTGCCTCGGCATTCTTGCCGGCCTTGTCCTTCCACTGGGTCATACGGCTCATCCAGCCCATGCGGGCGATGCAGTTGAAGATCCAGCCCAGTTCGGCATGCGCGCTGACCTGGCTCTGGTTGAACAGGATCGAGCGCTTCGGGTCGATGCCCGCGGCGATGAATGCCGCCGCCCCTTCGCGGGTCTGGCGGCGCAGGGCCTCGGGCTCCTGCCAGACGGTGATCGCGTGCAGATCGACCAGGCAATAGATCGTCTCGATCCCCTCGTCCTGCTTTTCGACGAACCGCTTCAGCGCGCCGAGATAGTTGCCGAGGGTCAGCCCGCCCGAAGGCTGGATGCCCGAGAAGATGCGGGGCTTGAAGGTTTTCGGCGTTTGGACCGCCGAAGCCTGCGAGGTCATGGGATCGCTCCGTCTGGATAAAGCTACCGAACCCGCGTAATCCAAGGGCAACAAGCCGTCAACGCCGGGGCAGGGCATGAAACAGGACCACAACGAGGCACCGCTGAATCCCTTGCCGCTGATCGTCTGGGTCTTGGCCCTGCCGCTGATCGCGATGGAGCTGGTGCTGTCGCTGGCGACGGCCGGCTTCGTGGGGGGCCCGCAGGGCGTGGGCTGGCGCCTGCAGGCGGTGGAACGCTTCGGGATGTTTCCCGAACTTCTGCGTTACCAGTGGCAGACCGGCGGCGCGCCCTATGAGGAACTGGTGCGGCTGGTCAGCTATCCGCTGGTCCATGCCAGTTTCAGCCATGCCCTGTTCGCCATCGTCCTGCTTCTTGCTCTGGGCAAGATGGTGGGCGAGATCTTCCGCTGGTGGGCAGTGCTGGTCGTGGTTCTGGGGGCCTCGGCTCTTGGGGCGGTGGCATATACCTTCCTGGTACCCGGGAACCGGATGCAGCTGATCGGCGCCTATCCGGCGGTCTACGGGTTGATCGGTGCCTTCACCTTCCTTCTGTGGGTCAACCTGGCGCGGACCGGGGGCAACAAGTATCGCGCCTTTTCCCTGATCGGGGCTCTGCTGTTCTTCCAGCTCGTCTTTGGCCTTCTGTTCGGCGCGGGCTGGGACTGGGTGGCCGACATCGCCGGCTTTGCCGCGGGGTTCCTGCTGTCCTTCGTCGTCAGCCCCGGGGGCTGGGCGCGGGTGATGGACAAGATCCGTCAGCGCTGACGGCGGAACGCGCCTTTCAGTTCCACCCAGCTCATCCCGCCGATCGCCAGGACGGTGCCGAAGTAGACCACCATCGACACCAGCACCATCGCCCCAAGCGCGGCGGTGCGGACACCCGGCGTGGTCAGGGGCCCGGCCAGCGCGACCGACATGCCCCAGAGCACCAGCCCCATCAGGGCCGAGGCCAGGGCCATGCGCGGCAGGCGATACAGGAACCGGTCATCAAGCCGCGCCGCATCGCCCATCACCCGGCTGCCGCGCCAAAGCTGCCAGACCATGACCCATGCCGAAACCGTGGTGGCAATCGCGGCCGCCAGCCAACCGATCAGCGGCAGAAGGCCCACGGCCAGCGCCGCATTCACCACCATCGACCAGACCGCATAGCGGAAGGGCGACCGCGTGTCCTCGCGCGCGTAGAACAACGGTTGCAGCACCTTGTGCAGCACGAAGGCCGGCAGACCAGCGCCATAGACCGCCAGAGCCCAGGCCGTGTTCACGGTGGCCACAGGCCCGTATTCCCCACGCTGGAACAGCACGCTGATGATCGGCCAGGCAATCACCATCAGTGCCACGGCTGCGGGCAGGGTCAGCAGCAGCGCAAATTCCGTCCCCCGGTTGAAGGATGCGCGCGAACCCTCGTGGTCCTCGGCCCGCAGGCGGCGCGACAGGTCGGGAAGCAGCACGATCCCGATCGCAATGCCGACGACACCGAGAGGCAGTTGATAGATGCGGTCGGCGTTATACAGCCAGACCACCGCGCCATCGGTCAGACTGGCGACCTGACGGCCCACGATCAGGTTGATCTGGACCACCCCCCCGGCCAGCACGGCAGGCGCGGCGATGATGGCCAGACGCTTGAGATCGGGTGTCAGATGCGGCCAGCGAAAACGCATCCGGTAGCCCAGTCGCCGGACCGCAGCCCAGGTGACCAGCAGCTGAAGCAGGCCGGAAATCGTGACCGACCAGGCCAGCGTCCGCCCCATGTCCCAGCCCATCCGGTCAGCCAGGACCATCCCCGCGATCATCGTGGCCGACAGCAGCACCGTCACGACCGAGGTAACCGCGAACCGGCCACGCGCGTTCAGCACGCCCGACAGAAGCGCCGTGAGCGAGATGAAAAGGATATAGGCAAAGGCGATCCTGCCCAGCGTCACCGCCACGGCAAAGCGATCGTCCCCGACAAAACCCGAGGCCATCAGCACGACCAGTCCGGGCATGAAGACGATGCCCAGGGCCGAGAACAGTGACAGGAAGGCCGCCATGCCCCAGAAGGCATCGCGGGCAAAGCCTTCGGCATCCTCTTCTGCCTCGACCTTCTTGGCGAACATCGGCACGAAGGCAAAGTTGAAGGCGCCTTCCGCAAAGAAGCGGCGAAACATGTTCGGCAGCGACTGCGCCACGACAAAGGCCTGCGCCACGATGCCGTCGCCCAGATAGCGCGCCAGGAAGATGTCGCGGATCAGGCCGAAGACCCGGCTGACCAGGGTCCAGAAGCCCACGGTCAGGAAGCCCTTGACGATGCGGACGGGTTTCATGGTGCAGTTCTTTCCGGAGAAGTGGGGCGCGAGTCGGGTCGCATCATGCCTGCGCCCGTTCCGCGCCTTCGGCGATGGCGCTGCGCAGCTTGCGTTCCAGGGCTTCCTGCCTGTGCTTCTGGTGCAATTTGAGCCCGAACATGTCCTTGACATAGAAGGTATCGACCACCTGTGCGCCATAGGTCGCGATCACGGCAGACGCAATGTAGATGTTGTTGTTGGCCAGCGTCCGCGTGAGGTCATAGAGCAGCCCCGGACGGTCGCGGGTATCGACCTCGATGATCGTGTAGATGTCGGACCCTTCGTTGTCGAAGGTGATGTGGGTCGGAAAACGGAACTCTCGGTCGCGCTTCTTCAGCTTGTCGCGGTCCTTCAGCGCCTCGCGGGCCACGACCTCGCCCTTCAGCGTCTTGTCGATCATCTGGCGCAGGCGCGGCAGGCGGCTGACCTCGTAGGGGTGGCCTTCGATGTCCTGCACCCAGAAGACGGCAGTCGCATAGCCGTCCTTCGATGTATAGGTGCGTGCGTCCACCACGTTCGCGCCCACCAGCGCCAGCGCCCCGGCCAGGCGGCTGAATATGCCGGGATGGTCTGCCAACGCGAAGCAGGCCCGGGTCGCGTCGCGGTCGGGCTCGGGGTGCAAGTCGATGCGGATTTCGTCGTCGCCGATGCCTTGCAGAAGCCGGGCAAAGACCTCGTGCGTGTCGGTGGTCAAACCCTGCCAGTAGGGGTCGTAATGGCGGTCGAGTTCATGCTCGATTTCGGCGGCGCCCCAGCCCACAAGCCGCTTTCGCAGGGCAAGTCTCGCCTCGTCCTTGCGGTTCTCGCGGTTGAGCGTTTCGAGCCCCCCCTCCAGCGCCTCGGCGGTCTGCTTGTAAAGCTGGCGCAGCAGCATGGCCTTCCAGTTGTTCCAGGTCCCCGGCCCCACGCCGCGGATGTCGCAGACCGTAAGTACCGTCAGAAGGTCCAGCCGCTTGCGCGTCTTCACCGCCTTGGCAAAGTCGCGCACCGTGCGCGGATCGCCAATGTCGCGCTTCTGCGCCATGTCGGACATCAGCAGGTGATAGCGCACCAGCCATTCCACCGTCTCGCATTCCTCGGGATCGAGGCCAAGGCGCGGGCAGACCCGCCGGGCGATCTGGGCGCCGAGGATGGAATGATCCTCGGGCCGGCCCTTGCCGATGTCGTGCAGCAGCAGCGCCACATAAAGCACGCGGCGGTTCACGCCGGCCTTCAGGATACCCGAGGCGATCGGCAGTTCCTCGACCAGTTCCCCCCGCTCGATCTGGGCAAGGCAGCTGATCGTCTGAATGATGTGCTCGTCCACCGTGTAGTGGTGATAGACGTTGAACTGCATCATCGCGACGATGGGTTCGAATTCGGGGATGAAGGCCGAAAGCACCCCCAGTTCGTTCATCCGGCGCAAGGACCGTTCCGGGTTGCCGTGCTTCAGCAGCAGATCCAGGAACAGCCGCTGCGCTTCGGGGTTCTCGCGCATCTCGTCGTCGATCAGATGCAGGTTCGCCGCCACCAGGCGCATGATGTTGGGATGCAGCAGATAGCCGGTGCGCAGCGCCTCTTCGAAGACGCGCAGAAGGTTCAGCTTGTCCTTCAGGAAGGCTGCGGGGTCGGTCACGTCGATGCGGCCCTGGACCAGCTTGTAGCCGGGCTTGACCCGCTTTGTGCGCTTGAAGATGCCGAAAAGGCTGGCCTCGCGCTTGGCATGGCGGGCTTCAAGCTCGGTCAGGAAGATTCGGGTCAGCTCGCCCACGCGGGTCGCGTGGCGGAAGTAATCCTGCATGAAATGCTCGACCGCCCGCCGCCCGCCCGCGTCGCGATAGCCCATGCGGGCCGCGACCTCGACCTGAAGATCGAAGGTCAGCGTATCGGTCGCGCGCCCGGTGATGTAGTGCAGATGGCAGCGCACGGCCCACAGGAAGTCCTCGGCCCGGGCGAAACTGTCGAACTCTTCGCGCGACAGAAGCCCCGCGCCGACCAGACCTTCGGCCGAAGGCACCCGGTGCAGGTATTTCCCGATCCAGTAGAGCGTCTGCAGATCGCGCAGGCCGCCCTTGCCTTCCTTCACGTTCGGCTCAAGCACATAGCGCTGGCCGCCCTGCCGCTTGTGCCGTTCGGCGCGTTCGGCAAGCTTCGCCTCGATGAACTCGGGGCCGGAGTTCCGGAAGAGATCGCCCCACAGCCTGTCGCCCAGCTCGGTGGCCAGTGGCTCGTGCCCGCAGATGAAGCGGTGTTCCAGAAGTGCGGTGCGGATCGTCACATCCTCGCGGCCAAGTCGGATGCAATCCTTCACCGTTCGGCTGGCGTGGCCGACCTTCAGCTTCAGATCCCACAGGATGTACAGCATCGTCTCGATGACGCTTTCAGCCCATGGGGTGACCTTCCAAGGCGTCAGGAACAACAGGTCCACATCCGACTGTGGCGCCATTTCGGCCCGGCCATAGCCACCGACGCCCAGGACGGCGATCCGTTCGGCCTCGGTCGGGTTGGCAAGGGGATGCAGTTTCTGGGCGGCTGCAAGCGCAACTTTCACCAGCACGTCGGTCAGCGCCGCCTGAGCCGAAATCAGCGCGCGTGCCTGGCGCGGGGCAGCGCGGAAGGCTGCCTCGAAGGCAGTCGTGGCCTGCGTCCGTGCATCGAGCAGGTGGCGAACCACGCCGGCGCGCGCGGCCCTGGCATCCGGTGCGTCGGCAATGCCCGTCAGAATCGTTACCGTCAGGGCATCCAGATCGGGCATCGGATAAGCGGAAGTCGCGGCAGCGGCGGGCGCGGCCGGGGCCTCGGCGGCGCGTGTCACGGTGTCAGAACCCGGCGCCGGCAAAGCTGCGCGGGGCCGGGTCGATCACCACGACCTGATTGTTGCGGATCGTCGCCACGGCCAGGCCACGCTGGTTGGTTCCGTTCGGCAGGAAGCGGAAGACGCCCGATACGCCTGCGAACCCGGCCGACTGGGTCAGTGCCTCACGGCTGATTGGCGCGCCCTTCGATGCGCGGGCCAGGGCCCCGATCGCAGCGATCCCGTCATAGGCAAGGCCCGCGACGGCCACGGGCGCCGTGCCGAAGGCTGCCTGATAGCGCGACTGGAACTGCGCCTGCAGGCCCGGGTCGGGCAGGGCAAACCAGCCGCCTTGCACACCGGGCAGGGCCAGCGTCGCGGGCGGAATGTCCCAGCGGGTCAGACCGATCAGCTGCGTCGTGGCCCGGTCGATACCGTTATCGACCAGAAGCTGGCTGAGCAGCGGCAGCGCCCCGGCCGTGTCGGCCGTCAGGAACAGGGCGGTCGCGCCCGACGACCTGGCGGTTCCGACAATTCCACTGGCCGCCTGCACGATGCCGTTCTGCGAGAATTCGTAGGAGGTCACGCCCACGACCGACCCGCCGGCTGCCGCTACCCCCCGTTCGATGGCAGCCTTGCCGACCTCACCCGCGACGTTGCGGTCGTGAACGATCAGGATCTTCGACTTGCCGTTGCGCACGGCATAGGAGGCCAGCCGCCGCGCCGTGTTGTCGAAGGTCTGGCCAAGCACGAAGACATTTCCACCCGCGATGGCGGCGTTGTTCGAAAAGGCCAGGACATTCACGCCGGAATTCGCCACCGCGACGCCTGCAGCATTCGCCTCTTCGGAATAGAACGGCCCAAGGATCACCTGGGCCCCTTCGTCTACCGCCTGCTTCGCCAAGGCGCTTGCCCTGGCCGGGCTGCCACCGGTGCGATAGACGCGCAGGTCGATGGCTACCCCCGACAGGTCGCGCATCGCCAGACGCGCGGCATTTTCAAGGTTGGCGCCGAAAAGCTCGTCCTGCGCCTGCCCCGAGCCCGAGGGGATCAGCAGTGCCACCTTGACCGAACCGCCCGATCCCTGCGCCGGGCCTGTCGCCGGACCATCCGCCGGAACACAGGCTGCCAGCACCACCGCAAAGAGACCAGTGACCAGGTGACCCAGCGACTTGCGGGCCCGGCTCAGAACGGACAACATCGGACTTCCTCACTTCGGCGCTACGGCGATTGCCGGGCAGGGTAATGGGTTCGGAAAGGGAAGTAAACTTGTGAGCCAGCCGTCCGACCCGCACCAGAACACCCCGAAACCCGACCTGCGCGCCATTCCGCCGGGGTTGCATTTCGTTTCCACCCCCATCGGCGCGGCGCGTGACATCACATTGCGGGCGCTGGACGTGCTGGCCGGCGCCGATGTGCTGGTGGCCGAAGACACGCGCACCCTGCGGCACCTGATGGAGATTCACGGCGTTCCGCTGCGCGGGCGCCCTCTGATCGCCTATCACGACCATTCCGGCGAAGGGGCGCTTTCCCGGATCCTCGCGCTGATTGGCGAAGGCAGAAGCGTGGCCTATGCCTCGGAGGCAGGCACGCCGCTGATTTCCGATCCCGGCTTCGAACTGGCGCGGGCAGTCGCGGCGGCCGGCCTGCCGATGACAGCCGCCCCCGGCCCCTGCGCCGCGATCTGCGCGCTGACGCTGTCGGCACTGCCCTCGGACCGGTTCCTCTTTGCGGGGTTTGCACCGACGGCGCAGGGGGCCCGACGGGACTTTCTGGCCGGACTTGCGGCGGTTCAGGCCACCCTGATCCTGTATGAAAGCCCGAAGCGACTGGCAGCGTTGCTGGCCGACCTGGCCGGAACCCTTGGCGCGGCACGCCGCGCCGCCGTCTGTCGCGAGCTGACGAAGCGTTTCGAGGAAGTTGTCCGCGGAACCCTTGCCGAACTTGCCGATGACTTCAGCCGCCGCGAGGTCAGGGGCGAAGTCGTCGTTCTTGTGGACCGGGCCGCACCCGAAGCCGCAACCGAGGCGGATATCCGCAGGGCACTGGAAACGGCATTGCAGACGATGCGCGTTAAGGATGCTGCAACTTTCGTGTCGCAGACTCTGGGGGTATCGCGCAAACTTGCCTACCAGATCGCCGTCGACCTTCGTCAGGAATAGGGTTGCCATGCCGTTCGATTTTGCTTCAGTACCCGCGCGCCGCGGCCGATCTGCCAGGGGCCTTGCCAATCATCTGGCCGGCCATGCTGCCGAAGCTGCGGTTGCAAGGGTGTATGAAGACCGTGGCATCCCGATCTGCGGCCGCAACTGGCGAGGCAGCCGCGGCGAGATCGATCTGATCGGCCGGAACGGAAACGAGGTCGTGTTCGTCGAGGTCAAGTTCAGCCGCACGCACGACCTTGCCGCCTCGCATGTGACGGCCGCACAGGTTGCGCGGATCTTCGCAACCGTCGATGAATTCGTGGCGCGGGAACCGAAGGGGCTTCTGACCGACGTTCGAATCGATCTTGCGCTGGTCGATGGCAGCGGGCGGATCGAGATCATCGAGAACGCTTTCGCCGGCTGAATTGCATCTTTCCCGGGCTTGGGCCATCAATTCCTGCGACCCAGGCGGAGTGGACGATGAAACTGAAGGTAGCCCTGCAGATGGACCCGATCGGGTCCGTCAACATAAACGCCGATTCCACCTTTCGCATCGCGCTCGAGGCGCAGGCGCGGGGACATCGCCTGTTCTATTACACGCCCGATCGGCTGGCCTATGTCGAAGGGCGTGTGCTGGCACGGGGATGGTGGATCGAGGTCCGGCGCGAAGTCGGCAACCACGTCAGCTTCGGAGAGGAAACCGAGGTCGATCTCGGCGAGGTCGATGTCGTCTGGCTGCGCCAGGATCCGCCCTTCGACATGGGCTACATCACCACGACGCACCTGCTGGAGATGATCCACCCGAAGACGCTGGTGGTGAACGATCCGTTCTGGGTGCGCAACAGCCCGGAAAAGCTCTTGGTCCTGCGTTTTCCGGACCTGACCCCACCCACTGCCATCGCCCGTGATCTGGCGACGATCCGGGCCTTCAAGGCCCGTCACGGCGACATCATCCTGAAACCGCTTTACGGTAACGGTGGTGCCGGGGTCTTCCGGCTGGATCCGAACGACCGGAACCTGTCCAGTCTGCACGAGCTGTTCATGGGCCTCAGCCGCGAACCGGTGATCGTGCAGAAGTTCCTGCCAGCCGTCGAAAAGGGGGACAAGCGGGTGATCCTTGTCGATGGCGAGCCGGTAGGCGCGATCAACCGCGTGCCTCAGGCCGGCGAGACCCGGTCGAACATGCATGTCGGCGGCCGACCGGAAAAGGTGGCACTGACCGAACGGGATCTGGAAATATGCCGGGTCATCGGTCCAACCCTGCGCGAGAAGGGGCAGATCTTCGTCGGCATCGACGTGATCGGAGACTGGCTGACAGAGATCAACGTGACCTCTCCCACCGGCATTCAGGAGCTGGAGCGCTTCGACGGCACCAATGCGGCGGAACGGATATGGCAGGTGATCGAGGCCAGGCGCGGCGCCTAGGATAGGGCGATCCCGCCTTCCTTTCCCCGCGCGGGGTCCGGCAATCCGTCACAACCCGCCGGTGGCAGAGGACAGGCGAAAGCTGATCGCCTCGGCGACATGGGGTCTGCGCACGACCTGGCTTGCATCCAGATCGGCAATGGTGCGGGCCACGCGCAGGATCCGGTGGAATCCGCGCGCCGACAGTCCCATGCGTTCGGCCACGCGCGAGATCAGGTCGCGGCCTTCGGCATCGGGGGTGGCGAAGTGCTCCAGGGCGGCGCCTTCGAGGTCGGCGTTGACGCGCAGCCCATCGTGAGAGGCGTATCGGATGCCCTGCCTTTCTCGTGCCCTGGCAACGCGGGCGGCAATTGTGGCGGAGCCATCTCCGGCAGCAGGAAGGTCGAGGTCGGCAAAAGCCACGGGTGGCACTTCGACACGCAGGTCGAACCTGTCCATCAGCGGCCCCGATATGCGGCCGAGATAGTCCTCGCCGCATAGCGGCGCGCGGCCACAGGCGCGGCCCGGATCGGACAGATAGCCGCACTTGCAGGGGTTGGCGGCCGCGATCAGCAGGAAACGGCAGGGATAGCGGACATGGGCGTTTGCCCGGGCAACCATGACGCTGCCGGTTTCGATCGGCTGGCGGAGGGTGTCCAGCACCGCGCGGGGAAATTCCGGAAACTCGTCGAGGAAAAGGACACCATTGTGTGCCAGGCTGATCTCGCCCGGTTTCGCACCCTTGCCACCGCCGACGATGGCGGCCATCGAGGCGGTATGATGCGGCTCGCGGAAGGGCCGGTCGCGCGAAATGCCACCTTCGGTCAAGAGACCGGCCAGCGAATGGATCATCGAGGTTTCCAGAGCCTCGGCCGCAGAAAGCGGCGGCAGGATGCCCGGCAAACGGGCGGCAAGCATCGACTTGCCCGAACCGGGTGTTCCGACCATGAACAGATGGTGGCGACCCGCGGCGGCGATCTCCAGCGCGCGCTTGGCGCGTTCCTGGCCCTTGACCTCGCGGAAGTCGCGGGGGTTCCGGCTGCCCGTCACCTCGCCCGGCTGCGCCGGGTTCAGGGGCGTGCGACCGGTGAAGTGGTGAAGAACCGCGTCCAGCGCGGGAGCGGCATAGACCTGTGTCGCCCCGACCCAGGCGGCCTCTGACCCGCAAGCCGCCGGGCAGAGAAGCGCGCGATCTTCCACGGCTGCAGCCATCGCGGCTGGCAGTGCCCCGGCCACGGCGATGAGCCGGCCATCGAGCGAGAGCTCTCCGAGGGAGACTACACCTTCGGCATCCTCGCGCGGGATGAGGTCAAGCACAGCGAGCAGTGCCACAGCAATCGGCAGATCGAAATGCGAGCCTTCCTTGGGCAGGTCGGCTGGCGAGAGGTTCACGGTGATCCGTTTCGAGGGCAGTGCAATGGACAGGGCCTGAAGCGCGGCACGGACCCGTTCGCGGGCCTCGGACACCGCCTTGTCCGGCAGGCCGACCAGTGTGAAGGCCGGCGCGCCGGGGGCGACGGCGCACTGCACCTCGACCAGGCGGGCCTCGATGCCTTCGAAGGCGACGGTATAGGTGCGGGCGATCATGCAGCGCCCCATGTCGTCACGGCATCGCGGGTGGTGCCGGCTGTAAAACTGGGCGGCTGCGCCGCAAGCCTTTTGTCTCGCCTCTGCGCGCCGTCGGCGCGCAACCGGCTCGGCGCCTCGCCTCCGGCGGGGATATTTGGGCAGAGAGGAAGACAGGGGTCGGGTATGGCGCGGGAGAGCGCACCCGATAGTCCGTCTGACTGTGCCGGTCCCTGCATTGCGCCCTGCCCGATTCACCTTGGTTAACGGGTAGGGTTGAATGGTTTACGATTGGTAAAGTGCGATGAAGGCGGGCCAGGCCTCGGGGTCGGCGGCGGTCTTGTCGCGACAGAAGGCACTGCAGAATCCGAAGCTGCGGCCGTAAAGCTGCAGCGCATGGGTGACGGGTTGGCCGGAATAGGGGCAGGTCGGGTTCGCGGTATCGGTGCCGGGAACGGCTCTGGCTGGCAGGGGGACGGGGCCGGGCCAGTCGCGACGCGGGTAGTCGCGGCGGTAGAAGCCCTGATCCGGGCCGTCCACCAGCCCCATCGCGCGCCAGCGGCGGAAGCTCGGGTGGGCAAGGTGCGCGTTGACATAGAGCATCGCCTCGGCGTTGACCGGCAGGTTATAGGTGGCAATGCGGCTGGCGACGGGGGCGAAGAAGGCGTCCGCCGCCGAATAGGCACCGCAGAGCCAGGGGGTGGCGGAGCCGGTTGTACGCCGTGCCCAGGACCAGAGCGTTTCGAGTCGCGCGAGGTCGGCCAGCACCCCGGGCGGTGGCGCGCACCCGCTGTAGCTGACGCGCAGGTTCATCGGGCAATAACTGCGCAGGTTGGCAAAACCGGCATGCATCTCGGCGGCGAGCGCGCGGGCGGTGGCGCGGGCATGCGGGTCGGCGGGCCAGATTCCGGCTTCGGGATGGCGGGCGGCCAGTTCCTCGGCAATGGCGAGGGTGTCGGCGACGACGGAGCCATCCGGTGTGCGCATCGTGGGGACGGTGCGGGCAGGGAAGAAGTCATTCAGAACCGAGGCGAATTCGTCGGTGTAAAGACGGGCCGACACGGTGCGGACGGGAATGCCGAAAGCATCGAACAGCAGCCAGCCGCGCAAGGACCAGCTGGAATAGGCGCGGTCGCCGATCACGAGGGTGTTAGTCATGGCATGGATCCTTTCGCGGGTATTTCACCTGGAACGCCGACCGAAGGAAAACGACAATTCGTGGCGCGCCGCATCACGGCCTGTGATTGACGCCGTGGACCCGCGGGGGGGAGATCGTCAGGCAGGTAACCGAGAGGGTGTCGATCCTGTGCGCGAATGTTTCCAGCGCGCTACGGCCCGTGGCACGTTGCAGGGCGGCGAGAATCGGGCCGAAGTGGGCAACGACGACAATCTCGGGCGCGATACCGTGCAGTCGGTCGAGCGCAGCCCAGGTGCGGGCAGTCAGTTCGTTCCAGCTTTCGCCGCCCGGGGGACGGATCTGGCCCGGCTGGTCCCAGAAGGCGCGGATCAGGGCGGGATCCTCTGCCTCGACCTCGGCAAAGCTTCTGCCTTCCCATTGGCCGAAGTGGATCTCGCGCAGGGCCGGGTCGTGCGGCAGGCGAAGGGCTGGCTGCAGCGCGTCGGCGGTGGCCACAGCACGGGCCAGGTCGGAAGAGATGACAGGGGCCTGGGCCGGAAGGTGGGCCCTGAGCCGGGTGAGTGCGGCGATGTCCGACAGGTCGGCGGGCAGGTCGGTCCAGCCGATCATGGTCTTTGCATGGGTGGGCCCGTGGCGCACCAGCCAGAATCGGGTCATCCTTCGGCTCCATTAATCGCTTGAACCAGCCGCCTTTTCACTCGGGGGAAGCGGCGGTGCAGGCCTGCACGCGTCGGGCCCCAGGTCATGCCGGGATCGTTCCCTTCAGGGCCAGGGGCAGGCCCGCAATCACGGTGACGACAAGATCGGCCACATGGGCCAACCGCTGGTTCAGCCGTCCCTGTTCGTCGCGGAACCGGCGCGCGAGCGCGTTTTCCGGAACGATACCCCAACCGGTTTCGTTGGACACGACGACCACGGGCGCGCGACAGGCCGACAGCGAAGACACAAGCGCCTCGGTCCGGGCTGGCAGGTCGTGACCGGCCAGCAACTGGTTCGTCAGCCACAGCGTGGCGCAATCGATCAGCACGGCCTCTTCCGGCCGGGCCGAGGCCAATGCCGAAGGCAGGTCAAGCGGGGCCTCGACCGTGGTCCAGTCACTACCGCGGTCGCGCTGGTGCCGGGCGATGCGGTCGCGCATCTCGGCATCCCAGGCTTCGGCAGTGGCGATGTAACGGCGGGGACGGCCCGATGCCACGACCAATCTTTCGGCGAAAGCCGATTTCCCGGACCGCGCGCCCCCGACGACCAGAGTGAGCGGCGGCAGGTCCGCTGGCGAAAGAAGGTTGCGCGGGGGTGATCCAGGCAAGGGGTTGCCTCGTAGAACTGTCAAAAGATGGCGGAAGCGCCGCAGTCAGCCCATCCAGGAGGTCATCATGGCACTTGACGGATATACTGACCAGACGATGTCGCGCCAAGCGATGAAGGCGGAATTGCTGGATGCCGAAACGGAGCTGCGCCTTGCCTACGCCTGGCGCAATCAGCGCGACGAGGCCGCGCTGCACCGGCTGATCACCGCATACATGCGCCTGGCAATCAGCATGGCCGCAAAGTTTCGCCGCTACGGCGCACCGATGAACGACCTGATCCAGGAAGCCTCCCTCGGCCTCATGAAGGCGGCCGACAAGTTCGACCCCGACCGGGGCGTCCGCTTTTCGACTTATGCGGTCTGGTGGATCAAGGCCTCGATCCAGGACTATGTGATGCGCAACTGGTCGATGGTGCGCACCGGCTCTACCTCCAGCCAGAAGGCGCTGTTCTTCAACCTGCGCCGGGTGCAGGCCAAGCTGGAGCGCGAGGCCAGCCAGCGCGGCGAGGTGCTGGATCAGCATCAGTTGCGCCAGATGGTGGCAGCCGAAGTCGGAGTACCGGTCGCGGATGTCGAGATGATGGAGGGGCGGCTGTCGGGCAGCGACTATTCGCTGAACGCCCCCCAGTCGATGGACGAGGACGGCCGCGAATGGATCGACGCCCTGGAGGACGAAGGCACGCAGGCGGCCGATGTCGTCGAAGGTGCGCACGACGGGGCGCGGCTGCGCGGCTGGCTGGTCAAGGCGATGCAGGGCCTGAACGCGCGCGAGCGCTACATCGTGGCCGAGCGCAAGCTGAAGGATGAGGGGCGCACGCTGGAATCGCTTGGCGAGGAGCTGGGCCTGTCGAAAGAGCGCGTGCGTCAGCTGGAAGCCGCCGCATTCGCCAAGATGCGCCGCAGCCTCGAGGCGCAGTCGCGCGAGGTCCGGCATTTCCTGGCCTGATTCCGGGTCAGGATAGGCCGTGGCCCGACGGGTTTGAACGCACCCTTGCTGCCGCAGGGGCACAGGGCGCCCCCTGCCCGACGGCATTGCCACGGTCAGGGACAGGCGCGAGGTGTTGAGTTTGGCCGCCCGCAACCTTACACCTGAAGGCAGGCCATGGGGGATCTGCCGATGCTGGCGGGCAAGCGCATTCTTCTGATCATCGGCGGCGGTATCGCGGCCTACAAGAGCCTCGAGCTGATCCGGCTGATCCGCAAGGAAGGGGGCTCTGTCACACCTGTGCTGACCCGGGCGGGGGCAGAGTTCGTCACACCCCTGTCGGTCGGGGCCCTTGCCGAAGCCAAGGTACACGAGGCGCTGTTCGACCTGACCGCGGAAGCCGAGATGGGGCATATCGAACTGTCGCGCTCTGCCGATCTGGTGGTCGTGGCCCCGGCAACGGCGGACCTGCTGGCCAGGATGGCGGGAGGGCTGGCGGACGATCTGGCCTCGACCCTGCTTCTGGCGACAGACAAGCGGGTTCTGGTGGCGCCGGCCATGAATGTGCGGATGTGGCAGCACCCTGCGACCCGGCGCAACCTTGCGGCGCTGCGGGGCGACGGGGTGCTGACGGTCGGCCCGGACAAGGGCGAGATGGCCTGCGGGGAATACGGGCCGGGGCGGATGGCAGAACCTTCGGCGATTGTCGCGGCGATCTCGGCGGCGCTGGGTGCCGGGCCGCTTCTGGGCAGACATGTGATCGTGACCTCGGGGCCGACGCATGAACCCATAGATCCGGTGCGCTATATCGCCAATCGGTCGTCCGGGGCGCAGGGCGCGGCGATTGCGGCGGCGCTGCGCGACCTGGGGGCACGGGTGACCTTCGTGACCGGGCCGGCCGTGGTGCCGCCACCTGCCGGGGTTTCCGTGGTTGCTGTCGAAACCGCGCTGGAGATGGCCGACGCAGTCAAGGCGGCGCTTCCGGCCGACGCTGCGGTGATGGCCGCGGCGGTGGCCGACTGGCGGGTGGCGAATGCTTCTGTCCAGAAACTGAAGAAGGATGGATCGGGCAAGGCCCCGGTGCTGGAATTCGCCGAAAATCCCGACATTCTTGCGATGGTCGCGCAGGGTGCCCGGCGACCGCGGCTTGTGGTTGGTTTTGCGGCCGAAACCACCGATGTGGTCGCCAATGCCACGACAAAGCGGCTGCGCAAGGGCTGCGACTGGATCGTGGCCAACGATGTCTCGCCCGGAACGGGGGTCATGGGCGGGCCAGAGAATGCCGTGGTGTTGATTTCCGAGGAAGGGACCGAAACCTGGCCCAGGATGGGCAAGGACGAAGTGGCGCGAAGGCTGGCGGTGCGAATTGCCGAGGCGCTGCGCTGAGGGGGGGCATTGGCACCAGCAACGGGCGATCCTGTCTCGCCAGTCTTGCGGATGTCAGTCGAAAGGGATTTGGGTCAGAAGATGACTGATCGGGTTCGTCTGCTGGTGCGCGTGTTGTGGGAGGACTGGGCCGACCGGAGCCTGCCCCTTCCCTCCTACCAGACACAGGGCGCAGCGGGCGCGGATCTCTGCGCGAACTTTCCGCCAGAGGCCCGGCGGGACGGGCTTACCCTTGCCCCGATGCAGCGGGCGATCTGCCCGACCGGCATACGGGTGGCGATCCCGGAAGGCTATGAAATGCAGGTGCGCCCCCGCTCGGGGCTTGCATCGAAACACGGAATCACCTTGCCGAACACGCCGGGCACCATCGACAGCGATTATCGCGGCCCTCTGGGCGTTTCGCTGATCAACCTCGGGACCGAGCCCTATACCATTCGCCACGGCGACCGGGTGGCGCAGGCCGTGGTCGTGCCGGTGATGCAGGCGGGATTCATGGTGGTGGACGCGCTGGACGAAACGGCGCGGGGCACCGGCGGGTTCGGATCGACCGGTATCGGGGCAGGACAACCTTGATCGGTCTGCTTGGGTTCGCGGGTCTGTGGGCGCTGGGGCGCTGGCGCGGCTGGGGCGACCGGTGGCTACTGCCGGCGACTGGCTGGTGGGCGTTTCTGCTGGCGATCAACCTGCCCCCCGTGGCTGGCAACCCGGTTGCCCGGCTTGTGGGGGGCGATTTCCGGGCCTGGCTGGTCTTTGGCCTGATGGCAGCCCTTGCGCTGGGCTACCGCCAGGGTTTGCGCGCACTGCGCCGGCGGAAGCGGACGGATCCGCGGCCCGAGACCGCACCCGGCACCTTCCGCGAGGCAGAACTGGAACGTTACGCCCGGCACATCCTTCTGCGCGAGATCGGCGGCGCCGGGCAGAAGCGGCTGAAGGCGGCCAGAGTGCTGGTCGTGGGGGCCGGGGGGCTGGGGTCGCCGGTCCTGCTGTACCTTGCCGGTTCGGGTGTGGGAACCATCGGCGTGATCGACCCGGACGTGGTGGAAAACACCAACCTTCAGCGCCAGGTGATCCATTCGGACCAGCGCATCGGCATGCCAAAGGTCTTTTCGGCCGAGCTGGCGATGAAGGCTCTGAACCCCTTCATCGAGGTCAGACCCTACAACCGCAAGCTTGACGAAGAAACGGCGCAGGCCCTGATCGGCGACTACGACCTGGTGCTGGACGGAACGGATGACTTCGACACCCGATACCTCGTGAACCGGGCCTGCGTCGCGACTGGGGTGCCGCTGATCAGCGGCGCCATCACCCAGTGGGAGGGCCAGCTGGGCCTGTATCACCCCCGGTCGGGCGGGCCGTGCTATGCCTGCGTCTTCCCGGTGAAGCCGGCTGCGGGGTTGGTGCCGACCTGCGCCCAGGCCGGGGTGGCCGCACCGCTGCCCGGGGTGATCGGGGCAATGATGGCGATGGAGGCGGTCAAGTGGGTCACCGGGGCGGGCGCGACGCTGTCGGGCAGGCTGATGATCCACGATGCGCTGCATGCCGAGACCCGCGTCATCACCGTGAAACGCCGCGCAGACTGCCCGGTCTGCGGAAGCCATGTGGCCGGTTGGCATGGCTGAGGAGATGAAGGGGGCGCAGCCCACGCCCGACAGGTCCGGCGGGATCGTCTGTGCGGCCCTGGCCTCTACCAATCGGTCTGGCGCCGGCCTATCCTGCGCGGGCATGGGCGAGGGACCGACGTGGCGCTTTCGGGACTGACGGAGGGGATATCGCGTGGCCTCGAAGGGGCCGGGGCGACGCTTTCCGAGACCCTGTTCGACACGACGCTGCGTCTGGGCGTCACGGGACTGGCACGCGCCGGCAAGACCGTATTCATCACCGCACTGGTTGCAAACCTGCTCAATCGCGGGCGGATGCCACAGCTGGTGGCGCAGGCCGAGGGGCGGATTCAGGCGGTCTATCTGCAGCCGCAGCCCGACGTCACCCTGCCCCGCTTCGATTACGAGGCCCATCTTGCCGCGCTGACCGGCGATCAGCCGCGTTGGCCGGACTCGACCCGTGCGATTTCGGAACTGCGGCTTTCCTTCCGTGTGCAGCAGAAAGGCCTTCTGTCATCATGGCGTGGCCCCCGCACGCTGCACCTCGACATCGTGGACTACCCGGGCGAATGGTTGCTTGACCTTTCGCTTCTCGACCAGGGCTACGAAGCCTGGTCTGACGCAACGCTCGCCCGCATGGAAAAGCGCAGCGAAGCGGCCGACTATCTGGCCCTGGCCCGGGCCGAGGACGGGGCGCTTCGCCTGGATGAAGGCAGGGCGCATGCCCTGGCCCGCGCCTTTACCGCCTATCTGGCGGCAGCACGCGAGCTGGGCCGGATCGATGTCACCCCGGGCCGCTTCCTGCTGCCCGGAGATCTGGCCGGGTCGCCGGTTCTGACATTCGCGCCCTTGCCGAGGCCTGCCCTGACCCCGCGTGACTGCCTGTGGCGCGAAATGATGCGGCGCTATGAGGCCTACAAGGCCAAGGTTGTTCGTCCCTTCTTCCGCGACCATTTCGCAAGGATCGACCGGCAGGTGGTGCTGGCCGATGTTCTGGGGGCGATCCATCAGGGCCCACGCGCGGTAGAGGATCTTCGCCGTACCATGGCCGAGATCCTTTCCGCCTTCCGGCCGGGCCGCAATTCCTGGCTTTCCGGCCTGTTCGGCAGTCGCAGGGTGGAACGGATCCTGTTCGCCGCCACCAAGGCCGACCATCTGCACCACGAACAGCACCCGGCGCTGACCGCGATCACTGCGGCGCTGCTGTCCGATGCCAGGTCGCGGGCCGACTTTTCCGGCGCCCGGACCGAAGCTCTTTCCCTGGCCGCGTTGCGTGCCACAGTCGAAGAAACCGTGATCCGCGACGGTGTCGCACTTCCGGCGGTGCGGGGCACGCTTCAGGCCACCGGAAAGCCTGCGGTCATGTATCCGGGCGCCCTTCCCGGCGATCCCGCGCGGCTGCTGTCGCCCGCGCGGGAAGGGGCAGAAAGATGGCTGGATGCCGATTACGAGCTGATGACCTTTGCCCCTGCCCGGCTGAACCTGAAACCTGGAGAGGGCCCGCCGCACATTCGCCTTGACCGGGCGATCCAGTTCCTGATCGGAGACCAGTTGTGAGCCGCCCGCCCAAGCCCTTCGTCCAGGAGATCGACGCAGCACCTGATCCCTCCGAAGCGCCGCCCGTGCCGGACAACCTGCCCGAGGGTCGGGCGATCCAGGGGCTTGCAGCCCTGTCGCAGCCCGGAAGCTCGTCCCTGACGCGTCTCGCGATCTGGGCCTTCGGGGCGCTGTTCACCTTCACCCTTTCGGTCGCCGCCTGGGATTTCGTGACCGGCCTCATGGCGCGGAGCCCTGTCCTGGGATGGATCGCCGTGACGCTGGTGATGCTGGCGCTGTTTGCCGCCGTGGTACTGGCCCTGCGCGAGTGGGCAGCGTTCCTGCGCCTGCGGCGGCTGGACAGTCTGAGGCTTCGCGCCGAGGCGGCGCGGACCGGCGCGGATCTCAGGCAGGCGCGGCATGTGGTCTCGGCGCTTGACGGCCTTTATGCCGGCCGTGCCGATACGGCTTGGGGCCGGGCCCGGCTGGCCGAGCGCAGGGAAGAGGTGATGGACGCCGATGCCCTGCTGTCGCTGGCGGAACGGGAGCTGCTGGCAACACTGGATGCCGAGGCGCGCGCGGTCATCGAAAGCGCGGCACGGCAGGTGGCAATGGTAACGGCACTGGTCCCGCTGGCACTGGCGGATGTGGCGGTTGCCGGCATGGCCAACCTGCGGATGATCCGGCGGATCGCGGAAATCTATGGGGGGCGCTCCGGCAGCCTTGGCAGTCTCAGGCTGCTGCGGCGGGTCTTCGCCTCGCTGCTGGCGGCAGGTGCGCTGGCACTGACCGATGACATGATCGGCTCTGTCGCGGGGGGCGGGATGCTGTCGAAACTCTCGCGCCGGTTCGGCGAGGGGGTGGTGAACGGCGCGCTGACCGCAAGGGTGGGCGTGGCAGCGATCGAACTTTGCCGGCCGATGCCCTTCGAGGCATTAGAACGTCCGGCCGTGTCTTCGCTGATCTCTCGCGCGCTGACCGGTGTGTTCGGAAAGGACACCACGGGCTGAACGTCCGGGACCGAGCCTGCACCGCGCGGTCTACCTTGCCCGAGATATCGCCTGATCGGGGCCCGCGCTTGCGACCGCAAGGGGGCCAGCCCTGCCCCTCATGTGGCAGGCGCCTCCTGGGCCATTGGCCTCGATGCCGTGTGCCAGCCGCGTTCCAGCCTGGTCAGAAGGTCGATCTGTCTTGGCAGGCAGATGCTGCGCAGGTCATAGTTTGCGCGCACCATGGCCCGCGCCGCCTTGCGCATCGACAGATAGGCTTCGGGTCTGGCCAGCGCGTCGATCAGGGCCGCCGACCAGCCATCGACATCGAAGAAATCGACAAGCCGTCCGGTGACGCCATCCTCGATCATTTCCTGCACGGGTGGCGTGCGCGACCCGATGACCAGCGCCCCCGCTGCCATTGCCTCGACCATCGACCAGGAAAGCACGAACGGATAGGTAAGATAGGCATGAACCCGGCTGACATGAATCAGGTTCACCAGACGATCGTAGGGCACCTTGCCGGTGAAATGCACACGGGTAAGGTCCAGCCGGTCCCGCACCTCGTTCAGGATCACGTCCTTCCACTTTCCCCCCTGTTTCGGCGGCTGGCCATAGCTGGTCTCGTCGCCCCCGACGATCACCACCTGCGCTTCAGGGCGTGCCGCCAGGACCGCAGGCAGGGCGCGCATGAAGATGTGGTAGCCGCGATAGGGTTCGAGGTTGCGGTTGACGAAGGTCAGAACCTCGTCGCCGACCTTCAGCACCCGCCCGTTCGGCAGGGAAAAGCTGGCGGCGGGGTTCGGCGTCAGGCGGTTGCAGTCGACCCCGTCGAAGATCACCTCAAGGTTCTGGCGCAACAGCGGCGGATGCGTGCTGGCCTGCCAGCGGGTCGGGGTCAGGCCGCAATCGGCATGGACGACGGCCTGCGCCTGATACGCCGCCCTGCCCTGCGCGATCATCACCTGATCGAAGCCCGCATTCTGGAATTCCGGGTCAAAGCCGGCGTCGGCCCCCCTGCCCTGGTAATAGAACTCGGAATAGACAAGCAGCCTGGCTTCCGGCCAGACTTCCTTCAGGAACAGGGTCTCGCCCCAACCGGAATGGCCCAGGATCACATCCGGCACATAACCCCTTTCGCGCAGACTGCGGCAGTGACGCGCAACGACCACGCCCCGGTCACTGGTCATGGTATAAGTGCGCCCCAACCGTGTGGCGGCAGGATCCACCGGTTGCGGCCTGAAGGAATAGCGCGACAACGGAACCAGAGGGGGGCAGTTGTTCACCGCATCGCAGACCGCACGGACATCATGCCCACGGCGCTGCATCTCGGGCGCAAGGTGCAGGAACTGGCCGGGAAAGTTCTGGTGAACGAAAAGAAGCTTCAAGGTCAGGAACCGAAGGCTGCCGCCATCAGAGCCTTGGTATAGTCGGATTTCGGTTCGGTAAACACGGCCTGGCAGTCGCCGCTTTCCACCACATCCCCCGCCTGCATCACCATGACCTTGTGCGCCATGGCGCGGATCACCCGCAGATCGTGGCTGATGAAGATGTAGGCCAGGCCCCATTTGCGCTGCAATGCGCGCAGCAGTTCGACGATCTGGACCTGCACCGTCATGTCCAGCGCACTGGTCGGCTCGTCCAGCACCACCAGCCTGGGGCGCAAGATCATGGCGCGGGCAATGGCGATGCGCTGGCGCTGGCCGCCCGAGAATTCGTGCGGGTACCGCGCCATCATGGCCGGGTCAAGGCCGACCTCGCGCATGATTTCAGCGACCATCTCGGTGCGGTTGCGGCCCGGGGCAACCCCGTGAACCCCCAGCCCTTCGGCGATGATCTGTTCCACCGTCATCCGGGGGGAAAGGCTGCCGAACGGATCCTGGAACACGACCTGCATTTCGCGGCGCAGGCTGCGCAGCGCCGCGCCACGGCAATCGCGCAGATCGCGCCCCAGAAAGCTCACCCGCCCGGTCGAGGGGATCAGCCGCAGAATCGCCAGCGCCACAGTCGTCTTGCCCGAGCCGCTTTCGCCCACGATCCCCAGGGTTTCCCCGGCGCGGACGGTCAGGCTGGCATCGTTCACCGCCTTCACATGGCCCACGGTGCGCTTCAGCAGACCCTTCTGGATCGGAAACCAGATGCGCAGGCCCTCTGTCCGCACGATCTCTGGCGCATCGAGGGGCACCGGGTCGGGAACGCCCTTCTGTTCGGCGGCAAGAAGCTTTCGCGTGTAGGGATGCCGCGGATCGGCAAAGATGTCTGCGGTCGCCCCCTGTTCGACGATCTCTCCGCCCTGCATCACGCAGACCCGGTCGGCGATGCGGCGGACAATACCGAGGTCATGGGTGATGAACAGAAGGCTGAGGCCTTCCGACCGCTTCAGGTCGGCCAGAAGGTCAAGGATCTGCGCCTGGATGGTCACGTCCAGCGCCGTGGTCGGTTCGTCGGCGACAAGAAGTTCCGGCCCGTTCGCCAATGCCATGGCGATCATCACCCGCTGACGCTGGCCGCCCGACAGCTGGTGCGGGTAGGCGCCCAGGCGGCTTTCCGCGTCGCGAATGCCGACCTTGCCCAGCAGCTCGATGATCCTTGCCCGCGCAGCGTTCCCCGAAAGACCCTGGTGCAGGGCCAGGCTTTCGGCCATCTGCTTTTCGATCGTGTGCAGCGGGTTGAGGCTGGTCATCGGCTCCTGGAAGATGAAGCTGATGTCGTTTCCCCGCACCCGGCGCAACTCGTTTTCCGATGCGCCGACCATCTGCCGCCCTGCATAGGTGACCGAACCCTGCACCTCGGCGGTATCGCCAAGCAGCCCCACGGTCGACAGCGCCGTGACCGACTTGCCCGATCCGCTTTCACCGACCAGGGCGACCGTTTCACCCTTGCCGACAGTGAAGCTGACACCCTTCACCGCCTCGATCAGCCGACCGTCCTGGCGGAATGTCACCTTCAGGTCTCTGACCTCCAGAACGCTCATTTGAAGGTCTTCCGCGGATCGAAGGCATCCCGGACGCCTTCAAAGATGAATACAAGCAGGCTGAGCATCACCGCGAAGGTGAAGAAGGCCGTGAAGGCCAGATGCGGCGCCTGAAGGTTCTGTTGCGCCTGTCTCGACAACTGCCCCAGCGAGGGCGAGGATGAGGGCAGCCCGAAACCAAGGTAGTCAAGTGTTGCCAGTGCGCCGATCGTGCCGGTGATGATGAAGGGCAGGAAGGTCAGAGTGGCCACCATCGCATTCGGCAGCACATGCCTGAACATGATCTGCCAATCGGGTACGCCCAGCGCGCGGGCCGCGCGCACATATTCGAAATTCCTGGCCCGCAGGAATTCGGCCCTGACGACACCGACAAGGCCGGTCCAGCCGAACAGGACCATCAGCCCGACCATCAGCCAGAAGCTTTTCGACCAGACCGCCGTGACGATGATGATCACATAAAGCGTCGGCACCGAGGACCACAGTTCGATGATGCGCTGAAAGATCAGGTCGGTCAGTCCGCCGAAATACCCCTGTACCGCCCCTGCGATGATGCCGATGATCGAGGTCAGCGCCGTGACGAGCAGCGCAAAACTGACCGACAGGCGGAAGCCGTAGATCACCCTGGCCAGCACATCGCGGCTGGTGTCGTCAGTGCCAAGCCAGTTCTGCGCCGACGGCGGCCCGGGCGCCACGCCACCGGTATCCACGATGGTATTGTAGCTGTAGGGGATGAGCGGCCAGAGCAGCCAGCCCTTCGTGACCGGCTGCCCATCCGCCGTGCCGCGCGTCTCAACCTCGGTGATGATGCCCTCGGGGTCGTCCCAGCAGGCCTCGGATCCGCCGGCCTTGATGAGGCATTGCACTTCCACCGTCGAATACTTGGCCTCGGTCCGAAGATCGCCACCGAAGGCTGTCTCGGGGTAGAACCTGAACACGGGGGAATAGAGATCGCCGTTGTAGCTGACAAGGATCGGGCGATTGTTGGCGATCAGCTCGGCGCACAGCGAAATCCCGTAGAGCACAAGAAAGATCCACAGCGACCACCAGGCCCGCCGGTTCGCCATGAAATTCCGCCAGCGCCGCTGGTTCAGGGGCGAAAGCCGCATCAGTCCCGCCTCTCGAA
This sequence comes from Tabrizicola sp. YIM 78059, assembly GCF_004959785.1. Lineage (NCBI taxonomy): Bacteria > Pseudomonadati > Pseudomonadota > Alphaproteobacteria > Rhodobacterales > Paracoccaceae > Tabrizicola > Tabrizicola sp. YIM 78059. Next base: position 107,192 of record NZ_SJZH01000011.1, read on the forward strand.
GTCGATGCGCGGATCAACCAGCACGTACATCAGATCGGAAAGGATGCCGACAATCAGACCGATCAGCCCGAAGGCAAAAAGCGTACCGAAGATCACCGGATAGTCACGTTCCACCGCAGAGCGGTAGCCAAGCTGGCCCAGACCATCCAGCGAGAAGATGAACTCGATGATCAGGCTGGATCCGAAGAAGATGCCCAGGAACAGCCCCGGAAAGCCGGCGATGACGATCAGCATCGCATTGCGGAAGACATGGCCGTAAAGCACTCGCGCCTCGGACAGGCCCTTTGCCCGGGCGGTCATGACATAGTGCTTCTTGATCTCGTCCAGAAAGCTGTTCTTGGTCAATAGCGTCAGCGTCGCAAAGGCCGAGATCAGTTGCGCCGTCACGGGCAGAACGATGTGCCACAGGTAATCGGTCACCTTCTGGTACCAGGGGAAGGTTTCCCAGCCCTCGCTGGTCAGCCCGCGCAACGGAAACCATTGCAGATACGACCCGCCCGCAAAGACCACCATCAGAAGGATCGCGAACAGGAAGCCGGGAATGGCATAGGCCGCGATGATGATCCCGCTGGTCCAGGTATCGAAGCTTGACCCGTCGCGCACGGCCTTGCGGATTCCCAGCGGGATAGAGATCAGATAGGCGATCAGGGTTGACCACAGGCCAAGGGTGATGGAGACGGGCATCTTTTCCAGCACCAGATCGACGACCGAAATTGACCGGAAGTAGCTTTCGCCGAAATCGAAGGTCAGGTAATTGCCCATCATGATCAGGAAGCGTTCCGTCGCGGGGATCTGTTCCTTGCGGCATTCGGGCGCGTTGATCGAGGGCGTGCCGGTGAAGCCCTCGTCGCAGACGATGCGGGCGAACCCGAACTGGACTTCAAGCTTCGCCAGAAACTCGGGCGGAAGGCCGCGGGCGCCGACATAGCCCTGCTCTTCGCCCGGGCCCGAGGTCGCGTCTCCCGTGCCGCCAAGGGCCTGGATCGCATCGCCTTCGCCTTGCAGCCGGGCCTGGATCTGGTCGATCGGACCACCCGGGACGAACTGGGTCAGCGCGAAGTTGATCAGCATCACGCCGAACAGCGTGGGAAGCACCAGAAGCAATCGCCGAAGAATATAGGCGCCCAAGATCCCTGCCCGTTCTTCTTATTTCAAGACGCCTGCTGCCCTCAGCGCCTCGGCCTTTTCGGCGTCATACCACCACAGCGAGTTCTGGCCAAGCGCGTAGGGCGGAATGACATCCGGGTGGCCATACATGTCGAAATAGGCAACCCAGTGTTCCGCCTTGTACCACTGCGGCACCCAGAACCGTTCCGCCCGCAGCACGCGGTCCAGCGCCTTCGTGGCAACGGTCAGTTCCTCGCGGCTGTGGGCCGAAATGACCACATCGATCAACCGATCCACCGCCGGGCTCTTCAGGCCCATGGTATTGAACACCGACACATCGGCCGTCTCGGAACCGTAGAACTGCTTCAGCTCCGGCCCCGAGAAGTAGGTGGAATTCGCCCCGTCGGTGATGATGTCGAAATCGTACTGCGGGTTGCGGGTGCGGGCCTCGTATTGTGCCGGATCGACGTTCTCCAGCCTCGCGTCGATGCCAAGGGCGATCAGGTTCTCGACATAGGGCGAGATCACCCTGTCGAATTGCGGGTTGGCATTCAGGAATTCCAGCTTCAGCACTTCGCCCTTGTCGTTGCGACGCCTGCCGTCCTCCCCGACAATCCATCCGGCTTCGTCCAGCAGGGCGCTGGCCTTGCGCAGGTTGGCCCGGTCAAGCTGGCGCTCGCCGCTGGTCGGTGCCATCACCGCGGGTTCGGTCAGGATCGAGGCGGGCAGCAGCCCTTCGTCGACCAAAGGCTTGAGCAGTGCAGCCTCTTCGGGGGTCGGCGGCCCTTCGGCGGCCATCTCGGTGTTTTCCCAGATCGAGTTGATCCGGCTGTACAGCCCGTAGAACAGCGTCTGGTTCGACCATTCGAAGTTGAACATCAGCGCGATCGCCTGACGAACCCTGGGATCCTGCAGGTGCGGGCGGCGCAGGTTGAAGATGAAGGCCTGGCCATTGGCCTTTGCCCCGCTTGGCAAGGTCTCCTTCACCACATGCCCGTTCTGGACGGCGGGGAAATTGTAAAGCTCGGCCCAGGTCTTCGACGAATTCTCGATGCGGAATCGGTAGACCCCGGCCTTGAACCCCTCGAACGCCGCGTTGCCGTCGGCGAAATATTCGTAGCGCAGGGTGTCAAAGTTGTTCTGCCCCACGTTGATCGGCAGATCCTTGCCCCAGTAATCGGGATTGCGCCGGTAGATGATGGATCGGCCGATATCCATTCTGTCGAACATGTAGGGGCCAGACCCGAGGTGCGGCGTGATCATGCTTTCCTCGAGATCCATGTTCTTTGCCGTGTAGTAGGCCTTTGACAGGATCGGCAGGCCACCCACCTCCTGCGGCAGGTCGCGCTTGGGGAAGCCGTCCTTGAAGGTGAACTTGACGCGGTGGGGGTTCAGCACCTCGACACTTTCGACCTGCTGCGCAAGGACGGTGCGATAATCCGTCAGCCCCTTGCTGACGAAGGTTTCATACGAAAACTTCACATCCTCGGCCGTAAGTGGCGTTCCGTCCGAGAAGCGCACCTCGGGCCGCAGGTTGAAGATCACCCACGAACGGTCGGGCGGGTATTCCAGGGTCGAACACAACAGGCAGTAGCTGGCGCCGATCTCGTCAGCCGTGCCAATGAGGATCGATTCCAGCATGATCGAAGACCCCGCCGCAGCAAGGCCCTTGGCGGAAAAGGGATTGAGCGAATCGAAGGTGCCGGCCGCCCACTGGCTGAGTTCGCCGCCCTTCGGGGCGTCGGGGTTGACATAGGGAAGATGAGTGAAATCCGCCGGCAGCTTCAGGTCGCCAAAGGTAGAGATGCCGTGACTGACGATTACCTCCTCTGCACGGACGGAAATGGTCTGCGCCGCAAGTGCCAGGATCAGCGCCCCGGCCGCCGCAACCGGCCCCAGGATCCGCCGAACCGCCACACTTGCCATCGCCTGCGAAGACTTCCGCATCCGCACCCTCCCTGACTGAGCGCCCTGTCAATTCATTTATGCAAAATCCTGCTTTGTCGAGGCAACATGCCGCGATCGCGACACGCTTTTGCGTGAATGCATCCGGGGACAGGGCGACCGAAACGACAAAGCCGCCCCGAGGGGCGGCTTCGGTGCGCGCGCAGTGCGCGGGATTCAGGGATTGGCGGCCAGATAGGCGATCAGGTTCGCCCGGTCCTCGGGCTTCGGCAAGCCGGCAAAGGCCATCTTGGTGCCGGGAATCGCAGCCTTGGGGTTCGCCAGGAACTCGAACAGGGCTTCTTCCGACCAGGGCTCGGCCGATTTCGCGGCCATCGCTTCCGAATAGGCAAAGCCTGCCACGGCGGCATGATTGCGGCCGACGACACCATTCAGGTGCGGGCCGACGCCGTCGGTGCCGTCCAGCTTGTGGCAGGCGGCGCACTTGCGGAAGACGGCTTCGCCTGCCGCCGGGTCCGCCGAAGCCATCAGCGTTGCCAGATCCGGCGCAGCCTCGGCCTCCGCATTCGAGCCGCCGGCATCACCGGTGTCGATCGTGTAGGCCTGGGTCAGCCCCTCGCCGCCATGGCCGCCGCCATGACCCACCGTGTAAAGCGCATCGCCCGCCCAGCCCGCCAGCATGAGCACCAGAAGCGAGCCGCAGACCGCGCCCACCGCCTTGGTCATCGTCATCGTGTCGAACATGGGTCACCTGTCTTGGGTCTGAAGTTGCGCGCTATCTATCCGCTTCCCCCCGCAGGTTTCAAGGTGTAGACGCGCGACGAAACGCCCCTATCCGCGGGTTTTTCGGAACGGAGACGCCAGCAGATGACCGGACGCATCGCATTTCAGGGCGAACTCGGGGCCTATTCGCACCAGGCCTGCCAGCAATCGCGCCCCGACATGGAGCCCGTTCCCTCGACCACCTTCGAGGAGGTCGTGGAAAAGGTCGCCCGCGGCGAGGTCGATCTTGGCATGCTCGCGGTCGAGAATTCCACCTATGGCCGGGTGGCCGACGTGCATTCGCTGCTGCCCAAGGCGGGGCTGCACATCGTGGACGAGGCCTTCGTGCGCGTGCATGTCAATCTTCTGGGGGTAAGGGGAGCGCGGCTGGAGGACGTGAAGGAGGCCTACGGCCATGTCGTGATCCTGCCGCAATGCGCGGGTTTCCTGAAGGCCCATGGCATCAGGGGCCGCGTCAGCAGCGACAATGCCCGCGCTGCGCGCGAAGTGGCAGAGGTCGGCGACCGGACCCGCGCGGCACTGGCCAGCGAACTGGCGGCCGAAATCTACGGCCTGGACGTGCTGGCGCGGCATATCGAGGATCAGGCGAACAACACCACCCGCTTCCTGGTAATGTCGCGCACGCCCGACCACAGCCGCCGCGGCAACGGCAAGATGATCACCACCTTCACGTTCCGCGTGCGCAACATTCCGGCCGCGCTGTACAAGGCGCTGGGGGGCTTTGCGACCAACGGCGTGAACATGACCAAGCTGGAAAGCTACATGGTCGGGGGCACCTTCACCGCGACGGAATTCTACGCCGATATAGAGGGCCACCCGGAGGATCCGAACGTTGCCCTTGCGCTGGAGGAACTGCGCTATTTCACCACCGAGGTGCGCATTCTGGGTGTCTATCCGGCCGACCGGGAACGCGGTTAGGCGGGATCAGTCGCGCGCGGACGCGGCCCTGCTGCGGATATAGCGATCCTGGATCCGGGTAGCGAGCTGGGCAAGCCGGGCCTCCAACCGGGCCGTCACCCGCCCCTTCGCCAGGCGCAGCGTGTTGATGAACAGCCGCGCCGTGATGGTCTTGGGCTTCACGTCAAGCATGACGCGCAGGCGGGTCCGGCCCGGTGACAGCGCCGTCAGTTCCATCACCGATGTCCCCGACATCGCCTGCCCCTCGAATGAGACCGCGATCCTTTCATCCGGGACCAGTTCATCGATGCGCAACACGACCTTGCGCAGCCTGCCGCGAAAGCGGAAACGCACGCGCCAGCCTGCGCCAACACCGGTCAGCGGCATGTCGGCCGGACGCTCGATATCGGCGCCGCGGCGGACGGCCTCGCGCTCCCAGGCCGAATGGTCCGCAAGGCTTGCGTAAGCAAAGCCAATCGGTGCCGCGATATCGGTCCTGGCCGTCAGCTTCATTCGGCTTCCCTGATGTCCCTGTTGCAGAGAGGCATCACCATTACGTCAATCCAGCCGGTCGGCAAGCCAGTTGCGCAGGAGGAAGCCCGCAATCGCGCCGGGACGCGGCGGCCGGATCTGCGGGTGCCGGCCCGCGAAGGCCGCGACCAGATCCTCGCGCGTTACCCATCGCGCGGCCTCGAGTTCCTCGGGATCGGGCGTCAGGGCACTGTCAATTGCCTCGGTCCGCGCACCGATCATCAGCGAGGCTGGGAAAGGCCAGGGCTGACTGGCCAGATAGGTCACGGGGCCGCAGCGCACCCCTGCCTCTTCAAGGACTTCGCGGCGGACGGCGGCCTCGATGGTCTCGCCGGGCTCGACAAAGCCTGCCAACAGCGAATACATGCCTTCCGGCCAACCCGGGCTGCGGCCAAGCAGAACCGAATTTCCCCGGGTCACCAGCATGATGACCACCGGATCGGTTCGGGGGAAATGCCGCGCGCCGCAGGCGGGGCAGATGCGTTGCCAGCCGCCCTCGGCCATGTCGGAGGCCGCGCCGCAGGCCGAACAGAACCCATGGCTGCGGTGCCACTGAAGCACCGCCTTGGCCGTCGCCGCAAGTTCGGCATCCCTGGCTGAAAGCCGGGTCATGACCCCGCGCAGTTCGACGAAGCCTGCCTGATCACCTAGTGCCGGATGGTGCTGGACCGATGGATCGAAGAACCCCGCAACGACAGCCTGGGCGCCGGCTTCGGGTGACCAGTCCGAGATGTCGGCGGCAAAGCGTGCCCTGCCCTCGTCAAGCCCAAGGAACACCGGCGCAGCAGCATGGGCCAGGGCGGGATGGTCCGCGGCCACCCAGCCAAGCGCGTCACCGGGGCCGACCAGCGGCTTGCCACGCCAGACAGGCAGCACGGTGCCGGACGCCAGCGCACTGGACAGGCGACGGGGATCCCTGCGGATCGCCGCGGCCCGATCCAGACCCGACCCGCCGAAGGTTACGGATTCGGCAATCTTCATCCTGTGCGGCCTCCAGAACCGCCGGGTGCTGAAATGCCAGTTCGGATCGGGAATTGCCAGTGAACAGCGCGCGGGAACAAACAGAATTGTCCCGATCGCCGCGCCAATTGGCAGCAGGCCCCGTCAAGGATTGCGACGAAAAAGCAACCCGGGATTGAAAATCATCGATCCGCCATAACCAGGACACAACTTTTGCGATAAAAACCAACAGGTTTCACATTGGCGATCGATTGTCCGGCATGCCCTGGTCCAGCAGAAAAGTCATCGGCCTTGTCGTGGAAGGCTCTTGTTCAGCATGAGCTCGATGTCTGTCGGCAATTGCCTGCCGGTTTCGAAGATCTTGGACGATGCGGCGGGGAATCCGGACGTCGGTCCGCCAGCCTTTCCCGGGGATGATGAAGCCCCGGAAATCCGCCTGCGGCTGATCGCCACAAGCGATCTGCATGCCTGCCTTCTGCCCTATGACTACTGTCATGACAGGCCGCTGCCGGGTCGCAGTCTCGCCCGTATCGCTGCCGTCATCGCGCAGGCCCGCGCCGAGGTGCCGAACAGTCTGCTGTTCGACAACGGCGACTTTCTGCAAGGCAATCCGCTGGCCGATTACGTTGCCAATGCCCGGCGCAGACGCCGGCCGCATCCGGTGATCACAGCCTTCAATGCGCTGCGCTATGATGCGGTCACGCTTGGCAATCATGAATTCAACTACGGTCTGAACTTCCTGACCGCTGCCCTGTCCCATGCGGACTTTCCGGTCGTGTCCGCCAATATCGTCACCCGCCTGGGCAGCAGCCCGGCGCGCGACAGGACATTCGTGCCGCCTTTCACCATCATGAGGCGGCGCTTGACCGACGCATCAGGCCGGGCGCAGACCCTGCGGATCGGTGTGATCGGTTTTGCCCCGCCCCAGATCGAGATCTGGGACCGCGACCATCTGGGCGGCCGGATCCGGATGCGCGACATCATCGCCGCGGCGCAGGCCTGGTTGCCCCGGCTGCGGACACGGGGGGCAGATGTCATCGTGGCGCTGGCCCATTCGGGAATCGGCCCGTTGGATGCGGTCGAGGGTATGGAAAACGCTGCAACCGCCCTGGCGGCCATGCCAGAGATCGACGCGGTGATTGCCGGCCATAGCCACATGGAATTTCCAGGGCCGGCAGTCGCAGCCGCGGCAGCGGTCGATCCGGTGCGGGGCTTGCTTGCGGGCAAACCGGCGGTGATGCCGGGCCATTGCGGCAGCCATGTCGGGATCATCGACCTTACGCTCGCTCGCGCAATCGAAGGCCGCCGACGCTGGCGCGTGACAGCGGCTTCGGCAAGGCTCGTGGAAGGATCGGCAGGGGCAATGCCTGCCGCCCCCCAGCTGCGCCGGGCGATCTCGGCCGACCACCGGGCTGCACTGGCCTGGTCGCGGCGGATCATCGGCCACAGCCGCACGCCCCTGCACACCCATTTCGCCACCACTGCGCCCAGCGCGGCGCTGGATCTGATCGCAGTGGCCAAGACCGACCATGTCCGTCAGGCACTTGCCGGAACACGATGGGCGGACCTGCCGATCCTGGCCTCGGCCACACCGTTCCGGTCGGGCGGTCGCGGAGGCGCCGGCAACTTCACCGATATCCCGGCCGGCCCCCTGCAAAGACGCAACCTGTCCGACCTCTACACGTTCCCCAACACCATTGTCGCCATGGTGATGCGCGGCGCCTGCATTGCCGACTGGCTGGAACAGTCCGCCGCCCTGTTCCGCCAGATCGCCCCGGGTGATACCGACATGCCCCTGCATGATACAAGCGTGCCTTCCTTCACTTTCGAGACGATCCCGGCCCTGACCTATGCCATCGACCTCAGCCAGCCGGCCAGGTTCGACGCCGACGGGCGGCTGATCCACCCGGAGGCGCGCCGGATCCTGGGCCTGCGCCTCGATGGCCTTCCGCTGGACCCGGACCAGCAGGTGGTGCTGGTCACGAACAATCACCGGGCCAGCCGGGCGATCTCGGTCCGGCCCGGTTGCCCGCCCGAAATCGTTTTGTCAGCCGGCACCAGGACACAGGACGTGCTGGCCGGATATATCCGCCGGCAGGGCACCGTCGGGGCGCCTCCGGCGCGGTCCTGGCACTTTCTGCCGATGCCCGGGACGACCCTGCGCATCACCGCCGGCCCGGGATCGGCGTCCTATCAGGGCGACATCGCCGCCTATCGCCCGGTGCCGATCGGCACCGGGCCTGACGGTTTTGCCCACTATCGGCTGCACCTCTGATGGGCTATTGCACCGGTCGTGCTGGAGACCGGAAATGTTTGACGCGCTGCTCTTCGACCTGGACGGAACGCTGATCGACACCGAAAGCATTGCCATTTCCACGGGCATGGCTGCCTTTGCTGCCCACGGACATGCGGTGGACGAAGCCTTCATGCATGCGCTTGTCGGCAAGGACGAACCCACCGCGGCGCGGATGATCCGCGCAGCCCTGCCACATGCCGACCTGGAAGCCGTGAACCGCCACTGGCGCGAAGCCTTTTCCGCCAGCGTCGATCGCGGGCTGGAATTGAAACACGGGGCTGCCGAACTTCTGGCGGCCCTGTGCGAGCCGATGGCAATCGTCACCTCGACCGGTCGGGAAGGCGCGCACCGCAAGCTTGACCTCGCCGGCATTGCCCATGCCTTCGCCCATGTCGTCACACTGGACGACGTGACCACGCCGAAGCCCGCGCCCGAGCCCTATCTGCTGGCGGCCCGGCTGCTTGGCGTGGCCCCGGGCCGATGCCTGGTGTTCGAAGACAGCGAAACCGGGGCCGAGGCGGCCTATCGCGCCGGCTGCGTCGTGGTGCAGGTGCCCGATGTGGTGCCAAGCCAGGGCCGCTGGGCGCACCACCTGGCACCCGATCTTCTGACCGGCGCCCGCATGGCCGGGGTTATCTGACATCCCGGCCGGGTGCAGAACCGCCCTGGCACAGGCCGTTTTGCGACCCGTATTCGCGAAGGCCGGCCTGCCCGTGCAGGCGGTCAGCAGATCACGATCTGCGCCGGATCGAAGAGATAGGGCGCCACGATCCCGCAAGTATCGGCAAGGGGCAGCAAGGTGTCCGGCACATCCATGCCGACGACATCTCGCATGAAGCTTGCACGTGCCGCGCAACGCCGGGCAACGTCGGGGAAGTCGCGCTCCAACGTTGCGCGCAGGGTGTCGTCGGCGATGACATAGCCGTCCTCCATCCGCGTGGAGCCATAGGCGGGATGCGCCGGGATCACGTCCATCTGCATGGCCATGCCGCTGGCCAGCGGATCGGTCGAACCCTCGCGGATCGGCGAGGAAATCCACTCGTCCAACCCGATCAGATGGCCGGGGTTCAACGTTATGCCGAAGGTCTCGGCCGGCAGTGCTGCCATCATGTGCGACCAGACGTATCCGCCGCAGACACCGGGGCGCATCAGGGCGCACCAGTCGGACATGGCGGTGACGTAGGGTTCGACGAAAGTCTGGACATAATCGCGTGCCGTGGCGGGCAGATCCGCCGCCGACCGTGCCAGCCAGCCTGCCCGGCAGATGTTCGCGCCCCAGTGACAGATGTTGAAGCTGACAGGCTGGCCGGGGGTCAGATGGGCACCCGACGGGCCACAGAGGCCCGGCGCTTCTCCCACTGCAAAGGTCGCATGGCATCCCAGCGGCAGCCCGCCAAGCCGCGCGGCTTCGATGGCCTGGAAATCGGTCATTCCTTCGCGCAGGCCAAAGACCAGCCGCTTCAGCGCGGCGGCAGCCATGTGATTGGCGAATTCGAGCCGCGCAATGCCGACGGCATCAACGCGGGCCCGCAGCCCATGCACCGGGTGCATCATCAGAGGGGTCGCATTCTCGACCCGGCCGGCAAGGAGGCGCAAGGGATCGGCCAGAAAGGCCGGAAGATCAAGGGTGCCGGCGGGATCGTCCACCTCATCCTCGCCGAACCATTTCCAGCCGACCGCCCCGACCCGATCATCGGTGCCCAGCATGTCGGCCAGCCAATCGACAAGCCGCCGCCCAGCCCGGGGCTGCGACGGCAGCGACAGGCTGGCGCAATGCCCGACGCGCACCAGCCCGCCACGCACCAGCGGAGAAACCGACGTATAGGCCAGACATTCGTTCCCGGCCAGCAGAAGCGCATCACCGGGGGTGACGACCAGAACGGCCTCCTCGAAGCGGGGATCGAACCCTGTCAGCCAGTGCAGGTTCGCGGCATGTTCGCGGTCTGCATATATCACGATCACGTCATGGCCTGCTGCCGCAGCCGCTGCGCGCAGCGATGCCAGCCGCGCCTCGCATTCCGCAAGGCTCAGGGCTGGCGGCAGGTCTGGCGTGCCGTTGTCGGGCCAGTCGATACGGATGAGTCGGGACATGGGCCACCCCCTTTCGGCGGCAGGTTAATGCACAGGGACGGACCAGGCCACGGTCTTGCTGTTCTGAACGAAGGCATGACGATCCGGGCAGGCGGATACAGGCGCCGGACAGGCCCCGCCGGCCGCCCGGGGTGACCCCGACCCTGGCCGGCAGGTCACCGTACTGCACAAATGCTCCGGCCACCCGCGGCCCCATCCCGAAGCCGACCTTGCGCCGCCCCCGCCGCTGGCCTATATGCACAAGCGAGAGGTTGGCGCGGGCAAGCGCCTCGCCAACCCGGTCAGGTCCGGAAGGAAGCAGCCGTAACGAGCCCCGCTTGGGTCGTTGTCCAGCCTCTCACCAAACCACCCCTCAAGATCGTGATGCGCAAGACCCCCCTGAACTCAAGGGGTGGCGCTGTTTTCTGTGCCGGAACACATGCCAGAGTGAGGTCGAACCTGTCGGCCGTTCGGAGTTGACCTCTCCGCTGGGTGGCGGGCGGTGGGCTGCTTTGACGCTCTTGCCCGGGGCAGTCGCAGGTTTTCAGCGTCAGCTTGCACTTGCTGCGCCAGAGACTTCAGTTGCATCGACGAAGCTGGCGCCGCCTCACGACGCCCTCAACGTCAACCAGACAAGATACCCGTCGGCTCCGCCTCCCGCGGCATGGCTGGATCCAACCAGATCGTCGGCGACGCGGCGCTTCAGCGCGTCCATCGCCATTGGGCTCGAGCCGATGGCGCCTCAATGGCTCGATAGCTCGGCCAGCGCCGGGTCTTGTGCGTCGGTGGTGTAGGTCTGCTGTGCCAATCCGCTATCACGCTGGATTCACAAGATGACTCCCTCGCAGGATCTGTGCAACAGACCCGGTGCGGCTGGCAAAGGCCACAAGCGACAGCATCACCGGCACTTCGACCAGCAAGCTGGCCACGATGGCCAAAGCCGCGCCGGAGTGCAGCCCGAAAAGCCCGGCAGCCACCGCAACCACCAGTTCGAAGAAACGCGATGCACCGATCAATGCGCAGGCCGCTGCCATCTTGTGGGGCACTTTCCACGCAACGGCCCAAGCATAGCCAAGCGCGACGATGCCGCAGGACTGGATGATGATCGGCACAGCGATCGGGGCAATCAGCAGCGGATGGGCAATGATGACCGGCCCCTGGAACCCGGAAAGCAGCACAACCGTCAACAGCAACCCGAGGAATAAGCCGGCTTGATGGGCAGAATATCGATCCCTGCCCGCTTGCAAGACACGGCTACGGTCCGGACGGGCCAGCGCCGCAACGGTGTCTGCATCAGACGTTACGGCCCCCTTTGGATCTTGTGCTGGCATCAGCACCGTCGAAGTCCGATTTGACGGATCATCTTGCAAGGATCAAGATCCCTGCTGCCAAGGGCACTGAGAGGTGCGACCCCGAGATTTGCGGAGGACGGAGTGCACACCCGGCGAAGTGCAATGCTAGCGGGCGCGGCATTCTGCGCGGCACCCATGGTTCGTGCGCAGGGCAATGTGCCTTTCCGCTTTGCCCTGACGCCGGTCTTTCTGGACAACGACGCCGCGGTGATTTCTGCGCTCCGCACTGCTTTGGCCGAGGCGATGGCAAGCGAGATCGAACTGGTCCAGCGGCGGACCTATCAAGAGATCACAGGTGCCTTGCTGGATGGATCGGTCGATGCGGCCTGGACCTGCGGTTATCCCTACCTTCAGCACCGCGATCAACTGTCCTTGCTCGGGGTGCCGGTCTGGCGGGGCGCGCCGCTCTATCGGTCCTACCTGATCGTCGCCGCCGACGATGACGCGGCCAGTCTGGCCGATCTGAAGGGTGGGACGCATGCCTTTTCGGACCCGGACAGCAATTCCGGCTACCTTGTCACCGCGTCGGACCTTGCCCGGATCGGCGCCTCGCCCGACGGGTTCTTTTCACGTTCGATCTTTACCTACGGGCATCGCAATGTCGTGCGCGCGGTTGCTGGAGGACTGACACGCTCGGGCAGCGTCGATGGCTATGTCTGGGAAGTCCTGAACAGCGTCGAGCCCGACCTGACAGCACGCACACGTGTGATTTCACGGTCCGAGGAGCTGGGCTTTCCACCCTTTGTTGCACGCAGCGACCGGATGGAAGAGATCCGGATCACTGCCTGCATGGCTGCCCTGCAGGGCCTGGCGACGGCGGACAAGGGCCAGGAGGTTCTGCGCCTGCTGTTCCTTGATGCGGTTGTCCCGGCAAACCGTGCGCTGTTCGACGGCATCGCCGTCCGCATGGCTGCCCTGGCGGGCGGATGATCGCAATGCAGCCCTTTCGCAACATGCCGGTTACCTTGCGGGTGCCACTGATAACGGCGGCGCTGATGATCGTCCTTGGCCTGGTGGCAAGTCAAAGTGTGCTGGGTGCGCTGGACCGGGTGCAGGATGCCCGTATGTCCGAAACTGCCCGGCTGCATGTCGAGGGACTTTCGGTCGCACTGGGGCCTTCCGTCCTGCGGCAAGACGTTTGGGAGGTTTACGATATCCTCGACCGTGCGCGCCAGGCCAGTGACGGGCAGCGCTTGCTACTGACAGTCGTGGCCGACGAACGCGGCCTGGTTCTTGCGGCCACCGACCCACGCCGCGCACCTGTGGGCGTGGATGCTGCGGCCTTCGGCGACGGTGCCGTGGCCCCGGAAGCCGTGCGGATGACCGGGGATCCGGTCCTGCGAGTCAGCGCTCCACTGCAGTATCAGGGTCGCACCGTCGGGGGGATCGTCACCGAACTGGATGTGACGGACCTTCTGGCCGAGCGGCGGCAGATGACGCTGTGGCTTCTGTTGGGCAATGCGATGGCGACAGCACTGCTGGCCTTTGGCGGCTGGCTTGCGGTTGCGCACATCCTTCGGCCGGTAGGCGCCCTTGCGCAGGCGATGGATGCCTCGGGCGGGGCACCACGCCCGATCCCTACGGCCGAGATACCCCATGGCGATCCTGGCCTTGCGCGCCTGATCGAGACCTACAACCAGATGACTACCGCCGTCGAAGAACGGGCCGAAGCCGAACGTCGTCTTGCTGACCGCGAACGCTTCGTCAGTCTTGGGCGTCTTTCCTCGGCCCTGGCGCATGAGGTGAACAACCCCTTGGGCGGTCTCTTGAACACCGCCGACACGATCCGAACCTATGCCGACCGGCCGGATGTGGTCCGACAATCGGCGGAACTGATGCAACGCGGTCTGGCGCATCTGCGCGATGTCACGCGGGCGATGCTGGATCAGAACCGCTTGGACCGCGCCGGGCAAGTCTTGCGGCCGGAAGACTTCGAGGATCTGCGCCTCCTGTTCGAGCCCGAGGCGCACCGCCGCAATCTGGCGCTGGCATGGGAGGTTCAGGCCGGAGCTGCTGCCCTTGCCAGCCAGCCCGCTGCACCGGTGCGGCAGGTGGCACTGAACCTCCTCTTGAACGCCGCAGCTGCGGCAGGGCCGAACGGGCAGGTCGGCCTCAGGGTCAGCAATGACATGGAGCGGCTGTGCATCCTGGTCAGCAACACCGGCAGCGCGATGAGCGAAGCCGACCTCCGACGGCTTCTTGCCTCGGGGCCACTGCCTCCGGGCGGCGGCGTCGGACTGCGGCTGGTGCATGACATCGTGTCGGAACTTGGCGGCACGCTGCACCATGATCGGGCCGACGGACGGACGATGATCCGCGTCGCCCTGCCAATGATGGGTGTTGGTCATGCTTGAAGGCCGCCGTATCGTTCTGGTCGAAGATGACGAGATCATGGGGGCTTCTCTTGTCCAGCGACTTACGCTGGAAGGCGCCGAGGTGCAGTGGCACCGCCAGATAGCCCGCGCACTGCCGGCAATCCGCACACCTCGCAAGAGTCTCGATGCCGTGATCTGCGACATTCGCCTGCCCGACGGTACGGGAGAGGAGCTTTACGACACGCTGACCCGCACCTCGCACCCGCCGCCGTTCCTGTTCATCACCGGACAGGGCGGGATCGACCAAGCGGTGCGCTTGATCCGGTCGGGCGCGGCGGACTACATTGCCAAGCCTTTCGACATCGCGGCGTTCCTGACCCGCCTGGCTACCGTCATGCGGCCCCGCGCCGACCAGGAGATGCTGACCGAAACCGGCATCACGGCTGCCGCTCGCACCGTGGACCGCCAGATATGCGAGGCAGCGGCACGGGACACGCCCCTGCTGATCCGGGGGGCGCAAGGGTTGGGAAAGCTGCACCTCGCCCGTCGCGTTCATGATCTGTCCGAGCGCCGGGCCGCGTCAATCATCGTCTGCAACGCATTTCGCGACCGCGTCGGCGCTTCAGAACTGGAGAAGGCCGTCGCCAATGTTGGCGAGGGCACGCTCGTCGTCATCGGGATTGGAAAGCTGGACGTCACTGCGCAGGACGCGCTGATTGCCTTGCTTGCCGCCCCCCGCTTCCGATTGATCGCGACCCTCGGTCCGCACGGCGACCGGGATGCGCAGGGTTTGCGCGACGATCTTCTTTCCCTCCTGCGCTCACACGAGATCGTCGTGCCGCCGCTTGCGGACCGGCCTGACGATGCGGTCTGGCTGGCAGCCCAGCTGTTTCCCGGCTTGAACGCGCGCCGCAAGGAGCCGTTGACCGGGATCGCAGCCAGTGCCGAAGAAGCGATCCGCGCCCACGACTGGCCGGGCAACGGACGCGAACTGCGCGCCCGGCTGATACGAGCGGTCGAGGCGGCTGAAGGCAGCATGGTGATGACCGCTGACCTTTTCCCGGAACGCGCGGTGGACGAGGCGATGCGGCCCCTTTCCGAAGTGCGCGATGGCGCCGAGAGGGCACAAATCATGGCCGCACTGGACCGGACTCGGGGGCAGGTCGGCGAAGCGGCGCGGCTTCTGCGGGTGTCGAGGACGACACTGTGGGAAAAGATGCAGAAGCTGGGCCTCTGACCCTCGCACCATGTTCGGAAATCCGAACACCAAAAAATAGTTATCAATTACGATATTTTGCTGCATTGCGGCAGCCCGGTAAAGGCCATCCCCGCCACTGCTTGCCCGCGGTATCCTTGGACGACAGGGAGCCAAGGGAGGGTAGCCACCATGAAATGCAATCGTCTGGTCGATGTCGGCCGACGCCAGTTCCTGCGCGGCGGTGTTCTGGGCGCCGCAGGGGCTGCCGCGGCAACAGTCATGCCCGCAGCGCAGGCCCAGGCGCAAACAGCGCGGGCACTCGTGGACTACCCGTCCAGCAAGCTGGCGAACATCGCCGATCTGAAGGTGAACGAGCCGATGGACATTGGCTATCCTGACGCCGACAGCCCCGGCATCCTGCTGAAACTCGGCACCGCGGTGGAAGGCGGCGCCGGGCCCGATGGCGACATAGTCGCCTTTTCGGTCCTGTGCCCGCACAAGGGCTTTTACATGAGCTACCACGCCGCGGACAAAACCCTGAATTGTCCGGGCCACTTCAGCCGTTTCGATTGCGAGAAGGGCGGCCAGCAGGTCTGGGGTCATGCGACCCAGAACCTGCCGCAGTTCGCGCTGCGCGTGGACGACAAGGGCGACATCTATGCCGAAGGCGCGGACGAGCTGATCTACGGCCGTCTTTCCAACGTGCTGCAAGGGTAAGGGGGCGATCATGGCTTACAAACGCAACATCGACCGCCTGCCGATCATTCCCGCGGGCGCCACGGAACATAACGTGACCTGCCACTACTGCATCGTCGGATGCGGCTACAAGGCCTACACCTGGCCGTTGAAGACCCAGGGCACGACCGACAGCAACTGGATCGGCGAGGATCTGTCCAAGCAGCAGGGTGCCGATACCGAGGCCTGGTATGCGCCCTCGATGTACAACGTGGTCAAGCAGAACGGCCGCGACGTGCACCTGGTGATCAAGCCGGATGTGGCCTGCGAGGTGAACTCGGGCCTTGGGTCTATCCGCGGGGCGCGGATGGCCGAGAACCGCCGCTCCGACATCCTGGGCACGCAGCAGCAGCGCCTGACCGACCCGCTGGTCTGGCGTTACGGCACTTGGCAGCCGACCAGCTGGGACGATGCGCTGGACCTGGTGGCCCGCGTCACCGCCCGGGTGATCGACAAGGATAACGAGGACGACCTCTACGTCTCGATGTTCGACCATGGCGGAAGCGCCGGAGGGTATGAGAACACCTGGGGCACCGGCAAGCTTTACTTCCAGTCGATGAAGGTGAAGCACTGCCGCATCCACAACCGCCCGGCGTACAATTCCGAGGTCCATTCCAGCCGCGACATGGGCGTGGACGAGCTGAACTACAACTATGCCGACTACGAGGTGACCGACACCATCTTCCTTGTCGGCACCAACCCGATGGAATGCCAGACCAACCTGTTCCTGAACCACATGGTCAAGGGGATGCAGAACGGAGCGAAGGTCGTCATCTCGGACCCGCGACGCACCGTGACAGTGGACAGCTGTGAACAGGTGGCGGGGGCCGAAAACGTGCTGCACCTGGCGATCAAGCCCGGCTCGGACGTGGCGCTGCACAACACGCTGTTCACCTACATTGCCGACCAGGGCTGGGTGGATGCCGACTTCATCGCCAAGTCCACCTTCCAGGGCGACGTGGCGGTGCCCGCCGACAGCGCCCATCCCGCCGCGCTCGGCTCGTATGAGGCCGCGCGGGCTGCCTGCAGAATGAGCCTGGCCGACGGTGCAGCCGCCACGGGCCTGACCGAGGCACAGATCATCCAGGCCGCGGAATGGATCGCCAAGCCGAAGGAGGATGGCAGCCGCCGCAAGTGCGTGACCGGCTATGAAAAGGGCATCATCTGGGGCAACGACAACTATCGTGCCATCGGGTCGCTCCTGAACATCGCGCTGGCCACCGGCAACGTCGGTCGCGAAGGCGGCGGCTGCTGCCGTCTGGGCGGTCACCAGGAAGGTTACTACCGGCCCTCCGACGCCCATGTGGGGCGCCCGGCGCCCTACATCGACCAGCTCATCATCGCGGGCGGCGGCAAGGTGCACCACATCTGGGCCAACGACCACTACAAGACCACGCTGAACGCGGCCGAGTTCAAGCGCGTCTACAACCGCCGGTCCAACATGGTGAAGGAAGCCATGGACGCCCGCGCCGGGGCCACGCGCGAGGAGCTGGTCGATGCCATCGTGGCCGCGATCAACGCGGGCGGCATCTTCTCGGTCAATGTGGACATCATCCACAGCCAGATCGGCCAGGCCGCCCATGTCATCCTGCCGGCGGTCGAATCCGGCGAGATGAACCTGACCTCGATGAACGGGGAACGCCGACTGCGCCTGACCGAGAAATACATGGACCCGCCCGGCTCGGCCAAGCCCGACTGCCTGATCGCGGCCGGCATGGCCCAGGCGCTGGAGCGCGTCCTGCGCGAGGAGGGGCGCAACGACTATGCCGACCAGTTCAAGGGCTTTGATTGGAAAACCGAGGAAGACGCCTTCATGGACGGCTACCACCAGGCCAACCCCGAGGTGACCTACGACCGTCTGCGCGCCATGGGCAACAACGGCGTGCTGGAGCCGGTCAAGGGCTTTGCCGACGGCAAGCTGGTGGGGACCAACCGGCTTTACGAGGACGGTGTCTTCACCCGTCACGGGCGCGAGGACGGCAAGGCCCTGTTCTGCATGGGCGAATGGCGCGGCTGGCAGGCTCCGGGCAAGGCCCAGCAGCAGGCCAACCACCGCTTCTTCATCAACAACGGCCGCGCAAACATGAACTGGCAGAACTGGTTCCTTGACCAGGGCAACGACTTCGTGATGGACCGCTTCCCCGTGCCCTTCATCCAGATCAACCCCGAGGACATGGCCGAACTGGGCATCAAGCCGGGGGACATGGTGGAGATCTACAACGATGTCGGCGCCACGCAGGCGCTGGCCTACCCGGAACCGACGGCGCGGAAGAACGAGACCTTCATGGTCTTCGGCGCGCCGAACGGGGCACAGGGCAACATCGTGAACGCTGGCGTAAACGAGCTGATCCTGCCGAACTACAAGGCGACCTGGGCAAATATCCGCAAGATCTCGGATGCAACGCCGGCCTCGGCGGCCGTTTCCTACAAGTCCTGGGAGGTCGAGCTTTGAAGATCAGGCCCGCCCGGTTTCCTCGGGCGGGCCATTTCGACGGGGAGGGATGGATGCGCATTGCCTATGTCAGCCTGCAAGGCAGGGGTCGCACCGACCAGCTGATTGCCGAGGTTGCAAACCGGCTGGCTGCGCGGGGATTGCGGCTTGCCGGAACCGTGCAATCCAATCACGAACGTCCCGACCGCAGGAAATGCGACATGGACCTGCAGGTTTTGCCCGATGGCCCCACCTTGCGCATCAGCGAGGACCGCGGCGACCTGGCGCGCGGCTGCATCCTCGACAGTGGCGCGCTGGAACAGGCCGTTCACGAGGTCGAACGCAGGCTGGACGGCGCAGACATCCTGATCGTCAACAAGTTCGGCAAGCGCGAGGCCGAAGGCAGGGGGCTGGCCCCGGTGATTGCCGAAGCCCTGCACCGCGGCCTGCCCGTTCTGGTCGGGGTGAACGGGCTCAACCTTGCGGCGCTTCTGAGCTTCGCCGAGGAAGAGATCCAGGGCTTGCCGACCAGTGCCGAGGCGGTTGCCGACTGGTGTCTTGCGGGCGTGGTCCGCCTGCCAGCCTGAGGCCACTTCAGGTCAATACCAGAAATCCCGAAATGCCAACCGATGGTTCTGCGAGGAACGGCAGCAGAAACACGCCGTGCCAGTCCGCTGCAGATGCGTTCGATCGGAACCGTCTCTCCACCGATCCGCCTTTGCAGCAGCGCGTCTGCATGCCCGTCTGCACCAGCGACCGGCTTACTACCCAGGCCGCAGGCCAGATCTTCGCACGGCGGAGGTCGTCCTGCAGTCTTGCAGCCTCGGTGACTGGCGTCGTCTCTGGCAAGGCCACAAGAACGACCTTCATATAATCTGGATCCTCGGGTCGCGTCAGCGGGGGTTTCCTATCCCGCGTTGAACCGATCCCATGTCCGGCGTCCTCTGGCGGTGACAGGCACCTGTCGCGCCAGAAGACGCAGCGTATGCCCGGCTGGCGCAGTATCCATGACGATGAATGCCCCCTCGTTTCGGCCACGATGCGCGAGAAGGCGTGGAAACACGGCCACTTCCTCGGTGCAGGGCAAGGCCCGGTACTGGCGAGCTCATAAACCATCACCGAAGGGCCGAGAGCCTCTAGCTTGGCAGCAGCCTTCATGACTTCCCCCGACGGGTTCTCGTCCCGGAAGAGCGCGGGCAAGGCGGGCAGCCCCACCACGTCAAAGGGCCGCAGCGGCACCTCGGTCGCAGGCAATGCCGCACACCATAGCGAGCAACGAGGCCAGGGCCGCCGTCCTCCACCTTCGCGAAACCGAAAGCATCGGGCCGCACTGCGGACTTTGGCCGCGGTCAGAACCAAGGACGGCTTGCGCGCATCGCTGACGTTCCGGTTCGGGGCTGCTGCCTGCCTATTTCGTCAGGACGCCGACGCCCGCGCCGACGATGGCACCTTCCACACACCGGCCGTCAACCAGAACTTCCCCTGCTGCGCAGCCGATTGCAGCGCCGACCACAGCGCGATCAAAGGTTCTGTCCCCGACACACCCGGAGAGCCCGAATGTCGAGGAAGCCACTATCAGAGCGACCAGGCTTCGCATGTTGAATCCTCCTTCAGAGCCTTTGGGACGATTTCGATAATCAAACACGGGCGGCGCAGGCAAAACATGATCTGTGTCAATCGGGCCGAAGCTGCTCTGAACCGACCACGATGGCCTGTCGGACGGCTTTGCTCAGACTGGCAAGCGGACGCCTGGCGTCACGCGCGCTGGCTCCAAGCTGATCCGCACACTTCAGCCACTGCCGGTGGGGGTCGTCGATCACCGCAGCATGTGCATGATGGGGGCCCGCGTTCAGAGATACGCCCTGAACCCCGGTGAGGGGATCCAGGTGAAGCACACCATGAAGGAGGACCAAGTCGCCCACTTCGCCTGGACAACAAAGGGCAGCGGCGTGAACAGTGACTTTCATGGCGACGGCGGCGGGAATGGCTTCAGCCAGGAACGGGGCCGCGCCGTGCCCGAGGCTATTGGCGACCCGACCGCAGCCTTCACCGGCAACTGCGGCTGGTTTTGGCGCATCCGGACAGACGCCCACCGTCACTCTGACGCTCAGGGCAGGAAGCGATTGCGCCGACCGTATCTGCAACCTCGCGCACAGGAAGACCCGGGCCGCGATCGCCAGCGAGGCCAGCTTTCCGAACGCGAACATGGTGACCTTCCTGAAGAATGGTCGGAACAGGGTGCCCCTTGACCCTGTGCCCTCGATCGCAAAGGCGCTGGAGGTTGATCCGGCTTGCCTGATGCGTCTTGCGCTCGACCACGCCGTCGGCGCAATGGCGGCGAAGGCGATCACCGACATCTTCGGCACGCCCGCCACAGAGAACAAGCGTGCGCCACAACCACGTTTGGACGCAGCGCCGCAAATCAGCGATCGCAGGCTTGTCTTTCGCGGCAGAGCCGCCCGCCCGGCGCATATCCGAACACGGTCGCCCAGTGGCGCAGCCGCGCGACGGTCGAGCACAGGAAGACCCGGGCGCCGGAACCGCGCGCCACCGGCCTGACGGAAGCCGGGGAAGCAATGGTTGTCGCATCCGGAAGGCATGCGGGTGCGCGTGGCCGTACTGAACGGCAATACCGCGATCGGAACACCCATCACACCGGCTGCGGGACAGGTCTTTCCGGGGTAAGGCGCATCGGACTTTCAGGCAATCCGTGCAAGAGAACCGCGCTGCGCCGAAGTCGTGCACATTTGGGCCGGGCAAGGAAAGAAAACTTTCGGATTGGGGACGCGCGGCCGCCCCCGATACGTTGTTTCCTTGGTCGTCTCCCAGGTTCGGAATCTGCCAGCCTGATCACCTGGCAGGAGGGCCAAGCTGACGCAGTTCTTCCCGCATCCCTCGGGAACCGAGGCACGAGGCCGGCTTGGGAACGGGAAGCGCTCCCCAAAATCGCAAAGCCATGTGCCGCGCTACGCCGGCAGGGGGATCGCAGGTCAGGCCGCACGATCGGAAAACGGCACCCTGGCTGCGACAGAATCACCGGCAATGCGCAAATCTTGTCGGGATTTCCTGAATTGGTCGGAGCGAGAGGATTCGAACCTCCGACCCCCTGCTCCCGAAGCAGGTGCGCTACCAGACTGCGCTACGCTCCGACCTTGCGCTGCGGGTTACCCCTTCCGCCCGGCTTTGGCAAGAGCCCTCAAACCTGATCGCTGCCGCGTTCGAAACGCTTCAGCCAGCTGGAAATCCGCGGCTGGGTGCCGATGTCCATGCGCGAGCGGTTCTCCAGCACCGGGCGGTGGCGGCTGACCGAGGGTTTGCCTTCGCGCAGGACGATGTAGATGCCGCTGGCAATGATGACGGCTGACCCGATGGCGGTGTAGAGATCCACCCCCTCATCGAAGAACAGCCAGCCGTAAAGCGCGGCCCACAGGATCTGGGAATACTGCATCGGCGCCACGATCACCGCAGGTGCGGCGCGATAGGCCGCAATGATGCCCAGGGCCCCCAGCATGCCAAGAAAGGCCATGACCGCCGTCAGGCCCAGGTGTTCGACCGGCATGGGCCGATAGACGAAGGGCATGACCGCGCCCATGGCAAAGAAGGTCAGGACCATCGGGTAAAGCATCAGCACGACCGAGCGTTCCTCGTTCCCGATCTTGCGCACGATGACACTGGTCAGCGCACCGGTGATCGCCGCACCCAGCGCAGCGATATGGCCGATGGAAAACCCGTCGCCCCCGCCCGGACGCAGCACGATCAGCACACCGCACAGACCCACGACCACCGCGATGCCGCGCCGGATACCAACCTTCTTTTGTGGATGCCGCTCGGTTTGCAAGG
>NZ_SJZH01000012.1:0-119911 GCF_004959785.1 Tabrizicola sp. YIM 78059
ATCGGGAGAACGCTTTCTCTAGGGCAAGTGGCGGAGGAGGTGGGATTCGAACCCACGGTAGAGTTGCCCCTACGTCGGTTTTCAAGACCGGTGCGTTAAACCACTCCGCCACTCCTCCGGCCCATCGCACATACCCGGGGTCTCGTGATTCTGAAAGGGCTGCGGCCAGAGCCTCAGGGGGCTGATCCGGCGGGTTTTTCCGCTGATCGTGATGGAAGGGCTGTGCCTCTGCCCTTTCCACCGGTCGTCGAAGCCGGTATGCTTGCCGAAAAGGCAGGCGTATCCGGACCGGACCAGCGGCGCAGCAACAGCCCGGTTGGCAGCAACACCGGCAGGATGGAACCAAAGCGCGGCGCCCAGACCGCGCGATCTTGAGGGCGGAACATGGCAAGAGCGGTACTCCGGCATATTCTGTTGGGTTGTGCGGCGGGTGGCTTGCTTGCGGGCTGCGTGGCCAGCGGCGGCGCAGGGTCGGGTGCTGCCGGTGCCAGCGCAGGCATGCTGGCCTCGCCTTCGCGCTCCGGGGCTGCACGCGAAGTCGAAGCGCCGGAAATCTACCAGACCACCGACACTGCGCTTTGGGACGGGCGGCCCTCGCTGGGCGGCATCTGGGTGGCCGCAACCGATGTGAAGGATCCCGAACGGGTCATCATGGTCAACCTCGCAAACGGCAAGTCCGTGGCCGGCGCCCTTTTCCGGCGCGAGGCGGGGAACCCCGGGCCCAAGCTGCAGCTGTCCTCTGATGCCGCAGACGCACTGGGCGTGCTGGCCGGTCAGCCGGTGCAACTGCGCGTGACGGCGCTGCGCAAGGTCGAGGTCGAGACGCCGGCCGCCCCTGCCCCCAAGGTAGCCGCCCCGGAAGAAACCCCGCCTGCCGCGCCGGCGCAGACTGCGGCGAGTACCGCCGCAGTGGCCGCCTCGGCGCTGGAGGCAGCCGACAGCGGCGCGCCGACCGCCACCTCGGGCGGAACGGAGGCCGTTTCGGCAGCGCCCGCAGCCGCCCCCGAGGCACCGCAGCGCAAGACCTGGGCCGAGCGCCGCGCCGAGGCGAAGGCCCGGCGCGAAGCGGAAAGGGCAGCGCGGGCCGCAGCCAAGGCTGCCGCGGAAGACCAGGCTGCAGATGCCGCCGCGGCCGAGGGGATTGGTGTGACGGCAATCGAATCCGCGCCGCTTGACGCCCGGGCGCCCGAAACCGCCGCTGGGGCCGCGCCGCCCGTAGCGGCCGGCCGCCCGATCCAGGTGGCGTCCTTCTCTCAGGAAGAAAATGCCAAACGCGCCGTGGAAGCCCTGGCGAGAATCGGCATAAGTGCCAGGCCCGTGCGGTCGGAACGCGACGGCAAGGCGGTCTGGGGCGTGGTCGCCGTGGGCGACGCCGAGCTTCTGAAAAAGATCAAGGGCGCGGGATTCGCCGACGCCTATTTCCTGCAATGACCCATCCGAAAGGCCCCCGATGCTTCAGCGCCTGCGCACTGTCCTGATCCTTCTCGCCCTTGGTCTGGCGGCCCTGCCCGCCCGTGCCTTCGAGACGGCGGCCACCGCGGCCTGGGTGTATGACATGTCCACGCAGACCGTTCTGATGGACAAGAACGCCGATGTGCCGCTTCCCCCGGCATCGATGTCGAAACTCATGACTATCAACATGCTGTTCGAGGCGCTGCGCGACGGGCGGGTCACGATGGAGACGGAATTCGCTGTCTCGTCCCGCGCCAAGGCAATGGGCGGCTCGACCATGTTCCTGCAGGAAACCGACCGCCCCACGGTGAAGGATCTGATCCACGGCATGATCGTCAATTCGGGCAACGA
Source organism: Tabrizicola sp. YIM 78059 (assembly GCF_004959785.1). Classification (NCBI taxonomy): domain Bacteria; kingdom Pseudomonadati; phylum Pseudomonadota; class Alphaproteobacteria; order Rhodobacterales; family Paracoccaceae; genus Tabrizicola; species Tabrizicola sp. YIM 78059. The sequence goes on from NZ_SJZH01000012.1 coordinate 1,804, forward strand.
CGCCTGCGTTGTGGTGGCCGAAGGGCTGGCCGGTTCGGAAGAGGCGTTTTCGGCGCAGATGACCGAACGCGCCAAGGCCTTGGGAATGACGAATTCCACCTTCGCCAATGCAAGCGGCTGGCCGGATCCGAACCACCGCATGTCGATGCGCGATCTCGGCATCCTGGCGCAGCACCTGATCCAGGATTTCCCCGAATACTACCCGATCTTCGCCGAGACCCAATTCAACTACAAGGATCGCGCACCTGCAAATGCGCGCAACCGCAACCCGCTTCTGGAGCTGGGCGTCGGCGCCGACGGGCTGAAGACAGGGCATACACAAGAGGCGGGCTATGGTCTTGTCGGCTCGGCCAAGCAGGGCAACCGACGGATCATCTTTGTGATCACCGGTCTGCCGTCGGAAAAGGCGCGGGCCGAGGAATCCGAACGCATCGTGGCCTGGGCCTTCCGCCAGTTTTCCGAAAAGACGGTTGCGAAGGCAGGGGCCCGCGTGGCAGAGGCCGAGGTCCATCTGGGCGATGCCGATACTGTCGGCCTGGTTCCGGCCGAAGATGTGCGCCTGCTGGTCCCGGCGCTTGTCCAGGACAGCATGACCGCCGAGGTCGTCTACAAGGGCCCGCTGATCGCCCCGGTCGCCGCTGGCACGCCAGTGGCCGAACTGATCGTGCATGTCCCCGACCTGCCCGATCGGCGCGTCCCGCTGGTAACCGAGGCGGCGGTCGGCAAGGCCGGCTTCGTCAAGCGGCTGACCACCGCGGCCGAGGTGCTTTACCGGCAGTATGTCGGATCGCCGGCCAGCTGAATGCCGGGCCTGTTCCTCAGCCTCGAAGGCATAGACGGTTCGGGCAAGTCCACTCAGGGCCGCCTGCTCGCCGAACGGCTACGCGCTGCCGGTCATGCCGTGACCCTGACGCGCGAACCGGGCGGCAGCCCTGGTGCCGAAGAGATCCGCCGCCTTGTGCTGGAAGGTCACGTCGACCGCTGGTCGGCCGAAACGGAAATCCTTCTGTTCACGGCAGCCCGGCGCGACCATCTGGAAAAGACCATCCGCCCGGCGCTGGCGCGCGACGAGATCGTGATCACCGACCGCTTCGCGGATTCCACCCGTGTCTTTCAGGGCCTTGCCCGAGGCGACCTGACCGAAACGGTCAATCGTCTGCACGACCTCATGATCGGGATCGAACCCGACCTGACACTGCTGTTCGATCTCGACCCCGCTGTTGGCCTGGCGCGCGCCACGGCCCGCCCCGGTGCCGAGCTTCGGTTCGAGGACATGGGCCTTGCCTTCCAGGAAAGAGCCCGCGCCGGCTTTCTGGCGCTGGCCGCGCAGAACGCACGTTTCCGGGTGATCGATGCCGACGCCGACGCCGAGACCGTAGGCGCCCGCGCCTGGGCAGCGGTCGCGCCCCATCTGCCCCAGGCATAGGCCCTGCACCGGCCGGCTTCCCGGCGATTCGCCCTTTTCCAACGGCCGGAGCTGAGCCGGACCGATCCAGGAATGGAACAGGAGGCAGCAAAGATCTGGAAAAGACCGGCGCCCAGACGATCTGAGGCCGGACAATGCGCAGCGCGCCAGGGCGTGGCCCTGACCTTGTTGCCTGACTGCCTGCCCTTGGCGTGATTTCGCTGCCATGCCGGCAACCGCTGCGGCGACTGCCCGCCTACCCCTCTTCCCCCGTCCCGCTTGCCTGTGCAATCTGCCAGCCATGGCCGCGACCGATCCCCTGCCCGAACCCGATCGCCTGCAAGGCGCCCCCCACCCGCGTGAGACGCACAGGCTTTTCGGCCATGCCGTTGCCGAGGCCGAGTTTCTGCGCGCCCATGGCTCGGGCCGGCTGCACCATGCCTGGATGCTGACCGGCCCTAGGGGAGTGGGCAAGGCCACGCTGGCGTGGCGCATGGCCCGTTTCCTGCTGGCCACACCGGATGATGACGGCGGCATGTTCGCCGCCCCCCGGGCCGAAACGCTTGACATCCCCGACAGCCACCCCGTCGCCCGCCGCCTGCTGCAACTGGCCGAACCGCGGCATTTTCTGCTTCGCCGCGGCGCGAACGACAAGGAAACCGCCCTGTCTCAGGTCATCTCGATCGACGAGGTGCGCAGGATGAAGTCCTTCTTTGCCCTCTCTGCCGCCGACGGCGGACGGCGCACTGCGATCATCGACGCAGTGGATGAAATGAACACCGCCGCCGCCAATGCGCTTCTGAAACTTCTGGAGGAACCGCCGCTAAACGTGACGCTTTTCCTGATCGCGCATCAACCCGCGCGGCTTTTGCCGACAATCCGCTCTCGTTGCCGCGAACTTCGGCTGTCGCCGCTGGGTCCGCAGGATCTGGCCGATGCCCTGACACAGGCAGGCGGCGAGATCACGCCAGAGGATCGTACCGCCCTGGCCGAATTGTCCGGCGGCTCGGTGGGCGAGGCCTTCCGGTTGACCAACCTCGAAGGCCTGAAGCTGTACGCAGCCCTTGTCCGCCTGTTTGCCACCCTGCCCCGCCTTGACCGACCGCAGGCTCTGGCGCTGGCCGACCTTGCCGCCGCTCGGGGTGCGGCCGAGACCTTCGAACTTCTTGTCACCCTGATCGACCTGTTTCTTGCACGTCTTGCCCGGTTCGGTGCGACCGGTGCCCTGCCGCCAGAAGCCGCGCCAGGCGAAGCCCAGCTTCTGCAGCGGCTTGCACCGCACCCCCTTGCCGCACGCGCCTGGGCCGACCTTGCGCAATCCCTTTCCGCCCGCGCCCGTCGCGGCAAGGCGGTCAATCTTGACCCCGCCGCGCTTCTGATGGATATGCTCCTGAAGGTCGACGAGACGGCGGGGAGCCTCGCCCCGAGGTAGCCCGAAGATGTCCCCCACCGCACCTGCCCTTCCCGATCTGGTTGACAGTCACTGCCACCTCGACTTTCCCGACCTGATTGGAGAACTGCCCGAGGTCATCGCCCGCGCCCGAGCTGCCGGGGTGAACCGCATGGTCACGATCTGCACCCGGCTTGGGAACGAACCAGGGGTGCGCGCCATTGCCGAGGCACACCCCGAGGTCTTCTACGCCGCCGGCACCCACCCGATGAGTGCCCATGAAGAACCGCTGGTCACGGTCGAGACCCTCGTCTCGCTTGCCCGCCACCCGCGCTTTGTCGGCATCGGCGAGACCGGGCTCGACTACCACTACACCGCCGAAACAAAGGCCATCCAGCAGACCTCGCTTCGCATCCACATCGAGGCCGCGCAGGAAACCGGCCTGCCGCTGATCATCCACGCCCGGGACGCGGATGAGGACATGGAGGCGATTCTGGCCGAAGGCATGGCGCGCCGCCCCTACGCCTGCGTGATGCACTGCTTCTCCTCCGGGCCGCGCCTTGCCGAAGCGGCGCTGGAGATGGGTTTCACCCTTTCGATTTCCGGCATCGCGGCCTTTCCGAAATCGCAGGCGTTGCGCGACATTTTTGCCAGAGCACCGCTCGACCGGCTGATCCTGGAAACAGACAGCCCCTATCTTGCGCCGCCGCCCCATCGCGGCAAACGCAACGAACCCGCCTATGTCGCCCATACCGCCGCCGCGCTGGCGCCGGTCTTCGGGCTTGCCCTGCATGAGTTCGCGGCGATCACCACCGCGAACTTCGACCGTGTCTTTCCCCGTGCCGCCCTCGCGGCCAAGGCGGCCTGATGGCCCGGCTTTCGTTCACCATCCTTGGCTGCGGATCTTCGGGCGGGGTTCCACGCCTTGGCGGCGACTGGGGCGCCTGCGACCCCACGAATCCGAAGAACCGGCGTCGGCGCTGTTCTCTTCTTGTCACGCGCGAAACCGAGGCAGGTTCGACGCGCGTCCTGATCGACACCTCGCCCGACATGCGCGACCAGCTTCTCGACGCGGGCGTGGGCACACTGGATGCCGTGGTCTATACCCACAGCCATGCCGACCACATGCACGGCATCGACGACCTGCGGCAGATCGTCTTCAACCTGCGCAACCGTCTGCCCGTCTGGGCCGACGGCCCCACGCAGGAGGCTCTGCTGACGCGCTTTGGCTATGCCTTCATCCAGCCCGAGGGCAGCCCCTACCCACCGATACTTGATCTGCACACGATCGAGGGACCGATTTTCGTCACCGGCGCGGGCGGCCCGGTAACGCTGACCCCGTTCCGTGCCGAACACGGTGCAATGGATGCGTTGGGCTTTCGCATCGGCCCCCTGGCCTATCTGCCCGATGCCGTCGAAATTCCTGCCGAAAGCTGGGAGGTGCTTCGCGGCCTCGACTGCTGGATCGTCGATGCGCTGCGCCGCAAGCCGCATCCGACCCATGCGCACCTAGCTCTTGCGCTGGAATGGATCGCCCGGGCGCAGCCCACCCGTGCCGTGCTGACCAACATGCACATCGACCTCGACTACGAGACGCTCAGGGCGGAATTGCCGCCGCACATCACCCCGGCCCATGACGGCATGACCTTGACCTATGACAACCTGCCCTGAGTCTGCCGCCTGCCAACTGCAGGATGTTCCATCGGGAGGCAGGGGATGTGGAATCCCCGGCCACGGCCTGAATTGAGCGCCCTGCTCGACGTCATCTTGCCGGTCTTTCTGGTCATCGGCTTCGGCTATGCGGCCGTCCGCGCCGGATGGCTTGGCGAGTCCGCCATCGACGGGCTGATGCGCTTTGCCCAGACCTTCGCAGTGCCCTGCCTTCTGTTCCGGTCCATCGCGCATCTCGACCTTGGCAGCGCCTATGATCCCGGGCTGATGGTCAGCTTCTACACCGGGGCCTTCGCGGGCTTCTTCGCCTGCTTCTTCGGCGCCATGGCGATCTTCGGCCGGGCGATGCCCGATGCCGTCGCGATCGGCTTTGCGGGTCTCTTCTCCAATTCGCTGCTTCTTGGCCTGGCGATCACCGAACGGGCCTATGGGGCGCAGGCCCTGCAGGCGAACTATGCCATCATCTCGCTGCATGCGCCCATGCTGTACGGGTTCGGCATCGCCCTGATGGAATGGGCGCGCTCGCGCGGCCGGGGCCTTTCGGGGGCGACGCTTGCCCGGCAGATCGGCAAGGCGATCCTGTCACAGGCACTGGTGATCGGCATCCTTCTTGGCTTTGCGGTGAACCTGGCCGGGAACCCGCTGCCCGGCTTCATCTGGTCGGGGGTGGACATGGTGGCCGGAGCGGCGATTCCGGTTGCACTTTTCGGTCTGGGCGGCGTGCTCACCCGCTACCGGATCGAGGGTGACCTGGGCCCGGTGCTCATGGTGAGCCTTGCCTCCCTGGTCCTGCACCCGGCAGTCACCTGGGTTCTGGGTGCCCATGTCTTCGGCCTGGGTGTGGACGCATTGCGGTCCGCCGTGGTCACGGCGGCCATGGCGCCGGGCGTCAATGCCTATGTCTTTGCCCACATGTACGGCGTCGGCAAACGGGTGAACGCCAGCGCCGTTCTGGTCGCGACAGCGGCCTCGATCGGCACTGCCTGGTTCTGGCTGCACCTTCTGCCGTGATGCCGCATCATGATTTCACCCCGCGTCGCGACAGGACAGCGACGTGGGGGCGCAGTCCGATCGGGAACCTCCTACCGCCCCGTCACCCCGCGCAGCCGGTCCGAGCGCCGCCGCAGAAGTTCAACCGAAGCCAGAAGCAGCACGGAGATCACCACAAGGATCGTCGCCACCGCAAGGATTGCCGGGGAAATCGCTTCGCGAATCCCGTTGAACATCTGCCGCGGGATGGTCTGCTGGTCGGGTCCGGCGATGAACAGCACCGCCACCACCTCGTCGAATGATGTGACAAAGGCAAACAGCGCGCCAGAGATCACGCCGGGCAGGATCAACGGCATGATGACCTTGAAGAAGGTCGTGCGCGGGTTCGCCCCCAGCGAATGAGCCGCCCGGATGAGCGACTGGTCGAAGCCGGAAAGCGTCGCGGTGACGGTGATGATGACGAAGGGAATGCCAAGCACCGCATGGGCCATGATCACGCCCAGATGCGAATTGGCCAAGCAGCCTTTTTCCGACAGGAACATCCCGAAGATCGCGCCCATTGCGCTGTCAGGCGCCACGCAGGCCTTGGCGAAGAAGAAGCTCATCCCCACGGCGATGATGATGATCGGCACGATCATCGGACTGATCAGCAGTGCCATGATCAGCCGGCGATAGGGCATTTCCGGTCGCGACAGACCCAGCGCCGCGATCGTGCCCAGCGTGGTCGCCAGGATCGTGGCCCAGATCCCGATCCAGAACGAGTTCTTCGCCGCCCTGATCCAAGTCGCACGCTCCCAGGCCGTGCTCCACCATGCGGCGTCGCGGGGTGCGTCTGCCGTCGGATGGCCCAGGGTCAGAAGCGCGTCATACCACCGCAGCGAATAGCCTTCGGGGTCGAAGGTCAGCATCTTTTCGGTGAAAGTGAAATAGGGCTCGGCGTTGAACGACAGCGGCAGGATCACCAGGATCGGCGCAATCAGGAAAAGAAAGATCAGCGCGCAGATCACCAGGTAGGTGTAATACCAGACGCGTTCCAGCGGAGAGGCATAGGTGGGCAGGGCCATGGTCGTTTCCCTCAGCCGAATTTCAGCCGGTCGATGCCGATCAGCCGGTCATACAACCAGTAAAGCAACAGGATCGATACCAGAAGCATCGCCGCGATCGCCGCAGCCAGCGACCAGTTCGACTTGGACATGTGGAATGCGATGAGATTGCTGATCAGCTGCCCGTCCGCACCGCCGACCAGAGCCGGCGTGATGTAGTAGCCAACCGCCAGAATGAAGACCAGAAGCGAGCCCGCCGCGATTCCCGGCAGGGTCTGCGGCAGATAGACCCTGCGGAAGGTCGTCCAGCTGGTGGCACCCAGGCTGCGTGCGGCACGGGCATAGCTGGGCGGGATGACCCGCATCACTGAATAGAGCGGCAGGATCATGAACGGCAACAGAACATGGGTCATGGCGACCACCGTGCCGGTCATGTTGTACATCATCGCCAGCCTGCCGGAATTGTCGATCAGCCCCAGCGCCACCAGCACGTTGTTGACCACGCCCTGTTCCTGCAACAGCACGATCCACGAGGTCGTGCGCACCAGAAGCGAGGTCCAGAATGGCAGAAGCACCAGGATCATAAGAAGCGAGGACTTTGCCAGCGGCAGAGTGGCCAGCAGATGTGCGACAGGAAAGGCCAGAGCCAGGCAGATCAAGGTGATCAGCGCCGAAACCAGGAAAGTCTTGCCGAAGAGGTATAGGTAGATCCGTTCGTTTTCCGCCCCCCTTGCCCAGCCGGCATCAGTCAGCTTGTGGTCCGAGGCGACCAGGTAGAACTCCGGGGTGTAGACATGGCTGGCCGACTCCATCCCACGCCACAGCGCGGGCCGCCCCCAGGCCGGATCCACAGCTAGCAGCGCCTCCTTGTACGGCGGCTGAAGGTCGGCGGCGACGCGGGCGCCGCCCTTGAACAGGCTGATCGTACCCGGCACGGAATAATTGATGCGGGTTCCTGCCACACCGGTTGTCTTTTCAACCTGCATGCGGGCAAGGTCGGACACTAGGGCGGCAAAAGCCTCTTCCGGCGGGTTGGCGGGATCGAAGTCCGGGTTTTCGGCGAACCAGGCAACCAGTGCCGGAGCCGAAGAAGCAAAACCGTCATGCTCAAACGAGCGCTTCAGCATGTAGCCGATCGGAACGAGGAAGGTCAGAAGCACGAAAAGCAGCAGCGGCAGGACCAGAAGAAAAGCCCTGCGCCGTGCACGCGCCTGCGCCGCCTGAAGCGCAGCCTTCAGCGGACGCCCGTCCGCAGTCGTCAGAAGTTCGCCAGCCACTTCGGCCATGCCTGCCCTCGTCAGGTAGAGAACCGGGCGCGGCATGCACCGCGCCCGGCAGGTCGGATCAGCGGGTGAGCCAGGCCTGGAAGCGCTCGTTCAGTTCCGCGTCGTAGTCGACCCAGAAGTCTGCCGAGGTTTCCAGCGCGTTACCCATGTTTTCCGGCGCGGTCGGCAGGTGCGGCGCCATGACCGTCTTGCCATCCTTGAAGATCAGCTCTTCCTTCATCGAGGATCTGCGAGCCGGACCGTAGGAAATGTGCTTCGCCTGGGCGCGCAGACCTTCGGTCGAGGTGGCGTAGCGGATGAAGTCCATCGCCAGATCCTTGTTCGGGGCCCCCTTCGGAACGACATACATTTCGTTCTCATAGATCTGGCCGTCCCAGACGATCTGGAAGGGTTTGCCCTCATTCACCACAGCGGCGAAGATCCGGCCGTTGTAGGCAGTGGTCATCGCCACCTCGCCGTCGGCCAGAAGCTGTGGCGCCTGGCTGCCGGCTTCCCACCAGACAACCTGGCTCTTTATCGTGTCGAGCTTGGCGAAGGCGCGGTCCACGCCCTCGGGGGTGCGCAGCACATCATAGACTTCGGCCGCAGGCACGCCGTCGCCCAGCAGCGCGAATTCCAGAACCGCCTTGGCGCCCTTGCGCAGGCCGCGCTTGCCGGGGAACTTCTCCAGGTCGAAGAAATCGGCAGCCGTCTTCGGGCCTTCGGGGAACTTGGTCGTGTCGTAGGCGAACACGTTCGACCAGATGTCGGTCGAAACGCCGCACTCGGTGATCGCACCGGGCAGGAAATCCTCGGTCGCGGGGGTGCCGTCGGGCGCGGGCGGCAGGCTGGCCGCGTCGATCGGCTCCAGGATACCTTCGTCGCACAGGCGGATCGCGTCGGCATATTCGACCGAGGCAACATCGACCGTGACGTTGCCCGCCTCGACCATGGCCTTGATCGCGGGCGCGGGGTTGTCGCTGTCCACCATGATGGCGGCATGGCCGGTCGCTGCCGACCAGGGCTTCACGTGGGCTTCGTTCTGGGCCTCGCCATAGGCACCGCCCCAGGACATCACCGTCACGTCGGCCTGCGCCGCGAAGGCAAAGCCTGCGAGGGCTGTAGAGAGGATGAGGGTCTTCTTCATGTCTTGCTCCCTGTTTGTTTCACTGGCTACCGACCGGGTATTCCCGGCCCTTCATCAAGGGTCCAGCGCGCGGGCATCCTGCGGATGCCAGCCCACCTTGATCTTCTGGCCGGGTTCCAGACGGGTCTGGCCCAGCGTGTTGCGCATCTTCATCACGAAGTCGTCCGAGCCGGCGACTTTCAGAACGACGCGCAGGATGTCGCCCATGTAGATGACCTCGACCACCTCGGCATCCAGCGTATGGGCGCCAGGCGGCATCATCTCGGGTTTGAACTCCACCCGTTCCGGGCGGATCGAGACCAGCGTCTGCTGCCCCTTTTCCTTGATGTTTACCGCAGTTGCGTCGATCAGTTCGCCCGTCCGCAGCCGCACCAGCGCCTTGTCGCCCGAAAGCTCCTCGATCGTTCCCGGCAGCTTGTTGTTCTCGCCGATGAACTGGGCGACGAAGCTGTTCTCGGGACGTTCATAGAGTTCGGCCGGCGGTGCAAGCTGCTGGATCCTGCCGTCATTGAACACGGCCACGCGGTCGGACATCGTCAGCGCCTCGCCCTGGTCATGCGTGACGTAGACCACCGTGATGCCAAGGTTTTCATGCAGATGCTTGATCTCGAACTGCATGTGCTCGCGCAGCTGCTTGTCCAGCGCGCCCAGCGGTTCGTCCATCAGCACAAGCTTGGGGTCGAAGACCAGCGCCCGTGCCAGGGCGATGCGCTGCTGCTGTCCGCCCGATAGCTGCGCCGGGCGGCGGTTGGCATAGGCGCCCATCTGCACCATGTCGAGTGCCCGCTTGATCTTGCCTTCGCGTTCCGTCTTGCCCATGCCGCGCACTTCAAGCGGAAACGCAAGGTTTTCGGCCACCGTCATGTGGGGGAACAGCGCATAGTTCTGGAACACCATGCCGATCCCGCGCTTGTGCGGGGGCACCGAGTTGATGTTCACGCCGTCCAGCCGGATTTCGCCATGGGTTGCGGTCTCGAACCCGGCAAGCATCATCAGGCAGGTCGTCTTGCCAGACCCCGAGGGCCCGAGCATCGTCAGAAATTCGCCCTTGCCGATCGTGAGGTTCAAGTCCTTCACGACCAGCGTCACGCCGTCATAGCTTTTCTGGACATGCTCAAACACGACGAAAGCGTCGTTGCGGGACTCAAGCGTCAACCGTGTCTCCCTGGTCTTCCGGGCGCTCTGCGCCTTCTATTGTTTCCCGACTAAAGCGAAAGGTCAGCCCCATTGCAACGCAGATTCAGTGGCCCGAGGGGCGATTCCGAAACTGCGGGAAATTCGGGCAGGAAAGCCGTCGATCGCCGGTCATTTGGACGCGAATCTGCTCGCTGACGGGAAAAATTCCGACATGATCAGGCAAGAAAACGTCATACGCCACCATCCACGGCAAGAAGTGCGCAGAAAGAAAAAGGACGCAGGGGGCATAGTCCCTTGCGTCCTTTGCTCTGCCTCCGGCTGGGTTGGTGCGGATGAAAAGACTCGAACTTTCACTCCGGTTAAGGAACAGCGACCTCAACGCTGCGCGTCTACCAATTCCGCCACATCCGCACATGCCCCATCGGGACGCCCGCTATCTAGCGGCAGTTGCGGGCGAAGAAAAGGGGGATTCGCATGTGCCGCGCCCCCCTTGGCTGGCCGCGCGCATGTGACCGCGCGGGCAGACCGGGCACCTTCTCCCTTCAGAAGCTGGAAAAGATCAACAGCGGCAGACGCGCCGCCGTAATCGCCGCCTGGGCGCCGACCGCCAGGATCCCGGCCTCGTCCGACGCCGCTGCACTGGGCTCGGGCCGTGCCGCAGGCGTGCCGATCCTCAGATCAGCGACCTTCGGCGCCACAAACACCGGTGGCCCGGCCGGAACCACAGACGACGGCTCCGGCAGGACCACGGGATCTGGCGGAACGGTCGCTCCCCCTGCCGACACAAGATCGGCAGCCGGCGCGACCGGCTCCGGCTCGGGCGCAACCACGGCCTCTTCGACCACGAGGGCGGGTTCGGGGACAATGTCGAACACGGGCAGAGCGGCCTCCTGCACGTTAGGGGCGGGCATCGCAGGCTGCAGTTCCGCGGCACGGCCGTTGATCGTGTAGGCCGCCTTGCGGATCAGGGCGTCACGTCCGCCAATACCCGGCGCCACGACCATCTGCCCCTGTCCCATGGCATCCAGCGACAGCTGATACCAGTCCATGGCCAGATCGGGCCGCCGGGTTGCGCCGAAGCCCTGGCTCAGATGATGGCCCAGGTATTCCGCGTAACCCCGCTCGCCCATCGCTGCCAGCAGCAGTGCCGAACCGATGGCGACATCCATTTCGTCACGCGCATATCCCATGCCGAGACAGACCCTGGCCGTGCCCGCCAACTGCGCCGGCGTCATTCCCGAAGAAAGGACGAAGGTCTCGACGCCCTTAAGCACCTCATCCGCGGGTTTCAGCGAAACTGCGGCGACATGTTCCTTCAGCACTGGCCCGAAGGCCGCGCACTGTTGCGCGATCTGGTTAGAGGTGAAGCCGGCAATCTGCGCGGCAAGCTCGTCGCTTGTGGCCATGGCATAGCCCCGGGCGAGGCAGAACTGCTCGGCCAGCGCGAAATTTGCATCCTGCATGCCCTCGACCGTGGTCATCCTGCCGTTTGAGGCGGTCTTCAGGCTGATCGCGCCGCATTCCGCTGCAAGCGAGCCCTTTGCCGCCGCAGATCCCATGAACGAAGGCAGCTCTGGCGCTGCCTCGGCCACGAGGGCCCCGGGCTCGGGCTGTGTGGCGACCTCGACCGCCACCTCCTCTGCTGGTGGCGCCTCTGGCACAAGCTTCGGCAGGGCGGCAGCCGCGGCGGCGGCCACGCTGCCCTGCACCGGATCGCCCGGCGCCGCCGGCATGATCCCGCCCGGTGGCAGGCCCGCCATCTCGTCCTGCTGGGCAATCAGCACGGCCTTGAGGCCATGCATGCTGCCGGCAACTGCCTGCGCTACCAGCGGCCCCCCTGCCACGGCGCGATGATAGGCGGTGATCAGGATCGTGCGCTCGTGCTCGGTCAGCTCGCCGGTGGCCGGATATCCCAGGAACGCCTGGTATTCCTTGATGGCAGCCCGCGACTTCGGCCCGATTGCGCCATCGGGGGTGCCTACAGGGTAGCCGAAATAGTTCAGCGCGACCTGCACCTCCTTGTTCGCGGCGCGCTGCTCGGCGCTGATCGAGGGCGCCTTTGCCTTGGCCGTTCCAGCCTTGGTCGATTTCGCTGCCTTCTTCTTGTTGTTCTCGTTCGTCACCGCGCTGCCAATGATGCCCCCGATGATCGCGCCGGCGATGAAATCGCCGCTGTCGGCGCGGGCCGGGGCCGAAACGGGCGACAACGGCGACATGGCCAACGAGGCCATCAGCGCAGAGGTTGCAATTGCCCTGATCTTCATAGCATGACTCCTGGAAATAAAGGGATTCTATGGCTGTGATCGTAGCACGGCCTTGCCCTTGCGTAAGGCTGGAATCCGCGGCCGCATTGGGGATTGGAGCGCAGCTTGGTCGAATGGCGCCACATGCCGGGGCTTTCGCCCTACGAGGAAACCGTCGCCGCGATGGAGGCGCATGTCGCCGCAATGCACGAAGGTCGCGCCGCGGAATCGATCTGGCTGCTGGAACATCCGCCGCTCTACACTGCCGGAACATCGGCGCGTGCCGAGGATCTGGTCGATCCGCACCGCTTCCCAGTCCATCCTGTCGGGCGTGGCGGGCAATATACGTATCACGGGCCAGGCCAGCGGGTGATCTATGCCATGCTTGACGTAAAGGCCCGGGGCCAGGATGTCCGATGCTTCGTGCGAGAACTGGAACAATGGGTCATCGACACACTGGCCGAGTTCAACGTCAGAGGCGAAATCCGCCCCGGCAGGGTCGGCGTATGGGTTCAGCGTCCCGACAGGCCAGGCCCGGATGGGCGCCCGACCGAGGACAAGGTCGCCGCCATTGGCATCAGGCTGCGCCGATGGATCAGCTTCCACGGCATCGCGATCAATGTGGAACCCGATCTGACGCACTTCGATGGAATCGTCCCCTGCGGCATCCGAGAGCATGGCGTCACCAGCCTTGTCGACCTTGGCCTGCCGGTCACGATGTCCGACCTCGACGCCGCCCTGATCGCCACTTTCCCGCGCCGGTTCCGGGGGGCTGCCTGCGGGGTGTGATGCCGCATAACACAAGGTTGCTATTGCATATCAAGGCCTCGTGCCCCCATGTTCGACGTCGTGAGGCGTCTGCCGGCCTCCGCTGATCGTGAGGACAACATGAGCAAGTTCATCCTTCTGGCCATTGCCGCCGCCGCGCTTGCGGCCCCCGCCTTGGCGGGCGATCCGGCTGCGGGCGAGGAGGCGTTCAAGAAATGCAAGGCCTGCCATTCGGTCGTGGCCCCCGACGGAACCGAAATCCAGAAAGGCGGCCGCACCGGGCCGAACCTCTGGGGCGTGATCGGGCGTCGCGTCGCGTCCGACCCCGACTTCCGCTACGGCGAATCGATTGCCGCCCTGGGTGCGACCGGCGCGGTCTGGGACGCGGCGAGCTTTGCGGCCTATGCGGCCGACCCGGCGGGCTATCTGAAAGAGGCACTGGGCGATCCGGCCGCAAAATCGAAGATGTCCTTCAAGCTGCCCGCGGGTGGCGAGGATATCGCGGCCTACCTTCAGTCGGTTTCGCAGTAGGCGCTAGCGGAAAGGTCATGGGGCGCGGTCCGGCAGGGCCGCGCCGTTGCCATTTCAAGACGCATTTTCAGGCAAGATTTCTTCCCCCTGCGGCAAAGTCGGACATTGCGACATCGACCGGGCGCGGCTAAAGACGGAAGCACAAGGGAACCGGGCGGACCCAGGCTTTGGGGCCGTCAACCGGCAGGACAGAGAATACCAAAGCGGGAGAAGCCAATGGCGGACGCAGCCATTCACGGCCACGAACATGAACGACCTGGGTTCTTCACCCGGTGGTTCATGTCAACCAACCACAAGGACATCGGCATCCTCTACCTCTTCGCAGGTGGGATCGTCGGTCTGATTTCGGTCATCTTCACCGTCTACATGCGGATGGAGCTGATGGAGCCGGGCGTTCAATACATGTGCCAGGAAGGCATGCGCCTGGTGGCTGATGCGGGCGCGACCTGCACCCCGAACGGGCACATCTGGAACGTGACCGTCACGGCGCACGGCATCCTGATGATGTTCTTCGTGGTCATTCCTGCGCTCTTCGGCGGCTTCGGCAACTATTTCATGCCGCTTCAGATCGGCGCGCCGGACATGGCCTTCCCGCGGATGAACAACCTGTCGTTCTGGCTGTACATCGCGGGCACCTCGCTGGCCGTGGCCTCGCTATTTGCCCCGGGCGGCGGCGGCGACCTTGGCACCGGTGCAGGTGTCGGCTGGGTGCTTTACCCGCCGCTCTCGACCACGGCCGAAGGCGGCTATGCGATGGACCTGGCGATCTTCGCCGTTCACCTGTCGGGCGCTTCGTCGATCCTGGGCGCGATCAACATGATCACGACCTTCCTGAACATGCGCGCGCCGGGCATGACCCTGCACAAGGTGCCGCTGTTCGCGTGGTCGATCTTCGTCACCGCGTGGCTGATCCTGCTGGCGCTGCCCGTGCTGGCCGGCGCGATCACCATGCTGCTGACCGACCGCAACTTCGGCACCACTTTCTTCACGCCCTCGGGCGGCGGTGACCCGGTGCTCTACCAGCACATCCTGTGGTTCTTCGGCCACCCGGAAGTCTACATCATCATCCTGCCGGCCTTCGGCATCATCAGCCAGGTCATCGCGACCTTCTCGAAAAAGCCGATCTTCGGCTATCTGCCGATGGTCTATGCGATGGTGGCAATCGGGGTGCTGGGCTTCGTCGTCTGGGCGCACCACATGTACACCGCCGGGATGAGCCTGACGCAGCAGTCCTACTTCATGCTCGCGACCATGGTCATCGCGGTGCCGACCGGCATCAAGATCTTCTCGTGGATCGCGACGATGTGGGGCGGCTCGGTGGAATTCAAGACGCCGATGCTCTGGGCCTTCGGCTTCCTGTTCCTCTTCACCGTCGGCGGAGTGACCGGGATCGTGCTGAGCCAGGCGCCGGTGGACCGCGCCTACCACGATACCTACTATGTCGTGGCGCACTTCCACTATGTGATGTCGCTGGGCGCCGTGTTCGGCATCTTCGCGGGCATCTACTACTGGATGGGCAAGATGTCGGGCCGGCAGTATCCGGAATGGGCAGGCAAGCTGCACTTCTGGATGATGTTCATCGGCTCGAACCTGACCTTCTTCCCGCAGCACTTCCTGGGCCGTCAGGGCATGCCGCGCCGTTACATCGACTATCCCGAGGCCTTCGCCTACTGGAACTGGTTCTCGTCGATCGGCGCATTCATCTCGTTCGCGTCCTTCGTGTTCTTCATCGGCATCGTGGTCTACACCCTGACCGCCGGGCGCCGCGTGACCGAGAAGAACTACTGGAACGAATACGCCGACACGCTGGAATGGACCCTGCCCTCGCCTCCGCCCGAACACACGTTCGAGCAGCTGCCGAAGCGAGAGGACTGGGACAAGTCCCACGCACACTGAGGCGCACAGCCTGACAAGGGGGCCCCGGGAAGAAAGACCCGGGGCCCTTTGCTTTCTTCACACCGGAGACGACGGATGCGCCTTGTTCTGATGTTCGTCTTCATCTTTGCCTTGGCCGCGGTCGGCTATGTCGCCGCCACCGGCCATTTTCTGGCCAAGGCCGCAACGGACCTTCTGAAGGTCGGCAACATCTCTTCGCTCATAGCCACCGCCACGCCGCCCGAGGATCCCATGTCGCCTGGTTATCGCGGCGATCCGATGCAGGCCTTGTCGCTGCCATTCCAGGTCGTGCGGATCGCGACACCCCTCGGCCCGGCCGAGGCCTGGAAGGTGCCGGCTGCAGGGCGCGAACGGGGCCGGGCGATCTATGTTCATGGAATCGCCGGTGCGCGCGAGGATGGCTATCGGCACCTTTCCCTGTTGCACGAGGCCGGCTGGTCCGTCCTGCTGATCACCTACCGCAACGACCCTTCGGCGCCGGGCGGGGCGGACCACCGCTATGGCTTCGGCCTGACAGAGTGGCCGGACCTGGAGGCGGCGGTCGCGCACCTGTCGCCCGGACCGGACGGCCCCGGGGTTCTGGTGGTGGCTGAATCGATGGGCGGGGCGATACTCGGCCAGTTCCTGGCGCAAAGCCCGCTGGCCAACCGCGTATCGGCCGTGGCGCTGGACAGCCCGGCCCTCAGCTTCCGGGCGGTGATCGGGCAGCTGGCCTCTCAGAGCGGCAAACCTCTTCCCGGGCCGATGGCATGGGCTGCGGGCCTGATGCTGCCCTACATGTCGGAGCTGCCGCTTGAACGTGCCGAAGTCGCCGACACCATCGCGGCCTTCCCCGGCCCTCTGTTCATCGCCCACGGCAGCGGCGACAGAATCGTGCCGGTCGGCCCCTCGCAGGCTCTGGCCGCTGCACACCCGGGGAAGACGACAGCGTTGTGGACCGGCGCGGATCACCTGGGCTCGTACACGGCAGACCCGGCCGCCTATCGCAGCGCGTTCCTCGCCTTTCTGGAAACCCTGGAAGACTAGCCCCCTTCTAGGCTTGACGCTCTTTCCATTTCCGACGGCACGACTAATCTTGCGCCATGCCCTACGAATGGCTTTCCACCCCTGACACAGAGGCAAGGCTGCATGTCTGGCCGCACCGTTCGCTATCGCAGCGGGGGTTTGTCTGGTTTCTGGGACTTACCGCCGCGCTGATCGCCCTGCCACTTCTCGGCATTCTCGGCAGTCCGGTGGTCTGGGCACTGCTGCCCTTCCTTCTGGCCGCGATCTGGGCGATCTGGTTCGCGCTCCGCAAGAACGGCCGCGACCGCGACATCGTCGAAGATCTCAGCCTTACGCGCGACAGGGTGCACCTTGTCCGCCACGGGCCACGCGGGCAGCGCCGGGAATGGGATGCAAACACCTATTGGCTGCGCGTCACCCTGCACAAGACTGGTGGACCGGTGCCGAACTATCTGACGCTCAAGGGCGAGGGGCGCGAGGTCGAGCTGGGCGCCTTCCTGTCGGAAGAGGAACGCATCGCGCTGAAGGACGAACTCGCAGAGCGCCTTGCCCGTTTGCGCTGAAGCGCCCTAGCGTCAGATGCCCCGGCGACGGGTTCAGGGTGATCCGGCCAGGTTCTACCCCAGCCGCGCCTTCACCAAGCCGCCGACAGCACCGAAGTCCATCTGGCCGGTGTATTTCGCCTTTAGGGCGGCCATGACCTTGCCGACATCGCGGATGCTGGCCGCGCCGGTTTCCGCCACCGCCGCATCCACGGCCGCCGCGACCTCTGCCTCGGACAACTGCCGGGGCAGGAACTCCTGGATCACCGCGATCTCGGCAAGTTCCTTTTCTGCCAGCTCCAGCCGTCCGCCCTCTTCATAGGCCTTGGCTGATTCCTGACGCTGCTTCACCATCTTGCCCATGATCTGCAGGATCTCCGCCTCGCCGACTTCGCCGGCCTCGCCCTCGCCGCGGACGGCGATCTCGCGGTCCTTGATGGCGGCGTTGATCAGGCGCAGCGTGGACAGCCGGTCGGCATCCTTGGCCTTCATGGCCTCTTTCAAAGCCGCCTGCAAACGGTCGCGCAAGAGCATGGTTGCACCTTCCCCATGGTTCCCCAAGTCTGGCAACATACCCCTTACCGCCTGGAACCGCAACCGTGGCCTTGTTCTGCAAGGCATTGAATTATATTGATAATCCATTTCCCATCCGGTCTTGACCCAGACACCCGCAGCCCTTAGGTTTCGGCCAATTTGCCCTTAAGGAGAGTCGCCATGCCCGCCCCGCGCGATGCCACCGCCTGCCTGGCCCTGGCCGATGGCACGATCTTCTATGGCAGGGGCTTCGGCGCCACCGGGGAAACGGTCGCTGAACTGGTTTTCAACACCGCAATGACCGGCTACCAGGAAATCATGACTGATCCCTCCTACGCGGGCCAGGTCGTGACCTTCACCTTTCCCCACGTCGGCAACGTCGGCGTCACGCCCGAGGACGACGAGACCGGCACCCCGGCCGCAGCCGGGATGGTGGTGAAATGGGATCCGACCGAACCCTCGAACTGGCGTGCGACCGGTGAACTTACCCAGTGGATGACGAAGATCGGCCGCATCGGGATCGGCGGTGTGGATACCCGGCGCCTGACGCGCGCGATCCGCCAGCAGGGCGCGCCGCATGTTGCGCTTGCCCATGACCCCGAGGGGCGGTTCGACATCGAGGATCTGGTGGCGAAGGCGCGGGGATGGAAGGGTCTTGTCGGCCTCGACCTGGCGAAAGAGGTTACCTGCGCGCAAAGCTATCGCTGGGACGAAATGCGCTGGGCGTGGCCGCAGGGCTATCAGCGGCGCGAAGGGCCGGGCCTGCGGGTTGTCGCGGTCGACTACGGCGCGAAACGCAACATCCTGCGCTGCCTTGCATCGGTCGGCTGCGAGGTCACCGTGCTGCCCGCCACCGCCACTGCCGAGGACGTTCTGGCACTGAACCCGGAGGGGGTGTTCCTGTCGAACGGCCCAGGTGACCCCGCTGCCACGGGAAGCTATGCCGTGCCGATGATCCAGGGGGTTCTGGAAAAGGATCTGCCGCTGTTCGGCATCTGCCTTGGCCATCAGATGCTGGCGCTTGCGCTGGGGGCAAAGACCCGCAAGATGAACCACGGCCATCACGGTGCCAACCACCCGGTCAAAGATCTTACCACCGGCAAGGTCGAAATCACCAGCATGAACCACGGGTTCACGGTCGATGCCGACACCCTGCCGAAGGGCGTCATCCAGACGCATATCAGCCTGTTCGACGGCACGAATTGCGGCATCGCGGTGGATGGAAGGCCGGTGTTTTCAGTCCAGTATCACCCCGAGGCGTCGCCGGGCCCACAGGACAGCTTCTACCTTTTCGAGCGCTTCGCGAACGCCATGCAAAGCCGCAGGACCGGCTGAACGGCATTAACGGGCCGTTAACCCGTTTGCCGCAGGATGCCTTCCGCATGGCGGGGGCCGGATGGGGCAGAGCGCGGTTCAGATGGACGGTCTGGTGGCACCGGCATCGCCGCGGCGCTCGATCGCGGCCCGGCTTCTTCGGGATGGCGTAGTCTCTGCCGACGACATTCTCGGCGCGCTGACCTGCAGGGGGCGGGAAGGTGCGCGTCTGCCCGATGTGCTGCGTGCGCGCGGACTGGTGGCAGAGCGCGACCTTCTCGAGGCCGAGGCAAAGACCTGGGGCATCGGCCTGCTTGACCCGTCGCGGCACCTGCCTGACCCGCGCCTGATCGACGCGATTGGCGCTGCCGACTGTCTACGATATGGCCTGGTGCCGTGGCGGCGGGTAGGCGATGTGACCGTCATCGCCCTTTCGCATCCAGAGGAGTTCCGTCGCCTTCGCCCGATGCTCGAGGCGAGACTCGGCCCGGTCTGTGCCGCCCTGGCTTCCAGCCGGGCGGTGACGGCTGCGGTGCACGCGTGGCGCGGGCCACAACTGGCCCACTCGGCGGAAAACCGGGTGCCCGCCGCCGAAAGCTGCCGCGATTGGCCACGGCTGCACCTGCTGGCCACCCTGGCCATCGCCATCGCAGTTGTCATGACGGCACCGATGGCGAGTGGCCTTGCCCTGCTCTGGCTTGCAGTCCTGTCGCTTGCCGGAAGTGTCGTGCTTAAGTTTGTCGCCATGATCGCCGCGCTTCGCCAGCCCCCGCAGCCCACGCTGGCAAACGGCAATGACATTGCGCCAATCGTCACGGTCATCGTGGCTCTTTACCGCGAAGGCGACATTGCCGGCCGCCTCATTCGCCGGCTCGCCCGTCTTGATTACCCCGAAGAGCTTCTGGATGTCATTCTCGCGGTCGAGGCCGGGGACAGCATGACGAAGGAAGCCCTGGACAAGGCCGAACTGCCCCCCTGGGTCCGCATCCTCATCGTTCCCGAGGGCACGGTGAAAACCAAGCCAAGGGCGTTGAATCATGCGCTGATCTGCGCGCGGGGCACCATCGTCGGCGTCTACGATGCCGAAGATGCCCCCGCCCCAGACCAGATCCGCAAGGTGGTGGCCCACTTCCAGCGCTGTGGGCCCGACGTCGCCTGCCTGCAGGGTGTGCTTGATTATTACAACCCTTGCACCAACTGGCTTTCCCGTTGCTTCACCATCGAATACGCGGGCTGGTTCCGGCTGATCCTGCCCGGGATCGCGCGGCTTGGACTTGCCGTTCCGCTGGGCGGGACAACACTGTTCTTCCGCCGCGAAGTGCTGGAAAAGCTTGGCGGGTGGGATGCGCACAACGTGACCGAGGATGCGGATCTGGGCATCCGGCTTGCCCGCCACGGCTACCGGACCGAGCTGATCGATACCGTAACCGAGGAAGAAGCCAACTGCCGCGCCCTGCCCTGGATCAAACAGCGTTCGCGCTGGATCAAGGGCTACATGCTGACTTGGGCCGTCCACATGCGTGACCCGCTGCTTCTATGGCGCCAACTCGGGCCACGCGCATTTCTCGGCTTTCAGATCATGTTCCTGGGGACCATTGCGCAGTTCCTGCTGGCGCCGCTGTTGTGGTCCTTCCTGTGCATCCCGTTCGGCATCCGGCACCCGCTGCTGGGCCTGCTGTCCCCGCCAGTGGTATGGGTGATGCTTGCCACCTTCATCCTGTCCGAAGTGGTGAACCTCAGTGTCGGCATCATCGGCCTCGGCCGCACGCGGCACCGGATCAGCGCCTGGTGGGTTCTGACACTGAAAGTCTACTTTCCCCTGGCTTCACTTGCGGCCTACAAGGCGCTGCTGGAACTGGTCACGCGCCCCTTCTACTGGGACAAGACCGCGCATGGCCTGTTCGACCATGTCGCAGGAAACCGGGGATAACGACATGGGCGCATTGGGTGGGGCTGCCTGCGGTCGAATGGCTGCACCGCCAAATTGGGCGTCAACGCATCTTCAGTTCACCGGCGTCCACCCGAAGACGGGTCTCGAAGGCCTGGCTGATGTGGGATTTCAGGGCCTGATAGGCAGCCTCGCCGTCGCCCGCCTCGATTGCCGCCACGATCCGGGCATGTTCCTCCAGCGCCACCTCGTCCCGCCCTTCCGCGGCAAACGAGGTATTGGCCATCAGCGCCATCGACCGGTGCACCAGGTCCAGCTGCTGCACCAGGAACCGGTTGTGGCTGGCAAGATGGATCTGCTTGTGGAACCTTTTGTTGGCCCGGCTCAATGCCTTCGGATCGCCCCCTAGAAGCGCGCGGTCGTCCTCCACCATGCTTTTCAGCACCCGCACCTCTTCCGGGGTCGCATGCCGGGCCGCCAGCCGGGCCGCCAAACCCTCCAGTTCGGTGCGCACGGCGTAAAGTTCGGCCAGCTGGTTGTGGTCCAGGCTGGCCACGATCAGGCTGCGCCCGTCGCGGGTCAGCATGGCCTGGGTCTCAAGCCGTTGCAGAGCCTCGCGCACCGGCGTGCGGCTGACACCCAGACGCTCGGCCAGTTCGCTTTCGACCAGGCGATCGCCGGGCTTGTAGATCCCCGCCTCGATCGCCTCCATGATCAATGTATAGGCGTCTTTCTGCACCGCTTCAGCCTTTCGCAACATCGCCGGACCCTAGCGCGCCGCCCGCCCCGCAATCAACCCTTCCCAAGGGCGCAGCTTGGCACTAGACCCGGCCCATGCCGGCTGCCGATTTCACTCATGTCACAACCTGGGTCTTCGACCTGGACAACACGCTTTATCCGCCGCACATGCGTCTGTTCGACCAGATCGAGGTGCGGATGACGAACTGGGTGATGCGCGCCCTGAACGTCGACCGGGCGCGGGCGGACCACCTGCGCGCCCACTACTGGCAAACCTACGGCACCACCCTGGCCGGCCTGATGACCGAGCACGGCATCGATCCAGGGCCCTATCTGACCGAAGTGCATGACATCGACTTTTCGGTTCTGTCCCCCGATCCCCGCCTGGCCGAGGCCATTGCGGCGCTGCCCGGACGGCGAATCGTCTACACCAACGCCTGTGCCCCCTATGCCGAAAAGGTTCTGCAAGCCCGCGGCCTGGCTGGCCTGTTCGATGCAATCTATGGGGTAGAGCATGCCGGCTTCCACCCCAAGCCCGATGCCCGGGCCTTCGCCGCGGTCTTCGACAAGGACGGACTGGTGCCGGACGCCGCTGCGATGTTCGAAGATGACCCCCGCAACCTCGCCGTTCCGCACAGCCTGGGGATGCGAACTGTCCATGTCGCCGCGGAACCCAGGCCGGCGCCGCATATCCACCACCACACCGACGACCTCGCCGCCTTTCTGGCCCGGCTGCAGGGGTGACGAAACGTCACAACCCCTGACCCTTTCCCAGCCCTGTCCTATCTTTTAGGCACCAACCAAGGAAAGGACGCCATGACCGCACAAAGCTTCGAAACCCTCAGACCCGCCCGTAGCCCGCTTTCGCGCTTCTTACGTGCCTTGCCTGTCGTCGGACGGGTGATCCGCGAGATCGAACGCGAGATCGACACGATCTACTACCTGATCGTCATCCTGCTTACCGCGCTTGTCCTGGCGGTGCAGGCCTGGGGGCTGGCGGCGCTGGTCGTGACGGCGGTCAGTCTGGTCCCGGTGATCTTCGTGCTTCTGATCTGGATCACCCTGCCCTGACGCAGCCCTTGGGACAACCTGTCCTCTGGCCGCCAGCGCTGCTGCGACCTATGGTCCAATGCGGAGGCCCAAGATGCGCGAGACGACCGACATTCTGATTTCCGGCGGCGGTGTTGCCGGGCTGACCGCGGCATGTGCCCTTGGATCGGCGGGCTTCCGGGTTATCTGCGTTGATCCAGCGCTGCCCGTGACCTCGGATGAGGCAGACGGTGCCGACCTGCGCACCACAGCCTTCCTGCAACCATCGATCCCGGTGCTTCAGGGCGCAGGCCTCTGGCCGCGCCTTGAACCTCATGCCGCCGCCCTCCAGGTCATGCGTATCATCGACGCGGGGGGAGCCGAACCCATCGCGCGGCTGACAAGGGATTTCGACGCCCGCGACATTTCCGACCAGCCCTTCGGCTGGAACCTGCCGAATTGGCTGTTGCGGCGCGAAATGGTGGCACGACTGGAAGAGCTGGCGAATGTCAGCTTCCGTCCCGGCATCGGGTTTTCCCGGATGCTGGTCCGCGAAAGCGAGGCGCTGGTCACGCTGACTGACGGAACCCGGATCGCCGCCCATCTGGTGATTGGCGCGGATGGAAGGCAGTCGCCGGTGCGCGAAGCGCTAGGGATCGGGGCGAAGACCTGCCGTTACGGCCAGAAGGCCCTGGCCTTTGCGGTGGCCCATGACCTGCCGCATGGCAATGTCTCGACCGAAGTGCATCGCAAGGGCGGCCCGTTCACGCTGGTGCCGCTGCCCGATCGCGACGGCCGACCCGCCTCGGCCGTCGTCTGGATGGAGTCGGGCCCCGAGGTCGCCCGGCTGGTTGCCTTGCCGGTGTCGGACTTCGAAGCCGAGATGACGGCTCGCTCCTCCGGCATTCTGGGGCAGCTTCGGTTGATCAGCCGGCGGTCGGTCTGGCCGATCATCAGCCAGATTGCGGACCGGATGTCCGGCCAGCGCAGCGTGCTGCTGGCCGAGGCCGCCCATGTCGTTCCGCCCATCGGCGCGCAGGGCCTTAACATGAGCCTTGCCGACCTGGCCTGCCTGTTGTCCCTTGTCGAAAAGCACCGCGATGACCCGGGCGTGGCAGCGGTGACGGAAGCCTATCATCGGCGCCGGCACTGGGAGGTAAGGGCCCGCGTGACCGGCATCGACCTTCTGAACCGTGCCTCGATGGCCGAGGCGCGGCCCTTGCGCGATCTGCGGGCAAGGGCGCTGGATCTGCTTTATTCGACAAAACCCGTGCGCCAGACCCTGATGCGCGCGGGCCTCGGCTTGGGTGCCGTCGGCGCCGGGACAGACCCCTCCTGAGGTTTCGTGCAATTGCGCACATGAATGCTGCACCTCCACCAGGTGCGCTGAAGCCGTAGCTTGATGTGAACTGCGGCTCGCCTGCCACGCCGAAAGTGCTGGGAAAACCCCGATATCCGCGCGGCAAGAGGCACGGACCATCACATTGGGGGCGACCCGCGGCGATCAAGGCGTGATTTCCCTCTTGCGGTTTCAGAACCCATCCCTGCCGCACCGCCCCATGGTTGGGCAGGAAGAAACCAGCGAAGGATTACAACATGAAGCGCATCGTTCTTGCATCCGCCTTGGTCGCAACAACGGCTTCGGCGCCCTCGCTCAGGAAGCTCCGGTCACCCTATCTTCGGAGATCACCTCGCAAATCCTGACCCTTGTTCCGAACGCAGATCTGTCTAACCTGACCAATACCCAATACGCCCAGATGGTCACCTTCTTTGGTGACAGCGGGAACCTGCGCACCCCTGCCGGTGCTGCTCAGGGCGTCTTTGTCATACTCGGCGCGCAGTAATCCGCAGGCCAGACAACAGAAACGCACAGGCCGGATGCTCCCTTCCGGCCTGTGTGTCGCTAAAGGACCGCGTCCACCGCCCGCTTCAACCGCGCGACCGTCGCGTCCACATCCTTCAGCTTGTCCAGACCGAAGAGACCCAGGCGGAAGGTCCTGAACTCCGGCCCCTCGCCCACCTGAAGGGGCACACCTGCGGCGATCTGCAGCCCCTCGGCCCGGAACTTCGCCCCGTTCTGGATGTCCGGGTCGGCAGTGTAGCTGACGACCACCCCTGGCGCCTGGAAGCCTTCGGCCGCGACCGACGCTACCCCCTTCTCCGCCAGCATGGCCCGGACCGCCCGCCCCAGTGCCCATTGTGCGGCCTTGGCGGCCTCGAAGCCCATCGCCTTGGTCTCGACCATCGCGTCGCGAAAGCCGACAATCGCGTCCGTCGGCATCGTCGCGTGATAGGCGTGCCCGCCCTTCTCGTAGGCCTCCATGATCGCGCGCCACTTCTTCAGGTCCAGCGCGAAGGAGTTCGACGTGGTCTCGGCCAGCCGCGCCTCGCCCGCCGGCGACAGCACCACGACACCTGCACTGGGAGAGGCCGACCACCCCTTCTGCGGGGCCGAGATCAGCACATCCACCCCCGTCGCGGCCATATCCACCCAGACAGCGCCGCTTGCGATGCAGTCCAGCACCATCAGCGCGCCCACCTCATGCGCGGCCGCCGCCATCTGCGCGATGTAGTCGTCGGGCAGGATGATGCCCGCGCTCGTCTCGACATGCGGGGCGAACACCGCCTCGGGGCGAACCTCGCGGATCTTCGCCACCACCTCTTCGATCGGCGGCGGGGCGTATGGCGCGCGCGCGTCATTCCCGGTCTGCCGCGCCATCACCACCGTCGTCTCGGCGGCGAACCCGCCCGCCTCGAAGATCTGCGTCCAGCGATAGCTGAACCAGCCGTTGCGGACGATCAGGACGCGCCCTTGGCCGAACTGCCGCGCCACGGCCTCCATCGCATAGGTGCCGCCGCCCGGCACCAGCGCCACGGCGGTTCCCTTGTAGACCTCCTTCAGCATGCCCGAGACATCGCGCATCACCTGCTGGAACCGCGCCGACATGTGATTGAGCGAGCGGTCGGTGAAGACGACCGAAAACTCCTCCAGCCCCTCGGGGTCGATGTGCGCGTGCAGTCCGGGCATCTCAGGTCCTTTCCGAAACCTTGTGGCGGGCGCGGGCCAGCCAGTCGGGGTTGATCTCCACCCCCCAGCCGGGGGCCTCTGTCACCGTGGCATGGCCGTCCTCGATCCGGTAGGGATCGTTCAGGAACAGGCCGTGCTGCCAAGGATAGTAGTCCAGCCCCTCGATGGAAAACTCAAGGTATTTGCCGGGGTTCGGGATCGCGCGTAAAAGGTGCATCGTGCAAAGCGTCACCAGGCCAAGGTTCGCCGCATGGGGCGTGATCGGCAGGCCCGCCGCGTGGCCCATCCGGCAGACCTCCAGCGTGCGATACATCCCGCCGAGGTAAAGGATGTCCGGTTGCAGGATGTCCACCGCCTTGTGCTCGATCGCCAGCTGCCAGGCGGTCAGCTCGCAATCCTGCTCGCCCCCCGCCACGTCAAGGTTCAACGCGGCGCGGACCTCGGCGGTCTGGTCTACCTCCCAATAGGGACAGGGCTCCTCGAAATGGCCGATGCCGTGATCTTCCAGCATGCGGCCGACTTCAATGGCGCGGGCCGGGGAATAGCAGGAATTCCCATCAACCAGTTTCTCGACATCGTCGCCGAGTGCCTTGGAAACAATGGGAATTACCGCCTCGGTGCGCCCCGGCCATTCGTCCTCGTCGCGCCCCACTTCCGCGCCCACGCGCCACTTGAAGGCGGTGAAGCCATGCGCGTCGCGCAGACGCAGGAAACGCTCTGCCTCGGCCTCGGGCGTGATGTCGCGCTTCATCGACGACGCATAGGCCCGCACCCGGCCGGGCGTCCCGCCCAGCAGCTCCACCACCGGTTTGCCCAGGGCCTTGCCCCGCAAATCCCAGACTGCGGTGTCCAGCCCGGCCTGCGCTCGGCGCAGGTAGCTGCCGGGGAACTTGTGCTCGCGCTCGAAGATCCGCCGCAGCGTGTCCTCCAGGTCCTCGACACGGGTGCCCAGCGCATGGGGCGCGACCTGGCGGTGGAAGATTTCCGCGGTGATGTCCGCCTGATAGGTCGAACACTGGCCCCAGCCGGTATCGCCCGTGTCGGCTGTGACCTTCACGAAGCAGACGTAGGGCGTGTCGAAGGTTTCCAGTTTCGCGATCCTCATGGCCCCTCCTGCGGCGGCTCGTCGTACGATTGCGGCATCCCCTCTAGACGAGGGGGCAGGCCCAACCCTAGATGCGGCGGATCTCCCTTTCACGACCGTTTCCGTCAGAGCCGGGCACCGCCAGCGTCATTCCGCGCCAGCCCATTGGGCAAGGGACACCTCGCTGCAACGCGCAAGGATCGCCTCGATCAACCGGCGGGCCGAGGGCGTTGGCTGCGATCCGGCACGGGTCACAAGGCTGAACGGGGCAACTGCAAGCCCGAGATCGACCGGCAGCGAAACGAAGGGAATCGACGGGTTCCCGGCAAAGCTGTCGACAACCGGCGTCGCCATCGGCGCGATGCAGTCGGTCTGCGTGATCAGGGCCAGCGTGAACAGGAAAGACGAGGTCGAAATGCGCCGTTGCGGCATCGGCAAGCGCAGTTCGGCAAGACGCGCCTTCACCGACTGGGTCAGCAGCGTTTCGTCGTCGCCCATAACCCAGTCGTGGCACATCAGGTCGGCTGGCTTGATTCGGGGCAGGACCAGAAGTGGATGGCCACGACGCACCACCAGCGACACTGGTTCGCCCGCGATCAGCCGCGCGTCAAGTTCACCGTCCTCGGGACCGGGCCGGGCCAGGGCAAAGTCCAGCCGGCCCGCACGAAGCTGGTCGCAAAGGGCGACAGACGTGGTCACCGTCACCTCTGACCGCAGGTGGGGATGGCTCTGCTGAAGTTCCTTCAGAGCCGGCAGCACCAGGTTCAGCGCCGGACCGGTCACCGCCCCGACGCGCACCACACCCGCACGGCCTGTCGCCGCCTCGGCCAGGTCGCGGGCGGCATCGGCGATCTCGATCTGGATGCGCCGCGCCCGCAACGCCAGTGCCGCACCGGCCGGGGTCAGGCGCAGGCCACGTCCCTGGCGTTCGTGCAGGGCAATGCCGAGATTCGCCTCCATCTCGGCCAGAAGGCGCGAAGCGGCGGGCTGCGCAATTCCCATGCGCGCCGCAGCCACACCCAGCGCGCCGCTGTCGGACAGTTCCACCAGCAACCGCAGATGCTGCTGACGCAGTTGCCGCAACTGGCTGGAAAGGCCTGCGATGGACGAATTCATGACGAAACCGTTATGTTTTTTTTCGATAGCGTCATTTGACAGATATGCAACTTCCACGCAATCTGCGCTGCGTCCGTGAGCAGGGGCCTATTCGGCATGCTCATTGCGGATGCAAATAAGGTATCATCGGGAGGAAACAGATGATCTTGACCCGCCGCGGCCTCATGGCCCTTGCAGGCTCCACTGCTGCGCTTTCGGCCCTGCCCGTCTTTGCCCAGGACAAGGGCACCATCGGCATCGCCATGCCCACCAAATCCTCGTCGCGCTGGATCTCGGACGGCGAGTCGATGGTGAAGGCCTTCCAAGAGGCCGGTTATGCCACCGACCTGCAGTATGCCGAGGACGACATCCCGACGCAGCTGAACCAGATCGAGAACATGATCACCTCGGGCGTCAAGGCGCTGGTGATCGCTGCCATCGACGGCACCACCCTGTCGAACGCGCTGGAAAACGCCGCCGCCATGGGGATCAAGGTCATCGCCTACGACCGCCTGATCCGCGACAGCGCGAACGTGGACTATTACGCGACCTTCGACAATTTCAAGGTCGGCGTCCAGCAGGCCGAAAGTCTGGTGAAGGGCCTGAAGGAACGCTTCCCCGACGTAAAACCGTGGAACGTGGAACTGTTCGGCGGCAGCCCGGACGACAACAACGCCTTCTTCTTCTACAACGGCGCGATGTCGATCCTGCAGCCGATGATTGATGCGGGCGACATCGTGATCCCGTCGGGCCAGATGGGCATGGATGTGGTTGGCACCCTGCGCTGGGATGGCGCGGTGGCCCAAGCACGGATGGACAACCTTCTGACCTCGAATTACGGCGACAAGCAGCTGCACGGCGTGCTTTCGCCCTATGACGGGCTGTCGATCGGGATCCTGTCGTCGGTCAAGGGCGTGGGCTACGGCTCGGGCGATCTGCCGATGCCGATCGTCACCGGCCAGGACGCCGAAATCCCCAGTGTCAAGTCGATGATCGCGGGCGAGCAGTATTCGACGATCTTCAAGGACACCCGCGAACTGGCGAAAGTCACCGTGAAGATGGTCGATGCCGTGCTTGGCGGTGGCGAGCCCGAAATCAACGACACCTCGACCTACGACAACGGCGTCAAGGTCGTGCCGTCCTACCTGCTGGAGCCGGTCTCGGTGGACATCTCGAACTACGAGGAAGTCCTGATCGGTTCGGGCTACTATACGGCCGATCAGCTGAAATAGGCTGATCACAGGGTTGCCCGCCTGCGCGTGCTCTCACCGGCAGGCGGGCGACCTTTGCGGAGGGCACATGACCACACTTCTGGAAATGCGGGAGATCACCAAGGTCTTCCCCGGCGTGAAGGCGCTTGACCGGGTCAGCCTGACTGTAGAGGCGGGCGAGATCCACGCGATCTGCGGCGAGAACGGCGCGGGCAAATCCACCCTGATGAAGGTGCTGTCGGGTGTGTATCCGCACGGCAGTTTCGAGGGAGAGATCCTTTACGACGGCGCCCCTCTGCGCAACCGTTCGATCCGAGACAGCGAGGACAAGGGCATCATCATCATACACCAGGAACTTGCGCTGATCCCGCTGCTGTCGATCGCCGAGAACCTGTTCATGGGCAACGAGGTCGCCTCGAGGGGCGTCATCTCCTGGCCCGCGGCCTTCAAGAGAACCGAGGAACTGCTGCGCCAGGTCGGGTTGAACGAACCCCCAGGCGCGATCGTCGGCAAGCTGGGCGTGGGCAAGCAGCAGCTGATCGAGATCGCCAAGGCGCTGTCGAAGAACGTCCGCCTGCTGATCCTGGACGAGCCCACCGCCGCCCTGCAAGAGGCCGATGCCGACCGGCTGCTGGACCTGATGCTGGAACTGAAGGCCCGCGGCGTGACCCAGATCATCATCAGCCACAAGCTGAACGAGATTTCCCGCGTCGCCGACCGGATCACCGTGATCCGCGACGGCACCACCGTCTCCACGCTGTCGAAGGATGAAATCTCCGAGGACCGCATCATCAAGGACATGGTCGGCCGCGACATGGCGCACCGCTACCCCGAACGCGAAAGCCACCCGGGCGAGGTGCTGTTCGAGGTGGAAAACTGGTCCTGCTGGCACCCTGAACAGGCCGGACGGCAGATGATCAAGGATGTCAGCCTGAACGTCCGCAAGGGCGAGATCGTGGGCATCGCCGGGCTGATGGGCACGGGGCGCACGGAACTTGCCATGTCGATCTTCGGTCGCAGCTACGGCAAGGGACATCAGGGAACCGTGCGGATGCATGGCAAGCCCGTCGATGTCTCGACCGTCAGCAAGGCCATCGCGGCCGGCATTTCCTATGTGACCGAGGACAGGAAGGCACTGGGCCTGATCCTGGACGAACCGATCGTCAAGAACATCAGCCTGGCGAACCTTGCCGGCGTGGCGCAACGCTGGGTGCTGGACAAGCGGCGCGAGATGCAGGTGGCCGAAAGCTACCGCAAGCAGCTGGCGATCCGTACCCCCGGGGTGCAGCAGAAGGTGGTGAATCTGTCCGGCGGCAACCAGCAGAAGGTGGTGCTGTCGAAATGGCTGTTCACCGACCCCGAACTTCTGATCCTGGACGAACCGACCCGCGGCATCGACGTGGGCGCGAAGTTCGAGATCTACACGATCATGAAGGACCTGGCCGATCAGGGCCGCGGCATCCTGATGATCTCAAGCGAGATGCCCGAGCTCCTGGGCATGTGCGACCGCATATATGTGATGAACGAGGGCCGGATCGTCGGTGAACTGGCGCGCGGCGAGGCAAGCCAGGAACGGATCATGGCACTGATCGTGACAGACAACGGCAAGACCACGGGAAAGGTGGCGTGAATGTCTGACGTGAAGACAAATCCTCTGGGCAGCCACCTGCGCGAGAACGGGATGCTTCTGGCGCTGGTGGCGATCGTGGTGCTGTTCTCGATCCTGGTGGCGATGCAGGGCAAGCCGATGTTCCTGCAGGCGCCGAACATCACCAACATCTTCCTGCAGAACGGCCATGTCATCATCCTGGCGCTGGGGATGCTCTTGATCATCGTCTCGGGCCACATCGACCTTTCGGTGGGCTCGGTCGCGGCCTTCACCGGGGCGGTCGCCGCCTGGCTGACGGTAACGCACAAGCTGCCGGTATATGCGGTCATCCCGCTGACGCTGATCGTCGGCGGGCTGATCGGGGCTGCACAGGGCTACTGGGTGGCCTACTGGCGCATCCCCAGCTTCATTGTCACGCTGGCGGGGATGCTGGTGTTCCGCGGGGCAACGCTGTGGCTCCTGGGCGGGCAGAACATCGGCCCCTTCCCACGCGAGTTCCAGGCCATGTCCTCGGGTTTCATCCCCGACCTGACCGGCCTGATGAAGCCGCACGGCCTGACGCTGATCATCACCGCGCTGGCCATCGGTGTTGTCATCTGGATCGGCCTCAGATCCCGCGCGCGGGATGCGGAATTCGGCATCACCCCGGAACCCGCCGGCCTGTTCTGGGGCCGAACGCTGATCATCGCGGCGGCAACCGCCTTTGTCGGCTGGCAGCTCGCCAGCTTCCGCGGGCTGCCGAACGTGCTGATCGTGCTGGCGGTTCTGACCGTCCTTTATGCCTTCTTCACCGAAAACACCGTTCAGGGGCGGCGCATCTATGCTGTAGGCGGCAACGAGAAGGCGGCCAAGCTGTCGGGTATCCGCACCGAACGGCTGGTGTTCTTCTGCTTCGTCAACATGGGGATGCTGGCGGCGCTTGCCGGCATGATGGTGACGGCACGGCTCAACAGCGCCACGCCCAAGGCCGGCACCGGCTTCGAACTCGATGCCATCGCCGCAGTGTTCATCGGCGGGGCCTCGATGGCCGGCGGCTCGGGCAAGATCGTTGGCGTTGTGATCGGAGCGCTTATCATGGGCGTGATGAACATGGGCATGTCGATCCTGGGCGTCGGCATCGACTATCAGCAGATGATCAAGGGGTTGGTGCTTCTGGCCGCCGTCATCTTCGACGTCTACAACAAGACCAAGTGAGGCCTGTCATGCATCTGTCCACCGTCCGGGGTGTCGGCGTCGTCGTCCGCGAGGGCACCGAGGCCAGGGTTCTGCGCAACACGGGCTCGGTCTACGAACTGGCACAGGCGGCCATCAAGGCTGGCCACGGGCTGGCAGCCGAGGTCGCCCGGCGCGACCTGGGGGAAGGCGTGGACCTGACCCGCGCCACATTCGATCTGCCCGTCAGCCACCCCGACCCGGCGCATCTTCACCTGACCGGGACGGGCCTGACCCATCTTGGCAGCGCCGCCGCACGCGATGCGATGCATGCCAAGCTGGACGGAGGGGAAAACCTGACCGACAGCATGAAGATGTTCCGCATGGGCCTGGAAGGCGGCCGCCCGGCGCCGGGTGAGGTGGGAGCACAGCCCGAATGGTTCTACAAGGGCAACGGCCATTCCGCAGTCGCCCCCGGCGCGGCGCTCGAAGCCCCGGGTTTCGCCGAAGATGGCGGCGAGGAACCGGAAATCGCCGGCATCTACCTGATCGGCCCGGATGGCACGCCGCACCGCATAGGCTGGGCGCTGGGCAACGAGTTTTCTGACCATGTGACCGAACGGGTCAACTACCTGTGGCTTGCGCATTCAAAGCTGCGCGTCGCGTCCTACGGCCCGGAAATCCTGGTGGGGGATCTGCCGGCCGACATCAGGGGCACCAGCCGCATCCTGCGGGGGGGGCACGTGATCTGGGAAAAGGCGTTCCTCTCGGGCGAGGCGAACATGTCGCATACCATCGCCAACCTGGAACACCACCACTTCAAGTATGGCATCTTCCGCCAGCCTGGCGATCTGCATGTGCATTTCTTCGGCACGGCCACGCTGTCCTTTGCCGACGGCATAAAGACGGAGCCAGGCGACACCTTTGAAATCGAGGCGGCCGATTTCGGCCAGCCCCTGCGCAACACCCTCAGCTTCGAACCCCGAATGAAGGGCGCCGTCCGCGTCCATCCGCTTTAAGGAACCGACCATGACCACGTTCAAACCCGCCCCCTGGCCGCGCAAGCTGCGTTCGCAGGAATGGTTCGCGGGCAGCTCCAAGGACGCCATCTACCACCGCAGCTGGATGAAGAACCAGGGCCTGCCGGCCGACCTGTTCGACGGCCGCCCGGTGATCGGCATCCTGAACACCTTCAGCGAGGCCAACCCCTGCAACGCACACCTGAACGACCTGGCCGAGCGGGTAAAGCACGGGGTTTACGAGGCCGGCGGCTTTCCGATCATCGTCCCGGTATTCTCGGTCAGTGAAAGCGCCTTCCGCCCCACCGCGATGATGTTCCGCAACCTGGCCGCCATGGCGGTCGAGGAGACGATCCGCGGCCAGATGATGGATGGCGTGGTCTGCCTTGTCGGCTGCGACAAGACCACGCCCAGCCTGCTGATGGGCGCGGCCTCGGTCGATCTGCCGACGATCATGGTCTCGGGCGGGCCGATGCTGAACGGATACTATCGCGGCGAGCGGGTCGGCTCTGGCACCCATCTGTGGAAATTCTCCGAAGCGGTGAAGGCCGGCGAGATGACGGCCGAGGAATTCGTCGAGGCCGAAGCCTCGATGTCGCGGTCGCCCGGATCGTGCAACACGATGGGCACTGCCAGCACCATGGCCAGCATGGCCGAGGCGCTGGGGATGACGCTGTCGGGCAACGCCGCAATCCCGGCGGTGGACAGCCGCCGCCGGGTCATGGCGCAACTGACCGGACGGCGCATCGTGCAGATGGTGAAGGACGACCTGCGCCCCTCCCACATTCTGACCCGCGAGGCCTTCCAGAATGCGATCCGCACCAATGCGGCCATCGGCGGCTCGACCAACGCGGTGATCCACCTTCTGGCCATCGCGGGCCGCTGCGGCATCGACCTGACGCTGAACGACTGGGACGCCTGGGGCAAGGATGTGCCGACCATCGTGAACCTCATGCCCTCGGGCAAGTATCTGATGGAAGAATTCTTCTATGCCGGCGGTCTTCCGGCGGTGATCAGGCGGCTGGGCGAGGCGGGGCTTCTGAACAAGGATGCGCTGACCGTCTCGGGCGGGCCGATCTGGGACGAGGTGAAGGATGCCCGCATCCACAACGACGATGTGATCCTGCCGGCAGAAAGGGCGCTGACGCAATCGGGCGGCATCGTGGTGCTGCGCGGCAACCTCGCCCCGGACGGGGCCGTCCTGAAGCCTTCGGCCGCCAGTCCGCATCTGATGAAGCACCGGGGCCGCGCGGTCGTCTTCGAGGACATCGACGACTACAAGGCGAAGATCGAGGATGAAAGCCTGGACATCGACGAGACCTGCGTCATGGTGCTGAAGAACTGCGGCCCCCGCGGCTATCCCGGCATGGCCGAGGTCGGCAACATGGGCCTGCCGCCCAAGGTGCTGCGCAAGGGGATCACCGACATGGTGCGCATTTCGGACGCGCGCATGTCGGGCACGGCTTATGGCACGGTCGTGCTGCACACCAGCCCCGAGGCCGCACGCGGAGGTCCGCTGGCCGTTGTCCGCAACGGCGACATGATCGAGCTGGACGTGGAAAACCGCCGCATCCATCTGGACATTTCCGACGAGGAGCTGAAGGCCCGCCTTGCCGCCTGGAAACCGCCCGTGGACCCCCCGTCCTCGGGCTATGCCAAGCTTTACCACGATCATGTGCAGGGCGCGGACAAGGGCGCGGACATGGACTTTCTGGTCGGGTGCCGCGGCAACGCCGTCGCGCGGGAGAGCCACTGATGCCGAAGATGAAGGTCGCTCTGGTCGGCATCGGCAAGATCGCGCTGGATCAGCACGTCCCGGCGATCGCTGCCAGCCCCGACTGGGAACTTGCCGCCACCGTCAGCCGCAAGGGCAGCGTTCCGGGTGTGCCCGCCTTCACCGACTTTGCGGCCTTCCTGGCCGAGCGGCCGGATGTGCAGGTGGTCTCGCTGTGCCTGCCCCCCGTTCCGCGCTTCGACTATGCCGAGGCCGCGCTTCTGGCCGGGCGGCATGTGATGCTCGAGAAACCCCCCGGCGCCACCCTGGCCGAGGTGCACGAACTTGAACGGCTCGCCCGCGACCGGGGCCTGACACTCTATGCCACCTGGCACAGCCGCATGGCCCATGCCGTCGCGCCGGCGAAGGCCTGGCTTGCCGACAAGGCGGTGCACGAGGCCCACATCACCTGGCGTGAGGACGTGCGCAAATGGCACCCCGGCCAGGAATGGGTGTTCGAGCCCGGCGGGATGGGCGTCTTCGATCCCGGCATCAACGCCCTTTCAATCCTGACCGAGATCCTGCCGCAGCCCATCCACCTGACAAAGGCTCGGCTGGAATTTCCTGCCAACCGCCAGACCCCGATCGCCGCGCAGCTTGCCTTCACCGGTAACGTGACGGCCGATTTCGACTGGCGGCAGGAAGGCCCGCAGACCTGGGACATCATCGTCCAGACCGACCGGGGCGAACTTGCACTGCGTATGGGCGGCAACGTGCTGGAGATCGACGGCAAACCGATGGCCGGAGAGAACTCGATCATGGGGGAATACCCCGCGCTTTACGCCCGCATGGCAGAACTGGTGCGCAAGGGCGAAAGCGAGGTTGACCTTGCCCCGATGGTCCATGTGGCCGATGCGCTTACGCTGGGCGAGCGGGTGACGACCGCCGCCTTCGAATTCTGAAAGGACACCTTCCATGCTGACCGGAAAACACCTGATCGCGGGCGACTGGGTCGGAAGCGACCAGACCTTTGCCTCTTCTCCCGCCCATGGCCCGGCGCATGACTTTGCCGTGGGAACACCAGCCCATGTCGATGCCGCCTGCCAGGCCGCCGAAGCCGCCTTCCTGCCCTACGCCGCCCGCTCGCGCGCCGATCGCGCGGCCTTCCTGAACCGCATCGCCGACGAGATCGAGGCGCGCGGCACCGCGATCACCGAGATCGGGACCCAGGAAACCGGCCTGCCCGCCGCCCGGCTGGAAGGTGAACGCGGCCGCACCACGATGCAGCTCCGCCTGTTTGCCAGCCATATCCTCAAGGACGACTGGCTGGACCGCCGCCACGACCCGGCCCTGCCCGACCGCCAGCCGCTACCGCGCCCCGACATCAAGATGATCCAGCGCCCGATCGGCCCGGTGGCGGTCTTTGGGGCATCGAACTTCCCGCTGGCCTTCTCGGTTGCTGGGGGGGACACTGCCTCGGCATTGGCGGCGGGCTGTCCGGTGGTGGTCAAGGGCCATTCCGCCCATCCCGGAACCGGAGAGATCGTGGCGCAGGCGATCCTGGCCGCCGTTCAGGCCTGCGACATGCCGAAGGGGGTGTTCAGCCTGGTGCAGGGCGGCAAGCGCGACGTGGGCGAGGCGCTGGTCCAGCATCCCTTCATCAAGGCGGTGGGCTTCACCGGCAGCCTTGCCGGAGGACGGGCGCTTTTCAACCTTTGTGCCGCCCGGCCCGAGCCGATCCCGTTCTTCGGCGAACTTGGCAGCGTGAACCCGATGTTCCTCTTGCCTGCCGCGCTTGCCGCCAGGGGTGAGACGATCGCAAAGGGCTGGGCCGGGTCGCTGACGCTGGGCGCGGGCCAGTTCTGCACCAACCCGGGCATCGCGGTGGTGATCGACGGGCCTGACGCCGACGCCTTCGTGGCCACCGCGAAAGAGGCGGTGGGTGCAGTCGGCCCCCAGACGATGCTGACCGATGGCATCGCCCAGGCCTACCGTCAGGGCCGCGACCGGGTGGCCGCAGGCACCGGGGTCCGGGCCGTCCTGACCACGATGTGCGATCAGCGCGACGCCACGCCATACCTCTTCGAGGTTTCGGGCGCCGACTGGCTAGTAGATCACATGCTGGCGGAAGAGGTGTTCGGGCCCCTGGGCCTGATCGTCCGCGCCCGCCACGCCGCCGAGATGCAGGAAATCGCCCGCAGCCTGCAGGGCCAGCTGACCTGCACGCTACATCTCGACGAAGCCGACATGGACCTGGCGCGCACACTGATGCCGGTGCTGGAACGCAAGGCGGGACGCATCCTTGCGAACGGCTTCCCGACGGGGGTCGAGGTGGTCGATGCCCAGGTCCACGGCGGCCCCTACCCCGCCAGCACCAACTTTGGGCATACCTCGGTCGGAACGCTGTCGATCCGCCGCTGGCTGCGGCCGGTGGCTTACCAGAACATGCCCGACGCTCTGCTGCCGCAGGACTGGGCTCACTAGCCGGGAGGCACACCGTTGGCTGAGATAGAAAGCGTCGGGCAGGTTGAGGGACATGACATCCACGCCGTCACCCTGCGCGGCCCCGGTGGCCTGCGGGCGCGGCTGCTGACCTGGGGCGCCCGCCTCGCCGAGCTGTGGGTGCCCGACCGGCACGGCGCCTTCGCCGACATCGTGCTGGGCTGCGACCGGCCGGAAGACTGGCTGGTCCATGGCGCCTACATGGGCGCCACCTGCGGTCGCTACGCAAACCGGATCGCGCAGGGACGCTTCATGATCGACGGCCATGCGGTGCAGGTCGACCGCAACGAGGGGGAAAATCACCTGCACGGCGGCCGCGCAGGCCTCGACCTCAAGCATTGGCATATCGAAAGCCATTCGGAAACCCATGTCACCTTCACCACCACATCGCCCGATGGCGACATGGGCTATCCCGGTCGTCTTGATGTGCGCACGACCTACAGGATTGACGGCGGCCTCTGGATAAAGATGGAGGCCGAGACCGATGCCCCGACCGTGGTGAACCTGGTGAATCACGCCTATTTCAACCTCGCTGGGCAAGGCACGGGCGACGTGCTTGGCCAGGAATTGCGCGTTGAAGCGGAATATTATCTGCCGGTTGATGACCACCTCATTCCCACCGGAGAGGTGCTTTCCGTCACCGGAACACCCTTCGACTTCCGCCAGCTCCGCCCGATCGGCGCGGTGCTGCCCAGCCCCGGCGGGTTCGACCACAACCTTTGTCTTTCGACGCCAACCGGACCCGATGGCCTGCGCCCCTGTCTCGAAGCGACCGATCCGGCCTCGGGCCGGCGAATGCGGCTTTGGACCACCGAACCCGGCGTCCAGCTTTATACCGGCGCGCACTTCGCAGACACGCCCGGGAAATCTGGCGCGCGCTACCCGCGTTTTGCGGGCTTTGCGGCCGAAACCCAGCGTTTCCCCGACACGCCGAACCGCCCACACTTCCCCTCGGCGCGACTGGACCCCGGCCAGACCTATCGCCACATCATGCGCTTCGACTTCACGCCGGCCCACTGATAGCCACCGCAGCCCGGCACATCCCGCAAGGACGCGGATTCCGCCCCGGACCTGCAAGCCACAATACCCGAGCATCCGCCATCAAGGCGGCACACGGGCGCCGGCAGCGACAGAGCGCCGCCTGGCCGGTTCTGCCTGACCTGACCGCCCCTTGCTGCCACCTCCGCAACCGGGCGGCTTTGTGCTTGCATTCCTCAGCTTAAAAGCTTTATATATGACAAACCATCATCGAGGACCCGAGTCGCATGTCCCGTCCTTTCCACGCGCTGCTTTTCGTCACCCTTCTGGCCGGCCCTGCTCTGGCCAATCCCTTCACCGTGTCCCCCGTGCCGGTCACCGACTGGAAGGCCGTTTATGGCACGGTCGAGGCGCGCGACCGGATCCCGGCCCGCGCGCGGCTGGGGGGAACCCTGGTCGAGCTGTCGGTCGCCGAAGGTGACGAAGTCACCGCCGGACAGGAACTGGCCCGCATCGTCGATGACAAGCTCGACTTCCAGCTGCAGGCCATCGCCGCCCAGCGCGAGGCCGTGTCGGCCCAGCTGGCCAATGCCGAGACCGACCTGAAGCGGGGCGAGGATCTTCTGGCCCAGGGTGTCACCACCACCCAGCGGGTTGAAGCACTGCGAACCCAGGTAGATGTGCTGAAGGGTCAGATCGCAGCTCTGGATGCCCAGGCCGAAGTCGTCACCCAGCAGTCGCGCGAGGGCGTGGTGCTGGCCCCGGTGGCGGGCCGGGTGCTGGATGTGCCAGTGACCAAGGGCGCTGTCATCATGCCCGGCGAGGTTGTCGCGGTCGTCGGCGGCGGCGGCACCTTCCTGCGCATCTCGGTGCCCGAACGCCATGCCGCCGCCCTGGATGCGGGCGACACGATCCGGCTTGCCGGTGCCGAGGGGGACCAGACCGGCACTCTGGCCAGGGTCTATCCGCTGATCGAGGGGGGCCGCGTCACGGCCGATGTTGAAATCGAGGGCCTGTCCGATGCCTTCGTCGGCGCACGGCTTCTTGTCCGCCTCCCGGTGGCGGAACGCACTGCCCTCATGGTGCCGAAGGACAGCATCGTGACACGCGCAGGCCTTGATTTCGTCGCCCTGCAAACCCCTGACGGCGTGGCCCTGCGGTCGATCGTGCCCGGCGAGGTTCACGAGATCGACGGCGTGGCGATGGTCGAGGTGATCACGGGCCTCGTCGCAGGTGACATCGTGGTTCCTGCCACCGAGGTGGCCCATGACTGAGCGCGCGAAACACCCTCTGGGCATCGCCGGGGGCCTGACGAAGGCCTTCATCAATTCGGCGCTGACCCCCCTCTTCATCCTTGCCGCCCTTGCCGCCGGGATTGTTGCGCTGGTCTCGCTTCCACGCGAGGAAGAGCCGCAGATCTCTGTTCCGCTGGTGGACATTCATGTGCAGGCCCAGGGCCTGAAGGCGGCGGATGCGGTCAAGCTGGTGACCGAACCGCTGGAAGTTCTGGTCAAGGGGATCAACGACGTCGAACACGTCTATTCCTCGACCCGCGACGACGGCGCCATGGTGACCGCGCGCTTCATGGTCGGCACCCGGTCGGAAGACGCGATCCTGCGCGTCCATGACAAGATCCGCGCCAACATGGACACGATTCCGGTCGGCATCCCCGAACCGCTGATCGTCGGCCGCGGCATCGACGACGTGGCGATCCTGACCCTGACCCTTTCTTCGGAAGCGGCAACAGCGAACGATCTGACCCGCATTGCCCGCACACTTCAGACCGAAGTCGCCAAGACCGAAAACGTTGGTCTGACCTATCTGGTGGGCGACGCCCAGGACGCAATCCGCATCGAACCCGACCCTGACCGTCTGGCGCTTTATGGCGTCACGCTGCAGCAGCTGGCCGGAAAGGTGGCCCAGGCCAACCGCACGCTGAACACCGGAAAGCTGCGCGATAAGGGCCAGATGGTGGATCTCGTTGCGGGTGAGACGCTGACTGCGCCGGCCGAGGTGGCAAACCTGCTGCTTACCACCCGCGACGGGCGGCCGGTCTATGTCTCGGACGTGGCCAGGGTGCGGTATGTCGAAAACACGAAGGATGCCATCGTCTCGCATCTGGCAAAGGCCGAGGACGGCAGTGTGACGACCGGTCCGGCGGTGACACTGGCCATCGCCAAGCGCGCCGGGTCCAATGCAGTTGTCGTTGCCGAAGAGGTGCTGCATCGCGTCCACTCGCTGGAAGACAAGCTGATCCCCGACGGGGTGCACGTCACGATCACCCGCGACTACGGCGAGACGGCGAACGAGAAGGCCAACGAACTGCTGTTCCACCTGGGCCTCGCCACGGTGTCGATCATCGCGCTGGTCTTGTTCGCGATCGGCTGGCGCGAGTCGATGGTGGTTGCCATCGTGATCCCGGTCACGATCCTGCTGACGCTCTTTGCCGCCTGGATCATGGGCTACACGCTGAATCGGGTGTCGCTGTTCGCGCTGATCTTCTCGATCGGGATCCTGGTCGATGACGCGATCGTGGTGATCGAAAACATCGACCGCCACTGGGGCATGGATCGCCGCAAACCCCGCCTGCAAGCTGCCATCGAGGCGGTGGCCGAGGTCGGCAACCCAACGATCGTCGCCACGCTGACCGTGGTCGCGGCGCTGCTGCCGATGCTCTTCGTCTCCGGCCTGATGGGCCCCTACATGTCGCCGATCCCGGCCAATGCCTCGGCCGCGATGATCTTTTCCTTCTTCGTCGCGGTCATCATCACGCCCTGGCTGATGGTCAAGATCGCCGGCCGCACCGACATGAAGGAGCACGCCCAGGACGACATCCACGGCGGCCACCACGGCGGCTGGCTGGCAACGGCCTATACGGCGGTGGCCCGGCCGGTGCTGAAGTCGAAGGGCGGTAGCCTGGCCTTCCTTCTGGTCACGGCCGCCTTGTCCTTCGGCTCTCTGGCTGCGCTGTACACCCGCGACGTGACGGTGAAACTGCTGCCCTTCGACAACAAGTCCGAGCTTTCCGTGGTCATCGACCTGCCGGAAGGCTCCTCGGTCGAGGCGACGGACCGCGTGGCCCGCGATGTGGCCGACGTGGTGTTGGGCCT
This sequence comes from Tabrizicola sp. YIM 78059, assembly GCF_004959785.1. Taxonomy (NCBI): domain Bacteria; kingdom Pseudomonadati; phylum Pseudomonadota; class Alphaproteobacteria; order Rhodobacterales; family Paracoccaceae; genus Tabrizicola; species Tabrizicola sp. YIM 78059. The sequence continues at coordinate 42,842 of NZ_SJZH01000012.1, forward strand.
GCCGGAAGTGACCAGCGTTCAGACCTATGCCGGCACGCCCGCGCCCTTCAACTTCAACGGCCTGGTCCGCCACTACTACCTGCGGTCAGAGCCGCAACTGGGTGAGGTGGCGATCAACCTGACGCCAAAGACCGAACGCGACCGCGCCAGCCACGACATCGCGCTGGACCTGCGGCAGCGGCTGGCCAGCCTGCCCGTTCCCGAAGGCACAAGCCTGAAGGTCGTGGAACCCCCGCCGGGTCCGCCGGTGATCTCGACCCTGCTGGCCGAGGTCTATGGTCCCGATGCCGAAACCCGCCGTGAAGCCGCCCGGCTGATCCGCCAGGCCTTCGAATCGGTTCCCTTCATCGTTGATGTCGACGACAGCTTCGGGGAACAGACCCGCCGCCTGCGCGCGACGATCTCGACCGACGACCTGGATTTCTACGGGGTCCAGGAACAGGATGTGTTCGACACGCTCGTCTTGTTGAACAGCGGGCAGACCGTGGGCTATTCGCACCGCGGCGAAGGCCGCCTGCCGATCCCTCTGGTCGTGGGGCGCGACAAGTCGGACCGGGTTCTGGACGAACGCTTCCTGACCACGCCCATTCCGGCGAACGCCCTTCCCGGTGCGCGCGGGGTGGTCGAACTGGGCGACGTGATCCGCGTCAGCGAAGAGGCCGCCAGCTACCCGATCTTCCGCCACAACGGCCGCAATGCAGAAATGGTGACGGCCGAACTGGCCGGCGATTTCGAGGCGCCGCTCTACGGCATGCTGGCCGTGGCCGACCAGATCGAGAAGATGGACTGGCCCGAAGGGATGAAGCCCGAAATCGCCCTGCATGGCCAGCCCGAGGACGAAAGCAAGGTCACGCTTCTGTGGGACGGCGAATGGGAGGTGACCTTCATCACCTTCCGCGACATGGGGGCCGCCTTCGGCGTGGCGCTTCTGGGCATCTACATCCTGGTCGTGGCGCAGTTCGGTTCGTTCAAGCTGCCGCTGGTGATCCTGACACCGATCCCGCTGACCTTCCTGGGCATCATGTTCGGCCACTGGCTGTTCGGCGCGCCCTTCTCGGCCACCTCGATGATCGGCTTCATCGCGCTGGCGGGGATCATTGTGCGGAACTCGATCCTGCTGGTAGACTTCATCCGCCACGCCACACCCGAGGGCCAGCGGCCTGTCGTCGCCACCCTGATCGAGGCCGGCGCGATCCGCTTCAAGCCGATCCTGCTGACCGCCATCGCCGCAATGATCGGCGCGGTGGTGATCCTGGCCGACCCGATCTTCCAGGGCCTCGCCATATCGCTACTGTTCGGTCTGCTGACATCCACGCTGCTGACCGTCCTTGTCATCCCGGCCATCTACCGCGTGTTCCGCACATGACCGGCACCCCCCGCCATATCGGAAGAGGAGACTGAAATGGCACATGTCGTCGTTCTTGGCGCCGGACTTGGCGGTGCCATCATGGCCTACGAACTGAAGGACCAGCTTCGGCCGGAAGACAGGATCACTGTCATCACCAAGGATCCGAAGTATCACTTCGTGCCGTCGAACCCCTGGATCGCCGTCGGCTGGCGCGACCGGGAGGACATCACCGTGGACCTCGCCCCCACGATGGCAAAGAAGGGGATCCACTTCATCCCGGTGGCGGCCGAAAAACTGTTGCCCGACGAAAACCGCATCGTGCTGGTGGATGGCGAATCCGTGTCCTACGACTACCTCGTGATCGCGACGGGGCCGGAGCTGGCCTTCGACGAGATCGAGGGGCTGGGGCCGCATGGGGGCTTCACCCAGTCGGTCTGCCACATCGACCATGCCGAGGCGGCGAAATCCGTCTACGAGAAGCTTCTCGCGAACCCCGGGCCGGTGATCATCGGGGCGGCGCAGGGGGCCAGCTGCTTCGGCCCGGCCTATGAATTCCTGTTCATCCTGGAAACGGCGCTGCGCCGGGCCAAGGTGCGCGACCGTGTGCCGATGACCTTCGTCACGCCCGAACCCTATATCGGCCACCTTGGTCTGGATGGGGTGGGCGACACCAAGGGGCTTCTGGAATCCGCCATGCGCGAGAAGCACATCAAGTGGATGACCAACACCCGGATCAAGCGGGTCGAGGAAGGCCACATGTTCGTTGAGGAAATCAACGAGGACGGTACGGTGAAGGCAGAGAAGGACCTGCCTTTCGCCTTCTCGATGATGCTGCCCGCCTTCCGCGGCATCAAGGCCGTCTCGGGGATCGAGGGCCTGTCGAACCCGCGCGGGTTCACCATCGTGGACAAGCACCAGCAGAACCCGAAGTACCGCAATATCTTCGCGGTGGGCGTCTGCGTGGCGATCCCGCCGATGGGTCCGACGCCCGTGCCCTGCGGCGTGCCCAAGACCGGCTTCATGATCGAAAGCATGGTGACGGCGACCGCCCACAACATCGGCAACCTCGTGCGCGGCAAGGAGCCCGACAGCGTCGGCACCTGGAATGCCGTCTGCCTTGCCGATTTCGGCGACGGGGGCATCGCCTTCGTCGCCCAGCCCCAGATCCCGCCGCGCAACGTCAACTGGTCGTCGTCGGGCAAATGGGTTCATCTTGCAAAGGCAGGGTTCGAGAAATACTTCATCCGCAAGCTGCGGAAGGGAACCTCTGAACCCTTCTATGAAAGCCTGGCACTGAAGGTGCTGGGCATCGACAAACTCAAGGAAACCACGAAAGGATGAGGTCTGACATGACACTTGATGCTGCTGTTCTGCGTTTCGCCGGGGTGATGGTCCTGCTCAGCGTCGTGCTGACGGTCTACGTCTCGCCGTATTTCGTCTGGTTCACTGTCTTTATCGGCCTGAACCTGATCCAGTCTTCCTTCACCGGCTTCTGCCCGGCCGCCGCGGTGTTCCGCGCCATGGGCGTGAAGAAGGGCTGCGCTTTCGAATAGGTGGGGGTGATGGCAGAGATACTGGAAGGCTTCGGCGGCACGCCGGAACAGGCCAGCCGTGCGGTTGCGCTGCTGAAATCGCTGTCGCACGAAGGGCGATTGCAGATTCTCTGCCTGCTGATCGAGAATGAGATGAGCGTGACCCAGCTGGCCGAAGCCTTGGGAACGAACCCGGTAAACGTCTCGCAGCAGCTTATGCGGCTGCGGGCCGAAGGGATCGTCCAGACCCGGCGCGAGGGCAAGTCGGTCATCTACAGCCTCGCGCGCGAAGAGGTGGCAGCCATTGTCGCCGCACTGCGCGACACTTTCTGCATGCGGCACTGACAGCGAACCACATGTTGCTGAAACCGCCACTCCTCGTCGGGGCCAGCCCCGGCGAGGGGCAGCAGGCGGTTCCGAAGGGGAGTTCAGCAGGCCTAGGCCGATCGCCTGCCGCCAGGGGTCATCCTGCCCGATCGGCCAGCGGAACCACAGCGGTGCCATCGGTGATCAGATCGCTGGGATGCAGTATCACGCGGTCCCCTGCGGCAAGGCCGGTCAGGACCTGGGCATAGGTGTCGTTGCGTTCACCCAGCGTGATCCGCACAAGACGGGCCCTGCCGTCCCGCACCACGTAGGCCGCCCAGTCCGGCCCGTCGCGGAAAAGTGCCCCGACCGGGATCGACAGCACATCATCGCCCCGCCAGATCGTGATCCGCGCCACGATGCGGAAGCCATGGCCCAGCGCCCTCCATTGGGCCGGATCCCCCTCAAGCGCCAGGATCACCTCGACCCGCTGCTCGTCGATGCCTAGTGCCGAGACACGCGTACGCGCCGTGGGCTCGATCCGTTCCACCCGGGCCGAGAGTGGCGGCCCGCCCCAGCCGGTGATCTCGGCCCTGGCCCCCTCGGTCACCCGCACCGCATCGCGCGACAGAAGCTCGACCCGCACCTCCAACCCTGCCGGATCGCCGATCTCCAGCAGGGGGGTGCCCGGCTGGACAACCTGCTCGCTTTCCGTCAGCACCCGCAGCACCTGGCCAGAGACCGGAGCCACGATTTCCACGCAGCAGGTATCATTTGCTCCGCCGCCGTCTGTCCGCAGCACCGCCAGCGCGCTTTCAAGTTCCTTTTCGCGCACCGCAAGGTTCGCCTTTGCACTCGCAACCGCAGCCTCTGCCGTCTTCTGCTCGCGGATTGCGCTATCGTAGGCCCGTTGCGAGATCGCGCCACGATTGAACAGCGCAATCGCCCGGTTCGCCTCGCTGGTGGTGAACTCCAGCGTCGCCTCTGCCTGGGCCAGTTGGGCACGGGCCAGATCGGTCGCGGCCTGCGCGGCGGCGGCCGTTGCCTCGGCCACGGCGCGCGAACGGCTGTCCAGCAGCACGGGCGCCGCCGGGCCGATCACCGCGACCACCGTTTCGTTCGCCACGACCGGATCACCCGGATGCAACCCGATCCGTTGCAACTTGCCGGCAATGGTGGCCGAAATGGTGAAGACATCGCGGATCCTTGCCTGCCCTTCCTCTTCGACGTGAACCTCGATGGTCCGCGGGGCGACCTCGGCAAGATCAACCTCGACCGGGCGGGGCAGGAAGGTCCAGACCAGAAGCCCGGCAAAGGCCAACACGACAATGGCATAGATCAGACGGCGCATGTCATTCCCTGTTCATTCCCTGGTCTTCAGGACCTCGACCATGTCGAGATTGTTGATGCGGTTCCGGACCGCGAGGGCCGAAACGACCGCGGCGAGGCAGACCACCAGGCTTGCGGTGCCGAAGACCTCGCGCCCGATGACGAAGGGCACACGGTAGAGGTCAGATGAAAAGGCCGCCACCATTCCCAGCCCGATCAGATAGCCGATGGCCCAGCCCAGCGGCTGTGCCAGAAGCACGATCACCAGCAGTTCCCCGAACAGGATGCCCGACACCTCGCCCCTGGTGAAGCCCAGAACACGCAGGCTTGCCAGTTCCCGCCCCTGTTCGGACAGCGCGATGCGGGCGAAATTGTAGATGACGCCGACCGCGATGATCGAGGCAAGGGCCACGTAAACGGTGACCATGACGATGATGTTCTCGGCGATCGTGTCACGGAAGCGTTGCACCGTGCGGCCCAGGACGATCACGAACGAAGTTTCGGGCGTGGCCTTGGCCGCGGTGAAGAACTCGGTGTCCTGCAGGGGATCGATGCGCAGGTTCACACCAGAAATCAGCGCGCCTTCCCCCATCACCCGGTTCAGTGCACTGATCTCCATTGCCGCGCCAAGCCCCACATAGCCCAGCGACAGCCCGCTGACCGGCAGTGTCACCGTGCGGCGGCGGCCTTCCAGAAATTCGACCGTCACCAGGTCGCCGGGACGCACGTCCAGCGCCTCGGCCAGGGCCTCGGACAGGATCAACCCGGCCTCGGGCATGGTCATCGGGCGTTCCTGCGGCGACAGCACCCGCGACAGGTCGGTAACCGCAGGCCGCCCGGTGATCGCCAGCTTGCGCGACTGGTTACGGTGACTGATCCTTGCGGCCACGCTGCGGAAGGGCTCGGCCACCATCACACCGGGCATCTGGCGCGCGGCAAACAGCGCACGTTCCGGTTCGGCGCCGGCAAAGGCCACCATCACGTCCTGCCGTTCCGCCCGGAAGAAGGTCAGGTCGATCATCCGGTCGATCGACCCGAAGGACCACAGCGACGCCACCAGAATGGCCACCGCCATTGCCACGCCCAGGATGCCGGATGCGGTGCGCAAGGGCCAGCGGATCAGGTGTCGCACCGTCATCACCGAAGTCTGGCGCAAGGCCACCATCCGCAGCGCGCGCCCCATCCGCGACCGGTAGTCTGGCGGGGCGGGCGGCGTCATCGCCACCGCAGGCGGCAGGGCCAGAACCGAGCGGACCGCGAACAGCGCCCCCGCCACCGCCGCCCCCGCGGTGATCAGCGCGGCAAGCCCGTAGATCTGCGGATCGCGGGCAAAGACGAGGAAGGGAAAGGAGAAGAACCGCGCATACATCTGCGCCAGTTCGCTTCCCAGCCACGCCCCGGCCGCAAAGCCGATACCTATGCCGACGACCGCGATGGCCAGAACGAATTCGACGTAATGCTGCGCGATCGCCCTGCCGGAATAGCCGATCGCCTTCAGAAGCCCGATCTGCTCCCGCTCCAGCGTGACCAGGCGCGACAGCGTCATGTTCACCAGCATCGCCGCGACCAGCAGGAAGATCGGCGGCAGCACCTTGACCATGGCGCTCATCTGTTTCAGTTCGGCGTCCAGAAAGGCATGCGAGATCTGATCCTTCCGCGCCGTTGCCCCCGCCCCGCCATATGGCGCGGTCAGCCGGTCGAGCGTCTCGATCACCCGGTCCTGATCGACGCCGGGGGCCAGCTTCAGAACCAGGTTGGAGAAGGCGCCCTTCAGGTCATAGGCGGCCTCGAGGCTGGGACGCGGCAGCCAGGCGATGCCAAAGCGGCTGGGGTCAGGCATCATTTCGCCCGGGCCCAGCGCATAGATGAACTCGGGCGACAGGGCGATGCCGGTCACGCGAAGCTCGCGCCGCTGTCCGTTCATCACTACCGCGAAAGTCGCCCCCGGGGTCAGCCGGAGCGCGACGGCAAAGCCCTCTGACACCACGGCTTCGTGCGGGGATTGCGGGTCGGGCAGCCGGCCCTGCCGCAGATGCAGCCGGTTCAGCGCCCCCTCGTCCCCCTCGGGCAGCGACACCAGCATGATTGCCCCCGGTTCCACCATGCCCGGCATGTCAAGGAGGCCGAGCTTGACGATCCGCGCCTCGGCGGCCAGCACGCCGTCGATCTCTTCGACCTCGGCCATGAGCGCCCTGGGTGCCCGTGTCACGTCGGCAAAGACATCGGCAAACCGGTAATCCTCGTAATACCGCGCGCGGGTTTCATAAAGCGAGGCATAGGCCCCGTTGCCCAGGATGAGCGTCGCCACCCCGGCCGCCAACACCAGCGCAATGGCCAAGGCCTGTGGCCATAGCCGCACCAGGTCGCGCAGAACCTTGCGCCGAAGGGGGGCGATCACCATGACACCTCTGCCGGGCGCTTCTTGGCGGCATTGACTGTCTCCTCGACGATGCGCCCGTCGGCAAATCGCACCACACGGTCGCCGATTTCGCGGATGGCAACGTTATGGGTAATGACCAGCGTCGTGGCGCCAACAGTGCGGTTCACCTCGCTCAGGGCCTCGAGCACCTTTATGCCGGTCGCACTGTCCAGGGCACCCGTGGGTTCGTCGCACAGAAGAACCTCGGGATTCTTGGCGATGGCGCGGGCGATGGCCACCCGCTGCTGCTCGCCCCCCGATAGTTGCGCGGGGAAATTGTCGCGCCGGTCTGCCAACCCTACCAGCGCCAGCGCGTCGTCGGGCGACATGGGGCGACGGGCAATCTCGGTCACCAGGGCTACGTTTTCCCGCGCGGTCAGGCTGGGAACAAGATTGTAGAACTGGAAGACGAAGCCCACATGATCGCGCCGGTATTGGGTGAGTTCACGCTCGTTCATCACGGTCAACTGGTGTTCCTGGAACCAGGCCTCGCCACCCGATGCCATGTCCAGCCCGCCCACGATGTTCAGGAAGGTCGACTTGCCAGACCCCGACGGTCCGAGGATGATGACGAACTCGCCCTTCCGCGCCGCGAAGTCCACCCCGCGCAGGGCATGCACCTCCTGCGCGCCGCTGCGGTAGACCTTGGTCAGGCCGCGCGTGCGAAAGACGGTCTCGTCTGGGCTGGTCATCGTGTCGCCACTCCTTTGTCTGATACTCTAGCAGGATTGCGCGACCTTTTGGTGATCTGGATCAAGGGCCCCGCTGCATTGCCACGAAAAGGCAGCCCGACCGTGGCCTGCCGTCGCCAGGCGCGGCCTTCTTCCTGCGCCAAGCGGTGATACCCCATTTGACGGCCTTTTCGCCCTTCCGCACCCGGGAACGACGGACGTCCTTTCCGCGTGGCCTTCGGGTTGATCCAGCCCATCCTTCAAGATTCCATCCAAGCGCCCCATTTTCGCCGTCATCCACAACCAACGATCCAACAGTGGATTGGTGCGTTCGTGTGGACGATGCCGGCAAGTTTGCAGGGCCCTCGATCTTTCGCCCGGCAGCCGGAAACGCTGACAGGGGCATCGAACGGGAATTCTTGCTGGAAGGAAGGGCGAGATGGCTCAGCAAACGGCTATCGAGGCTCCGGCCGAAGAACTTGAAGATCTGGTCGATGAACTGCAGCCCGGGACCAAGCTGCTGAAGGGCCAGTATACGATCACCCGCTTCCTAAACAGCGGCGGGTTCGGGATCACCTACCTTGCCAAGGACAGCCTGGATCGCGACGTGGTGATCAAGGAATGCTTCCCATCGTCCTTCTGCCGCCGTTCGCAGACCATGGTGACCGCACGCTCGCGCGCCCATTCGGCCGAGCTGCGGTCGGTCGTGCAGCTCTTTGTGCGCGAGGCGCGCAACCTGGCCAAGATCGTGCATCCGAACATCGTCGCCGTGCACCAGGTGTTCGAGGACAACGGCACCGCCTACATGGCCATCGACTATGTCGACGGGCTGGACCTTCAGCAGATCATCGACGGCCAGGGCACCATGCCCGGCCCGGATGGGATCGTGCGGATCACGGAAAAGCTGCTGGAAGCGGTTGGTTTCATCCACGCCAACGACATGCTGCACCGCGACATCTCGCCCGACAACGTGCTGATCGACCGCGCGGGTGAGCCGATCCTGATCGACTTCGGCGCTGCGCGGGAACAGGCTAGCCAGAAAAGCCGCGCCATGTCGGCACTGCGGGTGGTCAAGGACGGCTACTCGCCGCAGGAATTCTACATCGCCGGGTCTGAACAGGGCCCCTGGAGCGATCTTTATGCCCTGGGCGCCACCCTTTATCACCTGATCTCCGGCCAGGCTCCGGTCAACGGGCAGGCGCGCCTGGCCGCCTTGGCAGAGGACCGCCCCGATCCCTATCTGCCGCTCGAGGGTCGCTTTCCGGGCTATCCGCCGGGCTTCCTGCGCGCCATCGACACTGCGCTGAACACCCTTCCGAAGCAGCGCCTGCAATCGGCGCAGGAATGGCTGTCCTTCTTCAAGTCGGGCCCGGCGGCGGCACGAACGCTGCGTCCGGTTGATCCCGTCGCGGCTGCCGTGCATCAGATGGTTCAGTCCTCCCTCAGGGATCCCGCAAAGGCCGCGGATGCGCCGGCCACGGCATCGCCTGCTGCGGACAAGCCGACCCCAACAGCACCAGAGGCGACGCCCCCGCTGACAGCTGCACAGACGCAACCGCAGGCAGAGGCCACCTCCGAGAAGGGCGGCGGCGTCGGACTGGTCCAGGTAGCTGCGGGGATTGTTGTCGTCCTGGCCCTGGTGGGCGGCGGGATGGTGCTGCTGCGCGGCACCGAGGCACCGCCCGCGTCCGAACCGACCCTTGCCTCGGCTACCCCAACCGCTCCTGCGCCCGCTGCCTCTGCCCCGCCCGAGTCGGCACCCGCAGCTGCACCAGCACCGGCGACCGAGGGCAAGCCGATTCCCGAAGTTGCACCGGTGTCAGATGAAACCGCCGCGGCGGCAGCACCAGAGACACCCAAGGCCGAAGACCCTGTCGCCACGGCCCAAACCTTAGTGCCTGCCGCGCCTGTTGCCGTAACGGGAACGGACCTTGCAGTCGAGGCACAGCAGGCAGCACCTGAACCGACAACCGCAGCACCTGAACCGACAGCCGCAGCGCCGGAAAGGGCAGACGCTGCGCCGGAACCGGCCGTCCCGACAACCGAACTTCTGGAAAACCAGATCAGCTTTGCGGCCTGGGATGTGGAAATGCCCTTCATCGAAGGCAACCGACTTGTCGCCAATCGCCGGGTCGCCGTCATCGAACGGCTTCTGCCGACTGCCGACCTCGCCGAGACCGGTACATGGCTGGCTCCGGGCCTGGTGATCCATTCCGTCAACGGCACCGATGTCCAGCAAAGCGGCAGCATTGCGGCGGCCATCCTGAATGCGCTGAACGTCGATCCCGACGGGCGGGCACGCGTGGTGGTGGAATATTCGCTGGCGTCCGGGCAGGATCGGCAGACCGGGTTGCTTACAGTCAAGGCCAAGCGGATCGTCAGCCTTGCCAACGGGTTGACCGTCTCGATCGCTAGCACCGATGGCGAATGGCGCACCGTGGTGGACAGCGTGCCACAGGCATCGCCGGCCGCCCTGCAACCTGGCGATGTTCTGTTCCGCGACAAGACGACTGGCACCGCCCTGGACGGACCACAGTCACTGGAAACGATCATGAATGATCTGGTCGGGCTCGGCGCGCGCGAGACGGAGTTCTCGATCATTCGCAACAACCGCGTGACAGTCGCCGCGATGCAGCTTGTCGCGCGGTAAGGAGGCACCAGATGGCACAGGCAGCGACAAGACCGCGCGGCGAGCGCCGGCACGAACGATCGCCGGCCCCTGACGACCCCTCGCGGGAACAGGGCACACCCTATGCGCCGGGTCACGAGCTGGACATCCTGATCGACCTGCTCGACCAGGCCGTCGCCAGGCGGGAGACATGGAGCGCCGGCACTCCGGACTCCTGAGCGCAGGTACCGAAAGTGGTTTCCAATCCCGCCGCGGCGACGCGGCCGGGTCGANAAAGTGGTTTCCAATCCCGCCGCGGCGACGCGGCCGGGTCGATGCAATGCCCGCTGGGCTGCCTATGGCGCCCGGGCAGAGGAGCGGATGGATGACGATGACGGCTAGGACATTGTGGATCGGCTGCGCAGCGGCGCTGCTGTCCGGTGGAGCGGTTCAGGCGCAAGAGGCCTGCACGACCTACACGATCGCCCCCGGCGACAACCTGCGCCGCATCGCCCGCAAGGCCTATGGCGACCCCGACCTCTTCCGCGTGATCTATGAAGCCAATATTGCCGTCATCGGTGCCAAGGCAGACCTGATCGCCGTGGGTTCACGGCTGGTCATTCCCTGCGATCCGAACGCCCCGGTGGAGATGGGTGCGGCTGGCCCAGGCGGGTCTGCCGTAGTCGGCGATGCCATGAACCCCGCCGCAGACCAGACGGAAGTCGTGACCGTGCTTCCGGCCGAAACATCTGTCGAGAACACCGAAGCCGAGCCGCCCGTGACCGCAGCCGCGGCACCTGCGGCCGATGCCGGCGCGCCCGTGCCGCAACCGGCCCCGCCCGTGCGCATCGTTACCGGGAACGGCTATGCCCCCTTCGCCGACAAGACCCTGCCTGGCGGCGGCATGTTCACCCAGCTTGTGGAAATGGCGATTTTTCGCGCCGATCCCGCCATCACCTACAACCTGACCTTCATCAGCGACTGGCAGGCGCATATCGACGCGCTGCTGCCGTCGCAGGCTTATGATCTCAGCTTCCCCTGGCTCAAGCCCGACTGCGAAGGGACGACGATCCTTTCTCCGGGTGATCAGGCGCGGTGCGACAATTTCGTCTTCTCAGCGCCCTATTACGAAATTGTCGATGGCTTCTTTGCGCGCAGCGACAGCGATCTGGTGGATGCAACCAGCTATGCGGCCTTCGAGGGAAAGCGCATCTGCCGCCCCGAAGGCTTCACCACCGGGGTTCTGGATGCTGTCGGCCTGTCGGTCCCCGTGGTCGAACTGATGCGCCCGATCGAGGCGGTGGACTGTTTCGAAGCCCTTGAGGCGGGCAAGGTCGATCTGGTTTCGATCGACGTCGAAGTGGGCGATTCCACCATTGCGAGGCTGGGTCTTTCGAAACGGTTCGCCCAGAACCCGCATCTCTTCACGCTGCAAAGCCTGCATGTCATCGCGCACAAGTCCAACCCAGCCGCAGTTGCCATGATCGGCGTGATGGACGAAGGGCTGATCGAGATGTACGAGTCGGGCGAGTGGTACGACATTGTATCGACCGCGCTCAGCCAGAACGCGCAGCTTCAGCAATAGGCCGGGCGTGATCGGCACAGATGCTGCCCTTTCCGCCCGCACGGCAGGCCCAGCGCGCAAGATCGCGGGATTTGTTTCCTGAACGATCAGAAGTTGGCCGCGCCCATGCGTTGGATGCGCGGGTCAAATGCAACCCCAAGACAGCTATGCGGCGCCCTTTTCACACCGCAACTCACCCCGAAGGCGAATTGCTCGTTTGAATCCACCGAATTGCCTTAATCGTGCCACTTCAGGAAGGCTTGCTAGCACCATTCATGGATTGTTTCGGAAACGTCACCGCGAACACCAAGGCACCAGTCGTCAGAAGGACGTGACAAAGATGAAGACTGCATCTCACAATTACCGGTCGACTGCGCTGGCTGCGGTCCTGATCCTGGCCCCTGCGATTGCCTCGGCCCAGCAGGCCTGCACGACTTATACGGTCAAGGATGGGGATACCCTCGGCTCGATCGCCCAGGCCGCTTACGGTTCCTATGACTACCAGATGATCTTCAACGCCAACCGCGACGCACTTGCGCAGAATCCGAACAGTCTGCCGGCCGGGCTGCAACTGATCCTGCCCTGCGAGGACGGGCGTCTGACGCCGGATTCGGAACTGAGCGCGGTCATCGAACGCGAAAGCGCGCGGCAGGAAGCAAACCGGAAGAAAAGCAATGTCTATGAACCGCCGCTGAAGTTCGTCACTTCGAACGACTGGGCGCCGTTCACCGACGAATCCCTGACCGGCGGCGGCATCTTCGTACGGATGGCAACCACCGCCATGCAGCGCGGCGGGAACGACCGCGACTATACCGTGGCCTATGTAGACCACTGGATGTCGCACATCGAGACACTCTTGCCATCGGGTGCCTTCGACGTGTCGATCGCCTGGGAAGCGCCAGACTGTTCGAAGCTTGACATGCTTGGCGAATTCTCGGTTCGCATGTGCACCGAATTCGACTTCTCGCTGCCGATCTACGAGACCGCCTATGCGTTCAACACGCTGGCCGACAGCAAGTATGCCAACGCCCGCAGCTTCAGCGACTATGCCGGCGCAAGGATCTGCCGTCCCGACGCATGGCCGATCAGCGATCTCGAGGTGCAGGGCCTGGTCGAACCGCTGGTGTCCTACGTTCACCCCAAGTCGCCGCTCGACTGTGCGCGGATGCTGCTGGACGGCGAGGTCGACCTCTACTCGATCGAGGCAGAAACCTCGGCTTCGAACTTCAAGGAACTGAATGCCGGCGACCGCGTGTCCACCAACCCGGCGCTGGCAACCTTCATCAGCTATCACTTCATCACTGCGAAAAGCAATCCGCGCGGCCGCGTCTATATTGCCATGCTGAACCGAGGCATCACCGAAATGCGCGAATCCGGCGAATGGTACGATATCCTGGCCACCGGCCTGGCTGAATACAACAAGCTCAGCCAGTAGCGCCTTTTGCGGCCCGACTTCCGGCCCTCGCGCTGCAAGGCGTGGGGGCCTTTGCCTTTAGGCCAGGGCAGACAGAGATGACCGTACCCCCGGCCCCTGCGACAGGGTTGCCAGCACCTGCGTTGCAGCCTGCCCAGCCGACCATGGCGCCACCAGGTGCCGGCGCCCTGGCTGACCGCTGCGAATAATCTTGGAACATTCATTCCATATGTTATGCTCGCAGTTCAGTCAGCCCGAGCCAGCCATGACCGACGCCCCGCCTGCCACCATCCCCGCACTGCTGGACCGGATGGCGCGGATGTCCGGCAACTTGCCGCGCCGCCTGCAACAATGTGCGGATCATATTGCCGCCCATCCCGACAGCATTGCGCTATCGACCGTCGCGCAGGTTGCGGCGGCGGCAGGTGTGCCGCCATCTGCCGTGATGCGGTTCTGCCAACTGCTCGGCTTCTCGGGTTATGCGGAAATGCAGCGCCTCTTTCGCGCTGCCCTGATTGGCCCGGCACCGGATTATGCCACCCGTCTGTCCAGACTGAAGGCCGGGGGCGCCGACCGCCCCGCCGCCCTTGTGGCCGAATTTGTCGAGGCGGGACGACAGTCAATGGAACGTCTGGCGCAGGATCTAGACGAAACAAAGCTGGATCAATGCGTTACTCTGCTTTCCGGGGCTGACGCGATCCACCTGGCCGGCTTCCGCCGGTCCTTTCCCGTTGCCGCCTATCTTGCCTATGTCTTTGACAAGCTTGGGGTTCCGACGGTTCTGCATGACGGGGTGGCGGGGCTTGGGCAGCTTTCGGCGCTGCGGCCTGGCGATGCGCTTCTGGCCATCACCTTCGCCCCCTATTCCGAAGAAACCCTGACCATTGCACGCGAGGCCCGCGCGCGGGGGCTGCCAGTGGTCATCCTGACCGATCCGCCCGCGACCAGGCTTGCCCCGACGGCCGATGCCATCCTGACCGTGACCGAGGTCGATTTCGGTGCCTTCCGCTCGCTCTCGGCGGCCATCGCCCTGGCCCTTGCGCTTGCCTTGGCCGTGGCCGCCCGGCGCGAAGTTTAGGGCTTCCCCGCTTCATCAGAATGGAATATTCATTCCATTATCCCGACTCAGGCCCGGAACCCGCCATGCCTCAGCCTGCAAAGACCCTTGATGTCATCACGATCGGCCGGTCCTCGGTCGATCTTTACGGCGCGCAGATCGGCGGCCGGCTGGAGGACATGGGCTCGTTCCAGAAATACATCGGCGGCAGCCCCACCAACATGGCTGCCGGCACCGCGCGCCTGGGCCTTAAATCCGCCCTCATCACGCGGGTCGGAGACGAACACATGGGCCGTTTCATCCGGGAAGAGCTTGCCCGCGAAGGCGTGGACGTGCGCGGCGTCAAGACCGACCCTGAACGGCTGACCGCGCTTGTCCTTCTGGGTATCCGCGACGACAGGCAGTTTCCGCTGATCTTCTATCGGGAGAACTGCGCCGACATGGCGCTTTGCGAGGACGACATCGACGAAGCCTTCATCGCCGAGGCGCGTTCGGTCGTGGCCACCGGAACCCACCTCAGCCACCCGCGCACCGAAGCTGCCGTTCTGAAGGCCCTTGCCCTTGCACGGAAGCACGGGGCGCAAACCGCGCTGGACATCGACTACAGGCCGAACCTCTGGGGCCTGGCTGGCCATGGCGACGGCGAAAGCCGGTTTATCGAAAGCGCTCAGGTCACGGCAAAGCTGCAATCCACCCTTCACCTGTTCGACCTGATCGTCGGCACCGAAGAGGAATTCCACATCGCCGGTGGCAGCACCGACACGATCGCCGCGCTGCGCGCCGTTCGGGCCGTCAGTGCGGCGACCCTAGTTTGCAAGCGCGGCCCGATGGGCGCAGTCGCCTTCACCGGTGCCATCCCCGACAGCCTGGACGACGGCGAAACCGGCCCCGGCTTTCCGATAGAGGTTTTCAACGTCCTTGGCGCGGGGGACGGGTTCATGTCGGGCCTGCTGAAAGGCTGGCTGGACGGCGAGCCCTGGCCTGTCGCCCTGAAATACGCCAATGCCTGCGGCGCCTTCGCCGTTTCCCGCCACGGCTGCACCCCGGCCTACCCAAGCTGGCAGGAGTTGCAGTTCTTCCTGCACCGCGGGATCGTCACGCCAGCACTTCGCAAGGACGCCGAACTGGAACAGATCCACTGGTCCACCAACCGGCACGGGGACTGGCCCACGATGCGGGTCTTTGCCTTTGATCATCGCCTGCAACTTGAGACGATGGAAGGCGCAACGCCCGCCAGAATCGGTCAGTTTAAGGAACTTTGCCTGCAAGCAGCCCTGGCCACAGCCAATGGACAGCCAGGCTACGGCATCCTGTGCGACAGCCGCCTGGGGCGCGACGCCCTGTATCGTGCAGCAGGAACCGGCCTTTGGATCGGCCGGCCCGTGGAATGGCCAGGATCACGCCCACTGACGCTAGAGCCCGAGCTTGGCCCGGATTTCGGCGGCCTGCAGGAATGGCCGCTGACCCATGTGGTCAAGGTGCTGTGCTTCTATCACCCCGAGGACGACGCCGCGACGAAGGCCGCGCAGGAAGAGACCGTCCGCCGCCTTTTCCACGCGGCGCGCCGCAATCGGCTTGAGCTGCTGTTGGAAATCATCCCCTCGAAGGTCGGCCCCGTCACTGACGACACCTCGGCCAGGGTGATCCAGCGCTTCTACGACCTTGGCATCTACCCCGACTGGTGGAAGCTGGAGCCCTTCACCACCGACGCCGCCTGGGAACAGGCCTGTTCGGCGATCACCCGCAACGACCCGCACACCCGTGGCGTTGTGGTCCTTGGGCTGGACGCCCCAGAGACGGAACTGGCCGCCGCGCTGGCGCTTGCCGCCCGGCAGCCCCTGGTGAAGGGTTTCGCCATCGGTCGCACGATCTTTGGCGATGCGGCCCGCGGCTGGCTGAAGGGCGAGATGACGGATGCCCAGGCCGTCGTGATGATGACCGAACGCTACAGGCGCCTGTGCTCTGTCTGGGACGCGGCGCGCGAGGGAGGAACGCAATGACCACGATCCGTCTGACTGCCGCCCAAGCCATGGTGCGCTGGCTTTCGGCCCAGAAGGCCGAGGACGGCTCGCGCTTCATCGAGGGCGTGTGGGCGATTTTCGGCCACGGCAATGTCGCCGGCCTGGGCGAGGCACTGCACGCCCACCGCGATGCCCTGCCCACCTGGCGCGGCCACAATGAACAGACGATGGCCCATGTCGCTGTCGCCTATGCCAAGGCGCAGGGTCGGCGGAAGGCGATGGCCGTCACTTCGTCCATCGGGCCGGGCGCCACCAACATGGTCACGGCGGCCGCCGTCGCCCACGTGAACCGCCTGCCCGTCCTGTTCATCCCCGGCGACGTCTTTGCCAGCCGTGCGCCCGATCCGGTGCTGCAACAGATCGAGGATTTCGATGACGCGACCGTTTCGGCCAACGACTGCTTCCGCCCCGTGGTGCGCTATTTCGACCGGATCAGCCGGCCGGAACACATCCTGACTGCGCTGCCCCGCGCGCTGCGGGTAATGACCGACCCGGCGAACTGCGGCCCCGTCTGCCTGGCCTTCTGCCAGGACACCCAGGCCGAGGCATACGACTATCCGGCCGAGTTCTTCGAGCCCCGCGTATGGCACATCCGTCGCCCCGAACCCGACCAGCGCGAGCTTGAGGCTGCCGTCGCCGCGATCCGTGCTGCCACCACCCCGCTGATCGTGGCCGGCGGCGGCGTGATATATTCGGGTGCCGAACAGACACTGATTGACTTCGCGCGCGCCCACAACATCCCCATCGTCGAAACTCAGGCCGGAAAGGGCTCTGTGGACTGGGAGGAGCGGCTCAACTTCGGTTCTCCTGGCGTGACAGGCACCGGTTGCGGCAACGAACTTGCGGCCGGGGCCGATCTGGTGATCGGTGTCGGCACGCGCTTCCAGGACTTCACGACCGGCAGCTGGACGGTGTTCTCGCGCCCCGGCCGCAAGCTTCTGTCGATCAACATCCACGGCTACGACGCGCACAAGCGCGCGGCCCAACCCCTTGTCGGCGATGCGAAGGTGACGCTGGAAAAGCTGTCCGCGGCGCTGGGTGACCATCGCTTCCCCGACCCCGACTTCGCCCTGCGCGCCCGCTGGTTCCAGACCACCGACACCTTGACCGCCGCACCGACGAGCAATGCACTTCCCTCCGACGCGCAAGTGGTGGGCGCGGTCCAGCGCACCACAGGAAAGGATGCCATCGTCATGTCCGCCTCGGGCTCGATGCCGGGCGTCCTGCATGTCCTATGGAAGGCGTCCCGTGGCGGCTATCATATGGAATACGGCTTTTCCTGCATGGGCTACGAAATCGCCGGCGCAATGGGCATCAAGATGGCCCGGCCCGATCGCCATGTCGTCTGCATGATTGGTGACGGCAGCTACATGATGGCCAATTCTGAACTTGCGACCGCCGTGATGATGGGCATTCCCTTCACCGTGGTCCTGACAGACAATCGCGGCTTCGGCTGCATCAACCGGCTGCAGAAGGCCACAGGCGGGGCGCCCTTCAACAACCTGTTGCAGGATGCCTATCATGTGAACCCTGCCGAAATCGACTTTGCCGCCCATGCGCGCGCCATGGGGGCAAACGTTGTGAAGGCGGGCTCAATCACCGAGCTTGAGGCCGCCATGAAGGACGCGAAGACTGCCACCATCCCCACGGTGATCGTCATCGACACCGACCCCGTCCCCGGCACCGGCGCCGGCGGCACCTGGTGGGAAGTGGCGGTGCCCGAAGTCTCGGACCGGGCAGAAGTGAACGAGGCCCGCAAGGGCTATGAAGCGGCCCGCAAGGCCCAATGGCTGTTGAACTGAAGGCACCCGCGATGAGCGTCAAGATCGGCATCTCTCCCATCTGCTGGCAGAACGACGATCTGCCGGACCTGACTGCCGCCTACACGATGGAGCAGGCGCTCCGCGAGGCGCGCGAGATCGGTTATACCGGCGTCGAACGCGGCCGCCGCATGCCTGCGGACACAGAAGGCCTGCGGTCTTACCTGAACGCCAACGGGCTTTACCTCTGTGGGGGCTGGTGTTCCGGCAACCTGCTGGTCAACGACGTGAAGACCGAGATCGAGGCCGTACGCGCCCAGGTGGAACAGTTCGTGGCCCTAGGCGCCCCCTGCATCGTCTATGCGGAATGTTCAAACACCGTTCAGGGCGACATCGCGGTTCCGGTCAACAACCGCCCGAAATTCGCCGCCGAAGACGTGCAGGCCTATGGCGCGAAGCTTTCCGAACTGGCGAAATGGATGGCGGATCAGGGCATGACGCTTGCCTATCACCATCATATGGGCTCGTTCATCGAATCCGAGGATGACGTGAACGCACTCATGGAAGGTTCCGCACCCGAAGTGAAGCTGCTGTTCGACACCGGCCACCTTCTGTTCGGCGGGGCCGATGTCCTGCGCGTTCTCGACCGCTGGGCCGACCGGGTACACCATGTGCATTTCAAGGATATCCGTCCCGACGTCGTCCGGGACGTGCGGCGGAACAACCGCAGCTTCCTCGACGCCGTGATCGCCGGTGCCTTTACTGTGCCGGGCGACGGCTGCATCGACTTTCAGGCCGTGACCGACAGGCTGAAGGCAATGAATTATGCCGGCTGGATCGTTGTCGAGGCCGAACAGGATCCGGCCAAGGCGCCACCCTACGAGTATTCGAAACTTGGCTACGACCACATTCTGAAGGTCTGCGCCAAGGCAGGCCTGACGATCGACCACAGCCGCCCTTCCTGAAGGATCAGGACCATGCCCCACCTCCTCCGCCATCCGACCGGCACCCGCGGCAAGGTGCATGAGATCACTCCCGAAAACGCCGGCTGGGGCTATGTGGGCTTTACGCTCTACCGGCTGGAACCGGGCGACATGGCCGAAGAGGCGACGGGGGACCGCGAGGTCATCCTCGTCATCGTCGAGGGCAAGGCCAGGGTCCAAGCCGCCGGTCAGGACTGGGGCGAGATGGGCGACCGGATGGATGTGTTCGAAAAGACCCCGCCGCATTGCCTTTACGTCCCGAACGGGCAAAGCTGGAAGGCCGTGGCCACCACGCCTTGCACCATCGGCGTCTGCAAGGCGCCGGGCAGGGGGGGGCACAGGGCGCAGCGCCTTGGCCCCGAGGGGATCACGCTGACCCCCCGCGGCAAGGGGACCAATACCCGCTATGTCAACAACATCGCCATGGAAAGCCGCGAGGTCGCCGACAGCCTGCTGGTGACCGAAGTCTTCACCCCTGACGGCCATTGGTCGAGCTACCCCAGCCACAGGCATGACGAGGACGCCTTCCCCCGCATGACCTACCTGGAGGAAACCTATTACCACCGCCTGAACCCCGCCCAGGGTTTCGGCATCCAGCGGGTCTATACCGAAGACGGCACGCTGGACGAGACGATGGCGGTGAAGAACCATGATGTCGTGCTTGTGCCGAAGGGCCACCACCCTTGCGGTGCGCCCTACGGCTACGAGATGTATTACCTCAACGTCATGGCCGGCCCCCTGCGCAAGTGGCGCTTCCAGAACGATCCCGACCACGACTGGATTGCGCAAAGGGACGCCTGATCCCATCACGCCACGGCCCAGGCCGCCAGAAGCACTGTGGGCCTCTGGCTGCGGTCAAACCGCTCCCGGCCGTCCAGCCCTTGCCGAAAAGACCCTGACCGCCGGATTACCCGCTGCAAGGCGATGCTTCCCGATCAAAGCGATCCGGCGCAGTCGCCGATCCTCTGCCTTGCCGGATGCCACCATCCAGAACCGAAGTAGATAAGCCATGACCAGAGACCTCCCCAGGGTTTTTCCGCATGCACAGGATGACCGCTAAAGTTGTGCCGAATATGACCTGGGCGGGACAGTGCCATGCGGTTTCATGGCAATCCTGTGAACTGGTTTGCGGCTGTAAACGGTTGTCGTCGCAGCCGTTGTTTGCGGCATCCCCCGCGACAACCGCTGACTCTGCTGCCTGCGGACCAGTCCGACCATCAGGATATTGCCGTATGGGCGGCCAGCCCCGCGTCTGCAAAAGCAGCCGAATGCCGTGGCCTCAGGCCACCCTCTGCGGCACCCGCCCCTCGAACCAGCGGAACAGCGTCACGATCACCCCGGTGATGCCAAGATACACGACCGCAAGCAGCAGAAGCGGCTCATAGGTGATCAGTGTCTCCGACCGAACCCGGCTGGCGACGGCGTAGATATCGACCACCGTGATCATCGCCACCAGTGGCGTCGCCTTCAGCTGCAACACCGTCTCGCCGCCCAGGGTCGGCAGCACGCGGTGCAGCGCCTGCGGCAGCCAGATGCGGCGAAAGATGGTCAAACGCGGCATTCCCATCGCCCGCGCGGCCTCAAGCTGGCCGTGCGGAACCGCCTTGAAGGCGCCGCGCATCACCTCGCCCTCATAACCCGCGACCGACAGCGACAGACCGACCACGGCATAATACCAGGCATCACGCAGGATCGGCCATGCCCAGCTGTCGCGGATGCCGGGGATCCCGGGGAACAGGCTTCCGATCCCGTAATACAGCAGAAACAGCTGCAGAAGCAGCGGCGTACCCCGGATCACCGAACAGAATACCCGCGCCGGCACCGCCAGATACCAGGGTCCCACCGCCTGCGCCAGGCCCAGCGGGATCGCCAGCGCCATGCCGATCGCCATGGTCAGCACCAGCAGGATCAGCGTGTTGCCGATCCCCCGCACGATCAGTGCCTGATACTTCGGATTGCCCAGCCACTCCCACCGGCCATAGGCCACGACCAGCCCGGCCATCACCGCCAGGATCGCCAGCATCACCAGCCGCCGGGGGATCAACAGCGACCGGATCATCCCTGCACCGGCCTCTGCCCACGCCGCGCGCGCCGTTCCAGCACCGAGAAGATCAGAGTAGAGGCAAGCGAGACCGCCAGATACAGCACGCCGGCCGCCGCGTAGAAGGTGAAGAAGGCCTTGGTGGTCGATGCGGCCTGCCGGGTCGCCTGCGTCAGTTCCGCAAACCCGACTACAGCCAGAAGTGCGGTGTCCTTGGTCGCAATCAGCCACAGGTTCGCCAACCCCGGCAGGGCCAGCGCCAGCATCAGGGGCAGCGTCACCCGTCGCGCCAGCATCACCGGCGGCATGCCCATGGCGCGAGCGGCCTCGATCTGCCCCGCCGGCACCGACAGGATCGCTCCTCGCAGCACCTCGGTCGCATAGGCCCCCTGCACCACGCCCAGGACCAGGATCCCCGCCGCAACACCGGAGATCTGCACCTTCTCGCGCCCCAAGGCGACCAGGATCTGGTTCAGCGCATCAGTGACCGCGAAATACAGGATCAGGATCAGGATCAGCTCCGGCACGGCCCGGACCACCGTGGTATAGACCGCCAGCAGATCCTTCGTCACCGGCCCGCCATAGATCTTGCCATAGGCGCCCAGGACCCCGATCCCAAGGCCCAGCGCGAAGGCCCCCGCCGCGATCAGCACCGAATGCCAGAGGCCCCAGAGAAGCACCGCCCCCCAGCCCGGCGGGTTCAGCGCCAGAAGCTCCAGCGTCGAGGACAGCAGCGCCCCGCTCATCGCCCGCCCGCCCCCGAGCTTGCTTCTTGCAAATGATCCACGGGGATACGGGGGTGGGAAACCCCCGCCGCCCGAGCCGGTTGCGCGCCTGCGCGCAGAGGCGAGACACAAGGCTTGCCCCGCCACGCGCTCAATGCCGCTGGCCGGCCGCCCCGCGCGCCGCGGGGGCCGGCAGCCCCCCCTCCCTCTCCCTCCCTCACGCAGGGGGAGGGAAGCGCCGCACCCGTTTGCCGGCGCATCCGACCGGTCGGCGCGCCTCCCTTCCCCCGCGTGGGGAAAGGATGGGGGTGGGGGATCCGTCGCGGCATCAGCCGCACGCCCGCGCCTGCCTCATTCGCCGTAGATCGACGAGGCGAAATACTGCGCCGTGATCTTGTCGTAGGTCCCGTCCTCGCGGATCTTGGCGATGCCGGCGTTGAACTTCGCCTTCAGTTCGTCCTCGCCCTTGCGCAAGCCCACGCCCACGCCAAGACCCAGAACCTCGGGGTCGTCGGCCACCGCGCCCACGATCTCGCAGCAGGCCGCCCCGATGTCCGAGGCGATGAAGGCATCAAGCGCGATGCTGTCGGCCTGTGTCGCATCTATCCGGCCCGCCGCAAGATCCTGGTTCGCCTCGTCCTGGGTCTGATAGACCTTGATCTCGGCCGCCGAGCCGGCGAAGTGCTTGTTCACATAGGCCTCGTGGATCGTGGCCACCTGGACGCCGATGACCTTTCCGGCAAGCCCCTCGGGCGTCGGCGTGATGCCCGATCCCTTGGCGGCCGCGATCACCGTGGGCGTGTTGTAATACTTGTCGCTGAAGTCGATGGTCTTCATCCGCTCTTCAGTGATCGACATCGAGGCCATGATCGCATCGATCTGGCCCGAGGTCAGCGAAGGGATGATCCCGTCCCAGGCCACCGGCGTGATGACGCAGTTCATCTCGGCAGCGGCACAGACCGCATTGATGATCTCGACCTCCCAGCCGACCCAGTTGCCGGAGGCATCGGGGCTTGCGAAGGGCGGATAGGGTTCGGCCGCGATGCCGACCTTCACGTCCTGCGCGGCGACTGGGGCGGCCATCAGCAGCAGCGCAGCGGCGAGGGTTCTGATCTTCATTGATATCTCCTTGCTGGTTGGTTCCGCCGTCTCATGCGACGGATTTGAGAAACTGTTTCAGCCGCTCGGATCTGGGCGCCCCGAACAGCGCATCGGGCGGCCCTTCCTCCTCGATCCGGCCGTTGTGCAGATAGATCACATGGTCGGCGACCTCGCGGGCGAATTTCATCTCGTGCGTGACGAGGATCATCGTCCGGCCCTCGTCGGCCAGCCCCCGGATCACCTGCAGGACCTCGCCCACAAGCTCGGGGTCCAGGGCGCTGGTCGGCTCGTCGAACAGCATCGCCTTGGGCTCCATGCACAGCGCCCGCGCTATGGCGGCGCGCTGCTGCTGGCCGCCCGACATGAAGGCGGGATAGGCCGCCTCCTTCTCGGCCAGCCCGACCCGCGCCAGAAGCTTGCGGGCACGCTCCACTGCCTCCTCCTTCGGGGTCTTCAGAACATGCACCGGCACCTCGATCAGGTTCTCCAGCACGGTGCGGTGGGTCCACAGGTTGAAGGACTGGAACACCATCCCCAGCGACTGGCGGATCCGCTCGATCTGCCGCCGGTCGGCGGGGCTTCCGTCCGCCCGCATCGCCACTGGCTCTCCGGCAACGGTGATCCGGCCCGACGACGGCGTTTCCAGAAAGTTGATGCAGCGCAGCATCGTGGACTTGCCCGAACCCGAGCCGCCAATGATCGCCACCACGTCACCCTCGCGCGCAGTCAGCGACACGCCCTTCAGCACCTCATGCGCGCCAAAGCTCTTGTGCAGGTCCTCGACCCGGATCGCCTCGGGCCTTGCCGATGTCTCTGCCATGCGCCCCCCTGTTATTGTTATCTGAGCGTGCAATTCGGCCTCGTGCAAGTCTTTCCTGCGTGAATGCTGGCCCGGCATGGCGCCTTGAAGGGTGGGCGCCTGTCGTCTAATCAGGGGGGATCACGGGGGACCCATGCGCATCCTGATCACCAACGACGACGGCATCAACGCACCCGGCCTTGAGGTCTTGACCGCAATTGCCACAGAAATCGCCGGGCCAGGGGGCGAGGTCTGGACCGTTGCCCCCGCCTTCGAGCAATCGGGCGTCGCGCATTGCATCAGCTACACCCATCCGATGATGATCGCCGAGCTTGGCCCCCGCCGCTTTGCCGCTGAAGGCAGCCCGGCCGATTGCGTGCTGGCCGCGATCTATGACGTGCTGGACGGGGCGAAGCCCGACCTCGTGCTTTCGGGCGTGAACCGCGGCAACAACGCGGCCGAGAACGTGCTTTACTCCGGCACCATCGGCGGGGCGATGGAAGCCGCGCTGCAAGGGGTTCCTGCCATTGCGCTGTCGCAGTTCTTCGGACCGGAGAACGTGGTGCTGGCCGATCCGTTCGAAAGCGCCCGCGTCCACGGTGCCGCGGTGATCCGTGCGTTGCTGGACAAGGGGGTCTGGACGCAGGACGACTACCGCGTGTTCTACAACATCAACTTTCCGCCCCTTCCCGCCAGCGCGACGCGCGGAACCAGGGTCGCCCCCCAGGGCTTCCGCCGCGACACTTCGTTTTCGGTGGAACCGCATCTTTCGCCATCAGGCCGCAAGTTCCTCTGGATCAAGGGTGGCCACCAGCACACGCCCACGCTGCCCGGCTCGGACGCGGCGGTGAACCTTGACGGCTGGATTTCGGTCACGCCGATGCGCGCCGACCTGACCGCGCATGACCTGCTGGCCGATCTGGAACGGCGGCTTGCCTCATGACAGGGACGGAGGACGACAACCCCTCCGAAACGCTTGCCGAACGCAAGATGCGCTTCCTCTTTGCCCTCCGATCACGCGGCGTGACCGACACCCGCGTGCTGACCGCGATGGAAATGGTTGACCGCGGTCTTTTCGTCCGCGGCATCTTTGCCGGGCGCGCCTACGAGGACATGCCCCTTCCCATCGCCTGCGGTCAGACGATCAGCCAGCCTTCGGTGGTGGGACTGATGACCCAGGCGCTGAACGTCACTCCCCGCGACACCGTGCTGGAGGTCGGCACCGGCTCGGGCTACCAGGCCGCGATCCTGGCGCAGCTCGCCCGCAGGGTCTATACGGTTGACCGCTACCGTCGTCTGGTACGCGAGGCGACCGATCTGTTCCGTCAGCTGGACATCACCAACATCACCGCCATCGCGGCCGACGGCTCGTTCGGTCTGCCGGAGCAGGCGCCCTTCGACCGCATCCTCGTGACCGCCGCCGCCGAAGACCCGCCCGGCCCGCTTTTGGAACAGCTCAAGCCCGGCGGCATCATGGTTCTGCCCGTAGGCCAGTCGGATACGGTGCAAAGCCTGATCAAGGTCACCCGCACCTCACGCGGGTTTGATTACGAGGAACTCCGCCCGGTGCGCTTTGTGCCACTGGTAGAGGGGCTGGGGTCCGAGTAGTATGGCAGACCAGCCGGGCAAACCCGGAAGCAGTCGAGCAAAGAGGCGGGACGGAATGCGCACCATCGGCAGAACCCTGCGGACGACACTCGTGCTGGGGGCCAGCGCGCTTGCGCTTTCGGCCTGTGTGAACACCGGCGAGATGGACTGGGATCTGCGGGGGAACGGCGGCAGCACCGCAGACGCGGCACGTCAGGCCACGGCACGGGCGCCGACCCCGGATTCCAACGGCATCCTTTCCTACCCCGACTACCAGCTTGCCAAGGCCCGGCGCGGTGAAACCGTGGCGTCCATGGCCGGTCGTCTGGGCCTGAACGCAACCGAACTTGCCCAAACCAACGCGTTGCGGCCAACCGATCCGCTGCGCGAGGGCGAGCTGCTTTTGCTGCCCCGCCGCGTCGCCGCCACACCCCAGCCCGCGACCATAGGCGGCAGCGCACCCGTCAGCGGCGGCGTTGACATCTCGGCCATCGCAACCACAGCGCTGGACTCGGTCGGCCCGGCCACGCCAGCGCCATCGGCCTCGAAACCGATCCCGAACCAACCTGCAACCCACCGCGTCGCGCGGGGCGAAACCGCCTTCACCATCGCGCGCACCTACAATGTCTCGGCCAAGGCGCTGGCCGACTGGAACCAGCTGGGCCCCGACATGGCCGTGCGCGAGGGCCAAACCCTGATCATCCCCATCGCCACCGGGCCCGCCCCGAACCCCGAACCTGTGCCCACTCCGCCCGGCGCCGGCAGCCCGACGCCCGAGCCGCCCTCGGCCGCCAAGCCCCTGCCGGACGAAAAGACCACCCCTGCGGCGGCAAAACCCAAGGACACGCCGCCCTCGCCCGACCTTGGCGCACAGGCCACTGCGGCCTCGGCCTCGAAATTCGGCATGCCTGTGCAGGGCAAGATCATCCGCGGCTACGACAAGCGCACGAACCAGGGCATCGACATCGCCGCCCCCGCCGGAACCCCTGTTGTGGCCGCAGCCGCCGGCACCGTCGCCGCCGTTACCCGCGACACCGATCAGGTGCCGATCGTGGTGATCCGGCACGATGGCGGACTGCTTACCGTTTATGCCGGCCTTGACGCGCTGAAGGTGAAAAAGGGCGATACGGTCAGCCGCGGGCAGGCCATCGGCGTGGTGCGCAAGGCTGATCCTGCCTTCCTGCATTTCGAGATCAGGAAGGGCGTGGACAGCATCGACCCGATGACGTACCTGCGATAGTCCGGCGCGAAACGCTCGTCGATGAGTTCGTGACTTATCTCGGCGCGGTCACACGAGGCGGCCGCACGACGAACAGACGAAGCCGCAAGAAGGGGATCTGCGCCGGAATGCCTGGCGGGGATCAGACCGCGACCCGCACGCCTTCACGCGCCGCGAGGTCACAGAAGAACTGCCATGCCACCCGGCCAGACCTTGCGCCCCGCGTGGCCTGCCATTCCACCGCCTCGGCGTGCAGCCTTTCCTCCGGCACGCGCACCCCATGGGCGGCGCAGTAGCCGCGGATCATCTCCAGGTATTCGTCCTGGCTGCAGGGATGGAAACCCAGCCACAGGCCGAAGCGGTCGCTGAGGGAAACCTTCTCTTCCACCGCCTCCGAAGGGTTGATCGCGGTGGAGCGTTCGTTCTCGATCATGTCGCGGGGCATCAGGTGGCGGCGGTTCGAGGTCGCGTAGAACAAAACGTTCTCCGGCCGCCCCTCGATCCCGCCGTCAAGTACCGCCTTCAGGCTCTTGTAGTGCTGATCATCATGACTGAAGGACAGGTCGTCGCAGAACAGCAGGAACCGGTATGGCGCTTCGCGCAGATGCGCCAGAAGCCGCTGGACACTGGGCAGATCCTCGCGGCTCAGTTCCACAATCTTCAGGTCGTGCCCTTCCGAACGCACCTTCGCATGCACGGCCTTCACGAGGCTTGACTTGCCCATCCCCCGCGCACCCCAGAGCAGCGCATTGTTCGCAGGCAATCCGGCGGCGAAATGCCGGGTGTTTTCCAGCAGGGTATCGCGCGACCGGTTGACACCCACAAGCAAAGACAGATCCACCCGTGCGACGCGCTTCACAGGCTCCAGACGGTCGGGGCCTGTATGCCAGACGAAGGCCTCGGCGGCGAAATCCGGCGCGGGCATCGGCGCCGGCGCCAGCCGCTCCAACGCGGCGGCAATCCGTTCCAGTGCGTCAGTCACGCCTGCTTCTCCGTCTCGTCTGCCTCGTCCTCGTCCCACAGACCCTCGGCGCGCAGTTCCGCCTCACGCTTCTTCTCGATGCGGCGGATCATGAAGATAGACACCTCATAGAGCGGGTAGACCGCGAAGAACAGGATCAGCTGGCTCATCACATCGGGGGGGGTGACCAGCGCGGCCACAACGAGGATCAGCACGATCGCATATTTCCGCATCCCCGCCAGCCCTGCGGAAGTAGCCAGCCCCGCCTTGCCCATCAGCGTCAGAAGCACCGGCAGCTGGAAGCACAGACCGAAGGCGATGATCAGCTTCAGGCTGATGTCCAGCGTCTCGTTCACCTTGCCTTGGAAGACGATCTCGATCCCCTCGCTCGGCACAGCCACCGGCACATCGGCCGGGGTGTCGGTGACCAGCGGTGCCAGCACCGACAGAAGCGAGGCGCTGTCCGCGAACCCCAGGAAGAACCGCATCGCGATGGGCGTGACCACATAATGCGCAAAAGTCGCGCCCAGCAGGAACAACGCGGGCGAGGCGATCAGGAACGGCAGGAATGCCTGCTTCTCGCTGCGGTAAAGCCCTGGTGCGACGAACCGCCACAGCTGGTAGGCAATGACCGGAAAGCTGACCATCAGCCCGGCCACGACCGAGATGTGGACCAGCGTGAAGAAATACTCCTGTGGGGCGGTGTATTGCATCACCGGGTTCGGGTTGCCCAGATCGCGCATCGCCTGCTCGATCGGGCGCAGCAGGAAATCAAGGATCGGGTCGGCCACGATGAAACAGGCCAGCATCGCCACGATGAACGCCGAAACCGACCAGATCAGCCGGTTGCGCAGTTCCGCCAGATGCTCGACCAGCGGGGCCGAGCTGTCGTCAATCTCGTCCTTCGCGCTCATGCGCCCTCACCCGTGCCGCTTTCGGCCTTCCTGCGCACCCGGCCGCCCCGCTTTGGCGTCGGCGGCTCGGCTGCTGCGGAAACCGGGGCCTCGCGCGCCGCGCGGATGGCCGCCGCCTTTTCTGCCGCCGCCGCCTTCTTCGCCGCCACCGTCTCGGCCAAGGCTGCCGTCGCCGATCCCGGCGCCGCCGCAGCAGCAGCCGAAGCGACAGGGGCCGCAGCGGCCGGCATCGGTGGTGGGGTCAGCGGTGCGGTGCCGGTCGCTGTCGGCTTCGCCGCAGGCTTCAGAGGATCCCACTTCTCGAACTTGTCCGCAGCCGACTTGACCGCGTCCAGCCCCATTGACTTGGGATTGGCGACCTTCTTCAGATCCGCCGCCACCTCCTTGACGCCGGTCTCCTTTGCTGCCTCTTCCATCGCCCGACTGAACTCGCGCCCCATGGCCCGCACCTTAGCCATGAAACGGCCGAACTGCTGGAACATACCGGGCAAGTCCTTCGGACCGATGAAGATCAGCGCAACGATCCCGATGACCAGAAGCTCGGACCAGCTGAAATCCATGGGCTATCCCCCGAAAAGGCCCGAAGCTCAGGCCTTGTCCTTCTCGGCCGGCGTCACGTCCTTGGCCGCTTCCGCCTTGGCATCCTCGATTTCCTTGGTGCCGTCGGCCACACCCTTCTTGAAGGCCGTGATCCCCTTGCCGACCTCGCCCATCAGGCTGGACACCTTGCCCTTGCCGAACAGGACCAGCAGCACGACCGCAATCAGCAGAAGGCCGGGAAGGCCGATGTTGTTGAGCATGTGAACCCCCTCCATGCAGGCCCCGAAGCCGGGGCGGATTCCGTCACTGCCCCCAATTACGCCCCCGATCCCGCCGCTTCCAAGACCCAAGCCGCTTGCGCCCCGCAGTCAACTGACAGTATTTTGTCAGTAAGTCGGACCGATACCCCGGCGAAATGGCCCATGAAACGCGACGCCCGCCTTTACGACATCGTCCAGGCCCTGCGTGACGGGCGGCTGCATACGGCGGCCGAACTGGCGCAGCGGCTTGGCGTGTCCACCCGAACGATCTGGCGCGACATGGAGATGCTGGCCGCCACCGGCCTGCCGGTCACCGGCGAACGCGGCCTGGGCTATATCCTGCGCTCGCCCCTGATGCTGCCGCCCACCATGCTTACGCCAGAGGAACTCGAGGCGCTGGTCGAGGGGCTTCGCCACGTCGGCCAGGACGGCAACCCCCGCGCGAAGGCGGCGCGCAGTCTTCTCTACAAGGTCGCCACGCTGCTGCCGCAGTCGGGGATCGAGACCGAGGGCTGAACATGGACAGCAATCCCACCGGCCCATGTCCAGCCTGCAGCCCTGGGTGCCTCCCCCTCGTTGGTGAGGGATGGGTGTGGGGGCATCCCGCCGGTGCGACTGCGGCGAACGCGGCGACGGCCCGGCCGGAGCTTGCCGGGCCACATGTGGATGTAGAACAGACACAACGCAGCAAGGGCGCGCAGAGGGAAGGACGACACAGGAAGGAGGGCTTGCACCCTGTCCAGGCCACTGGAACGACACCGCATTTCCGGCTGATGCGTCAAACACCGAACACGAAGCACCGATCGCGCCGGATCATCAGCCAAAGAACGGTTCCCGGTTTGGGCAGGAATACCCCCGGGACGCTGGCCGTCAGCCGCGCCCCCTCGAAATCCATCGCGAAGTCGACCAGGCTCTCGCGCCCCAGATAGCGGCTTCTGATGACTGTGCCCCGCGCCGCCGTGCCATCCTGCGGCGTCGGATTCGGCCCCTTGCCGCCGCGGTCGAAGTCGATGCGCAGGTGCTGCGGGCGGATCACGATCTCGACCTCGGCCCCGTCCCTGTGCCCCGGCGTGAGGAAGGCGCCAAAGGGCGTCTCGGTCAGCGCACCCTTCGATACACCGCGGATGACATTGATATCACTGAAGAAAGCCGCTGCCGCCTTGTCCACCGGCGCATTGTAGACATTGTAGGGCGCCCCCTTCTGCACGATCCGCCCTGCCCGCATCAACGCGATTTCGTCGGCCATCCGCATCGCCTCATCGGGTTCGTGCGTGACCAGCAGAACCGCCGTCTGTTCCTCTTTCAGCAGGTCCAGTGTCCGGTCGCGGATGCCGTCGCGCAGCCGGTTGTCCAGGCCCGAAAACGGCTCGTCCATCAGCATCACACGGGGGCGCGGCGCAAGCGCACGTGCCAGCGCCACCCGCTGCTGTTCGCCGCCGGAAAGCTGGTGCGGATGCTTCTGACCAAAGCCGGAAAGATTGACCTTTTCCAGCAGTTCACCCACCCGCCGCGCCTTTTCGGCCTTGTCGATCCGCAGCCCGAACCCGACATTTTCGGCCACCGTCAGATGCGGAAACAGCGCAAAGTCCTGGAACATCAGACCGACCGATCGAGCCTCGGGCGGCACATGCACTCCAGCCCCCTCGACCAGACGACCGTCGATCCTGACTTCGCCGCTGTCGGCCCGCTCGACACCCGCGATGATCCGCAGCGTGGTCGATTTGCCGCATCCCGACGGGCCCAGCAGGCAGGTCACCTGCCCGGCAGCCACGGTCAGCGAAACATCTTCGACCACGGGTCTTCCACCGAAGGCACGGGTCAGATGCGAAACTTCCAGGCGAAGGGGGGCTTTGTCCGGCATGTAGTCCAAGAATTTTCGTCAGGTTTTCATATCAGCGCCCTGCCCCCACCACAAGCGACAGCAAACCCGCCGCGCCCTGGCCGCCGGCTACAGCTGCATCCACATGGGGGGGCGACCGCACATGGCTTGCACCCGAGGCAAGCGAACACTTCGACCACCCGCCCTGATCAAGACAAGACCCGGATCGGCAGCGCGCAGCGTGGCCGGCCTCGACCGCAACCGGCTACAGCGTCGTGTTGGTCGCCCCGCCATCCAGCAGGATGTTCTGCCCCACAATGAAACCGGCGTGCTGAGAGCACAGAAAGGCACAGGCCGCCCCGAATTCGGCCGGAGTGCCATAGCGCCCGACCGGAATGGTGGCCGCCCGTTCGGCAATTGCCTGCTCCATGCTGATCCCCCGCGCCTTGGCCACCGCCGCATCCAGCGCAACCGCGCGGTCAGTGGCGTGGATGCCCGGCAGCAGATTGTTGATCGTGACGCCGCTGCCTGCCACCTGACGTGACGTGCCTGCAACGAAACCGGTCAGTCCCGCCCTGGCCGAGTTCGACAGGCCCAGAACCGCCACCGGTGCCTTGACCGAGACGCTGGTGATGTTCACCACACGCCCCCAGCCCCGGTCCATCATCCCCGGCAACACCGCCTGCATCAACGCGATCGGCGTCAGCATGTTGGCGTCGAGCGCACGGATGAAATCCTCGCGCCCCCAGTCCGACCACTTGCCCGGCGGCGGTCCGCCCGCATTCGTCACCAGAATGTCGAACGGCCCCTCGGCCAGCACCGCCGCCCGGCCGCCTTCCGTGGTGATGTCACCCGCAACGGCGACAACATTCACCTGATGGCGCGCCCGGATCTCTGCCGCTGCTGCGTCCAGCGCCTCCACGCCCCGCGCGTTCATCACCAGGTCCACTCCGGCCTCGGCCAAAGCCTCGGCACAGCCCCGCCCCAAGCCCCTGGACGATGCACAAACCAGCGCCCGCTTTCCCCTGATCCCCAGATCCATGACCGATCCTCCCTGCCTTGCGGACCCTAGCATCCGCCGGGACAAGGACAAGAACCCCAAGCCGATTTGCTCCTTCCTAAATACTCTCGGCGCGATTGGCGGGCTAAGCGCCCCCAACGCCCAAGAAGGAGGCGAAGCCCGACGACGAGGCAAAAGCCTTGCGGCCATGGCCGCTTCGGTCAAAGGCCCCCCGGCAGCTTCCTTGCGGGACGGGCGCACAACCCCTATACGGGCGCCCATGTCGAACCGTGCCCCCCTTCCGCCCGAAATCGCCCGCCGCCGGACCTTTGCGATCATCTCGCACCCGGACGCGGGCAAGACGACGCTGACCGAAAAGTTCCTGCTGTTCGGTGGGGCGATCCAGATGGCAGGCCAGGTCCGCGCCAAGGGCGATGCGCGGCGCACGCGGTCGGATTTCATGAAGCTGGAACAGGAGCGCGGAATCTCCGTCTCGGCCTCGGCCATGTCGTTCGACTACCGCGATTTCCGCTTCAATCTGGTCGATACCCCCGGCCACAGCGACTTTTCCGAAGACACCTACCGCACGCTGACCGCCGTTGACGCCGCAATCATGGTGATCGACGGGGCCAAGGGCGTGGAATCCCAGACCCGCAAGCTGTTCGAGGTCTGCCGGCTGCGCGACCTGCCCATCCTGACCTTCTGCAACAAGATGGACCGCGAAAGCCGCGACACCTTCGCCATCATCGACGAGATCCAGGAAAACCTGGCCATCGACGTGACGCCGGCAAGCTGGCCGATCGGCATGGGACGCGACTTCATCGGCGCCTACGACCTCCTCCACGACCGGCTGGAGATCATGGACCGCGCCGACCGCAACCGGGTGGCGGAATCGATCAAGATCAGCGGGGTGGACGACCCCAAGCTTGCCGAACACATCCCTGCCGACCTGCTGGCGAAGTTCCACGAGGAACTGGAAATGGCGCGCGAGCTTCTGCCCGCCTTCGATCGCACGGCCTTCCTGAACGGCTCGATGACGCCGATCTGGTTCGGCTCGGCCATCAACTCCTTCGGCGTGAAGGAGCTGATGGACGGCATCGGCGAATACGGGCCCGAGCCTCAGCCGCAGAAGGCCGCCGAACGCCAGATCGACCCGTCCGAACCCGCCGTCACCGGCTTCGTCTTCAAGGTCCAGGCGAACATGGACCCGAAACACCGCGACCGCGTGGCCTTCGTCCGCCTCGCCTCGGGCCATTTCGAACGCGGCATGAAGCTGTTTCATGTGCGCTCGAAAAAGCCCATGTCGATCACCAACCCGGTCCTGTTCCTGGCCGCCGACCGGGAACTTGCCGAGGAAGCCTGGGCCGGCGACATCATCGGCATCCCGAACCATGGGCAACTGCGCATCGGCGATGCGCTGACCGAAGGCGAATCCCTGCGCTTCACCGGCATCCCGAGCTTTGCGCCGGAACTCCTGCAAACGATCCGCGCGACCGATCCGATGAAGGCCAAGCACCTGGAAAAGGCGCTGATGCAGTTCGCCGAGGAAGGCGCGGCCAAGGTGTTCAAGCCGATGATCGGCTCGGGCTATATCGTCGGCGTCGTGGGGGCCTTGCAATTCGACGTGCTGGCATCCCGGATCGAGCAGGAATATTCGCTGCCCGTCCGGTTCGAGGGGTCGAACTTCACCTCGGCCCGCTGGATTTCCGGCGACAAGGCGGCAATCGAAAAGCTGGTCAACGTCAACAAGGGCCATATCGCGCATGACAGCGACGGGGACCTGGTGTTCCTGACGCGCCTGCAATGGGACATCGACCGCGTGCTGCGCGATTATCCGGGGGTGAAGCTGACTGCGACCAAGGAGATGATGGTCTAGCCCACCGGACTTGAAACCTGCGCCATGATTGCGGGCCGCCAGCCATGATCGGGTGACAGCTTGGCCAGCGTCACCTTGCGGACGCTGGCCGGTATGGCCGCGCAGCCCTCGGCCACGATCGTCAGCAGATACTCGCCCACAGGAAACCTCTGCCCTATCCGCACCACGGCAAGCTGACCGGGAACCAGAGGTGGTGTATGGCCCAGGAAAGCGCCGGACGGGCCTTCGACGCGGAACCGGAGCCGCCCGCAGGCGCTGTCTGGCGCGACGATCAGGATTCCATAGCTGCCAAAGTCAGAGGTGGAGGCCAAACGAAACTCGGCGCGGCAACCCTGCGGGTGGCAGCCGTCCGGATCGGCAGACAAGGGCATGGGCAACACCGCCAGCAGGGCGGCAATTCGGAGCAGGGTTCTCATAATGTGCCTGACAGAAAAAAGGAGTCGCGGAATGCAGTGCAGATGTAGTCTGGTCGGCAAAATTTTGAAAAAAAATACCACAGACTAGGCGGTCTGACCAGACGGATCCCGCCTGCCTTGACCCTTGGACAAGTTTCGGCTATGGGCACCCGGTGGCCACAGGGGTCACGACGCCGGGGCGCCCGGAAACTTGCGTCCCAGAACTCATGCGGTCCGATGCCGCATTCACAGGACGCACATGACCAAATTCTCCGACCTCGCGCTTGACCCGCGCGTGCTTCAGGCCATCAGCGAAGCTGGCTACGAAAGCCCCACGCCCATTCAGGCCCAGGCCATCCCCGAGGCGCTGAAAGGGCGCGATGTTCTTGGCATCGCCCAGACCGGCACCGGCAAGACGGCAAGTTTCACCCTGCCGATGATCACGCTGCTGGGCCAGGGCCGCGCCCGCGCCCGGATGCCGCGCAGCCTGGTCCTTGCACCTACGCGCGAACTGGCCGCCCAGGTGGCCGAAAACTTCGACATCTACGCCAAGCACACCAAGCTGACCAAGGCGCTCCTGATTGGCGGCGTTGCCTTCGGCGAACAGGACAAGCTGATCGACCGTGGCGTCGATGTGCTGATCGCCACCCCCGGCCGCCTCTTGGACCATTTCGAGCGTGGCAAGCTTCTTCTGACCGGCGTGCAGATCATGGTGGTGGATGAAGCCGACCGGATGCTTGACATGGGCTTCATTCCCGATATCGAGCGCATCTTCCAGCTTACCCCCTTCACCCGCCAGACCCTGTTCTTCAGCGCCACCATGGCGCCCGAGATCGAGCGGATCACCAACACCTTCCTGACCAATCCGGCCCGGATCGAGGTGGCGCGCCAGGCGACGACCTCGACCACGATCACGCAAAGCCTGATCGAGGTGACACCGGCGCGGAAGGATCGCGCCTTTGCCGACAAGCGGGCCGTGCTGCGCGCGCTGATCAAGGCAGAAGGCGATTCCTGCACCAATGCGATCATCTTCTGTAATCGCAAGATGGATGTGGATGTGGTGGCCAAGTCGCTGAAGGCGCATGGCTTCAACGCAGCACCCATCCATGGCGACCTTGACCAGTCGCAGCGGATGAAGACGCTTGACGCCTTCCGCGACGGCACGCTGCACCTGCTGGTCGCCTCGGACGTGGCGGCGCGCGGGCTCGACATTCCTGCGGTCAGCCATGTGTTCAACTTCGACGTGCCATCGCACCCCGAAGACTATGTCCACCGCATCGGTCGTACCGGACGGGCCGGGCGTCTGGGCAAGGCCTTCACGATCGCCGTGCCCTCGGACGAGAAATACATCAAGGCCATCGAAAGCCTGATCAAGTCCGAAATTCCGCGCGGGCCACTGCCCGAAGGCTTCACCCCCAGCGCAGACGATGGCCGGCCGGACCGCCCGCGCGAGGATCGCGGCCCCCGCGGCCGCGACCGCGGCACCCGCGGCCGGGAACGGGAACGCCCGGTGAAACCGCATGACGAGGTGGCGCCGATGGAACCGCTTGTCGCCGCACCGAAGCCCGAGGCAGTCGAGGCAGTCGAGCCGGCCGAGCCCCGCCGAGCAGAACGCCGCGAGGACCGGCGCGAACCGCGCGGCGACCGGCGCCGGGAGGACCGGCCCGAACGCAGGGAAGACCGCCGCGAGCCGCGCGAGGATCGGCGCGACTACCGCCGCGACCGCGACCTCGGGCCTGCCGTCGTCGGCATGGGCGACCATGTGCCAGACTTCATCCTTCGCAGCTTTGCGCTGAAGCCCGCACCCGCCGAAGAGACAGACGACACGGCAACGGGCACCCAGGGCTGAGGGCAGGCGCACAGGCCCCCTTACCTCGTCGGTTTCGACTTCCTGCCGGCTGGAAGCCCGCAAGGAGTGACGGTGTCCTCGACAATCGGTCTGGCGGCTGACTACTCGGCCATCAGCCGGCTGATGACCACGGTCACTTCTGGCTTCTTCCCGATCTCTTCCATTGCAACCTGGCGCACCAGCCTGCGGATTTCCTCTTCCAGCTTGGCGTCATCCTTCAATAGCTTCCGGCCCGCCCGATCGGTGAAATGGGCAAGGTCCGCTTCCATCGCCTCGGCAAGCGGCCGGTTGCCCCGCCCGGTGGCCGGCAGTCCCATCAGCTCGACCCAGGGTTCGCCCATCGGCTCGTCGGTTTCGTCCAGAATCACCGTCACCAGAACATGACCGTTCAGGGCCATGCGGATGCGGTCACGCACCACACCGTCCAGGGCCCCGATCAGCGCGTTGCCGTCCAGATAGACCCGGCCGGTCTCGACGTATTCTGCCACTTCCGGCACGTCACCGGTCAGGTCCAGCATCGTTCCGTTCACCGCCACTGCCGCAGCAATGCCGCTTTCGGTGGCAATGCGCACATGCTCGGCCAGATGACGATGTTCGCCGTGCATCGGGATCAGCATGTCGGGCAGGATCAGCCTGTGGACATGTTCCAGATCCGGCCGGTTGGCATGGCCAGAAACATGATACCGCCCGCCCTGGTCATCGACCACGATCACGCCTTTCTCGGAAAACGCATTCCAGACCCGCAGCACGTCGCGTTCATTGCCGGGGATGGTCTTGGACGAAAACAGGAAGGTGTCGCCCTCCTTCATCTCGAGCCCCAGATACTTGCCGCGCGACAGCTGGGCGCTGGCCGCCCGGCGTTCGCCCTGGCTGCCGGTGACCAGAAGCATCAGGTTCCGCCGCGGAATCTCGGCCGCCTCTTCCGGGGTGACGGTCCTTGGAAAGCCCGAAAGAACCCCGGCCTCCTCTGCCGCCGTCAGCATCCGCTTCATCGACCGACCCAACACACAGATCGTGCGGTCGGCAGTGCGGGCGGCCTCGGCAAGGGTCTTCAGCCGCGCGACGTTCGAGCCGAAGGTCGTCGCCACCACCATGCCCGAGGCATTGCGGATCAGCTCGGTCAGAGGTTCGGCCAGGGTGGATTCCGACCGGCCGGGATGGGTGGAAAAGACATTGGTGGAATCGCAGGTCATCGCCTTGACCGGGCGCTCTGCCACGATCTCGGCCAGACGTGCGTCGTCCCAGGGTTCGCCCACCACCGGGCTATGGTCTATCTTGAAGTCGGCCGAATGGAAGACGCGTCCCGCTGGCGTGTCGATCACCAGGGCCGAGCTTTCCGGAATCGAATGCGACACGGGCACGAACTGCACCCTGAAGGGCCCCGCCTCGACTGCCGCCGGCCGCGCATCAACGGTCACGATCTGGTCGATGGGAAGGCCGGCCTCTTCAAATTTCAGCCGCCCTATGGTCGCTGTGAAGCGGCGCGCATAGACCTTCTTCTGCAACCGGGGCCAATGGTGACCCAAGGCGCCGATATGATCCTCGTGCGCATGGGTGATGAAGATCGCCTCAAGCCGGTCCAGCTTGTCGTGCAGCCACGAGATATCGGGCATGATCAGATCGACACCGGGCGACGTGTCCATGTCGGGGAAGGCCACGCCCAGATCGACAAGGATCAACCGTTCCCTGCCGATCGGACCGTAGCCATACACGTAGCAATTCATGCCGATCTCCCCGGCACCGCCAAGGGGAAGATAGATCAGCCGGTTTGCAGTCATCGGGTATCCTTGTTGTAGGCATTGATCAGGACAAGGCCATGGATGGTCAGGTCGTCCTCGATCGCATCAAACAGGTCGGTTCCTTGCGCGAACAGGGAAGCGAGACCACCTGTCGCAATCACTTTCATCGGCCTCTCGCGCTCGCGCCGCACCTCACGCACGATGCCCTCGACCAGGCCCACATAGCCCCAATACACGCCAGATTGCATGCAGGCCACCGTATTCGTGCCGATGGCCCGGGCCGGCTTCGCGACATCAATATGGGGGAGGGCTGCTGCGGCCATGTGCAGGGCCTCGAGCGACAGGTTCACGCCGGGGGCGATCACCCCGCCGACATAGGCGCCGTCGGTGTCCACCACGTCGAAGGTGGTGGCGGTGCCGAAATCCACCACGATCAGGTCGCCGCCGTGCCGGTCGTGGCCTGCAACCGTGTTCACCAGCCGGTCGGGGCCGACCGTCGTGCCCTGATCGACACGCGGCGCCACCGGCAGCTTGCAGTCGGGCTTGCCGACCACCAGCGGGCGGCAGTTGAAATAGCGGTCGCAGAGGACGCGCAAGTTGAAGACCACGCGCGGCACGGTCGACGAAATGATCGCTTCCGTAATGGTAGCCTTTGTTCCGGTCATGGTCATCAGCGAACAGAGCCAGACATAGTATTCGTCCGCCGTCCGCTTGTGATCGGTGGCGATCCGCCAGGTGGCGATGAAGCGCGCGCCGTCCCAGATCGAGAAGACAGTGTTGGTGTTGCCGCAGTCGATGGCAAGAAGCATGGGGGGCGTCTTTCGCTTTGGCAGCGGATCGGGGGTTTCACACCCCCGGTCCGCCGTAGAGTATTTTGCAAGGAGCAAGCCCAAGGTCGTTCAAAAGAACACCTCCGCCGCGGGGATGGCAACAGGGCCATCCTTCATCCGCAGGATCAGGTTGCCGTTTTCATCAATGGTCTCGAACCGCCCTTCGCGCGTCTCTGACCCGGTACGGGCACGGATCGTTTCGCCAAGGCGGGCGGCATGTGCCAGCCATGCGGTGCGAAGCGGGGCGAAACCCTGCGTCTGCAGGGTCTCTTCCCAGGCGGCAAAGGCGGGGGCGAGCGCATCAAGCAGGGTTTCCGGCAGGATTCGCAGGCCTGTCTCCTGCAAGAGCGAAACCGGCGGCACCGCGCCGGGTTCGACCATACTTGGTTCTGGGGCGGCGATCAGGTTCACGCCGATCCCGATGCAGAGCACGGGATCACGGCTGCCAAGGCCCTGGCTTTCCAGCAGGATGCCAGCGATCTTTCCCCCGTTGCACAGCACGTCATTCGGCCACTTCAGCGCGAAGCTGCCCGGAAGGCCTGACAACCGCACCAATGCATCTCGCAGGGCCAACGCGGCAACGAAAGACCGCAATGCCACGGTCTCGGCGCGTTCTGCCGGTTTCAGCACCAGTGAGCCGTGAAAATTGCCCCGCGGGCTTGCCCAGGGGCGCGCCCTGCGGCCGCGACCGGCCGTCTGGATTCCGGCGAGGATCCAGGTCGGACGCGACAGTCCAGGGGCGCGACGGAAGCCCTCGGCATTGGTGCTGTCGATTTCGGGCAGGACGATGCGCCCTGCCCCGCCTTCAGCGGACAAGCGCTTCGGCGGCCAGCGCCGCCGGACCCTCGATCCCGAACAGATTGATGACGCCCAGAAGCATGATCGCGGCCACGGCGACCAGCATGGCCCATTGCACCGGCGCCATGCGGCTGTCCACCGGATCCTGTTCGGCACCGAAGTACATGTAATAGACAAGGCGCAGGTAGTAGAAGGCCCCGATCACGCTTGCGATGGCGCCGGCCACGGCCAGCCAGACCATGCCCGCATCGACGGCCGCCTTCAGCACATAGAACTTGCCGAAAAAGCCCACCATCGGCGGAACGCCGGCAAGCGAGAACAGCAACACCAGCATCGCCAGGGCCTTCAACGGCTCTTTCTTCGCGAACTGGTTCAGGCCGGCGATATCCGAAACGGGGCGTCCGTCGCGTTCCATCGACAGGATGAAGGCGAAGGTGCCCACGTTCATCGTGACGTAGATCGCCATGTAGATCAGCGTGGCCTGCACGCCATAGGCCGTGCCGACCGCGAGGCCGATCAACGCATAACCCATATGGGCGATCGAGGAATAGGCCATCAGCCGCTTGATGTCGCGCTGGCCAATCGCCGCCACGGCGCCAAGGAACATCGACGCGACTGCAAGGCCCGCAAGCACCTGGCCCCACTGCGTCGGGATGCTGCCGAAGGCGTCCTGCGCCAGGCGAGCGATCAGCGCCATGGCTGCCACCTTCGGCGCGGTTGCGAAGAAGGCGGTGACTGGCGTGGGCGAGCCTTCATAGACGTCGGGCGTCCACATGTGGAAGGGCACGGCACTGACCTTGAAGGCCAAGCCTGACAGCATGAAAACCAGCCCGAAGAGCAAGCCCAGGGGCACGCCGTCCTTCACCGTGGACAGGATACCCGCGAACTGCGTGGTGCCGGCATAGCCATAGACCAGCGAGGCACCGTAAAGCAGAAGGCCCGAGGAGAGGGCGCCCAGAGTGAAGTATTTCAGGCCCGCTTCCGACGATTTCACGCTGTCACGCCGCATCGCAGCCACGACATAGAGCGACAGCGACTGCAGCTCGAGCCCCATGTAGAGCGTGATCAGGTCGGCGGATGAGACCATGACCATCATCCCCACCACCGCCAAGGTAACGAGTATCGGGTATTCGAAGCGCAGAAGATCGCGGCGGGTCATGTAGTCCTGGCTCATCACCAGCACTGCCGCCGCCGAAAGCAGGATCGTGACCTTGGCGAACCGGGCAAAGGGATCGTCGATGAACAGCCCGTTGAACACCGTGCGCTCGCCGGTGCCGGCGAAACCGATATAGAGGGCCAGCGCCACGAACAGCCCGGCCGTCGCCCATACCAGCGTCGGGGCCAGCCGGTCCCTGGTGGAATAGACCGCCACCATCAGCGCGGCCATCGCATAGCCCGACAGAAGGATCTCGGGCAGAAGGATGCGGAAATCTGCAGAGGTCATGTCGGGCTTCCTAGTGCATGGCCAGCGCCGCCGGATCGGCAGGCAGCGCGGCGTGATAGTCGGAGACGAGGGCGGCGACCGAGGGGCCGATGATGTCGGTCACAAGGCTCGGATACACGCCCAGGATCAGGGTCATGGCGATCAGGGGGGCGAAGATCGCCTTCTCGCGGCGGTCCATGTCGGTGATCGACTTCAGCGCCTCCTTGATCAGGTCGCCGAAGACGACCCGGCGGTAAAGCCACAGCGCATAGGCTGCCGACAGGATCACCCCCGTGGTGGCCACCGCCGCGACCCAGGTGTTGACCTGAAAGACGCCGACCAGGGTCAGGAACTCGCCGATGAAGCCCGAGGTGCCGGGCAGGCCCACGTTCGCCATGGTGAAGAACATGAAGACCAGCGCATAGGCCGGCATCCGGTTCACGAGCCCGCCGTAGGCGTCAATCTCTCGGGTGTGCATCCGGTCGTAGATCACGCCCACGCAAAGGAACAGGGCTCCCGAGATGAAGCCGTGGCTCAGCATCTGGAAGATCGCTCCATCCACGCCCTGCTGGTTCGCGGCGAAGATGCCCATGGTCACATAGCCCATGTGCGCGACCGAGGAATAGGCGATCAGCTTCTTCATGTCGGTCTGCGCCAGCGCCACCAGCGAGGTGTAGACGATGGCGATGGCCGAAAGCCACAGCACCAGCGGCGCCATCACGTCCGACCCCACCGGGAACATCGGCAGGCTGAAGCGCAGGAAGCCGTAGCCGCCCATCTTCAGAAGGATCGCGGCCAGCACCACCGATCCGGCGGTCGGCGCCTGAACGTGGGCATCCGGCAACCAGGTGTGCACCGGCCACATCGGCATCTTCACCGCGAAGCTGGCGAAGAAGGCCAGGAACAGCAGGGTCTGCAACCCGCCCACGACATGAATGCCGAGCAGGCTGAACGTCTCCGACCCGAAGTTGTGGGTCAGAAGTTTCACGATGTCAGTCGTGCCTGCGTCCATGTACATCGCGATCATCGCGACCAGCATCAGGACCGAGCCGAGGAACGTGTAGAGGAAGAACTTGAAGGCCGCGTAGATCCGGTCCTTGCCGCCCCAGATCCCGATGATCAGGAACATCGGGATCAGGCCCGCCTCGAAGAACAGGTAGAACAGCACCAGGTCCAGCGCCATGAAGACGCCCAGCATCAGCGTCTCAAGCACCAGGAAGGCGATCATGTATTCCTTCACCCGGTGCTCGACGTTCCAGCACGACCAGATGGTGATCGGCATCAGGAACGTGGTCAGCATGACGAAAAGGATCGAGATGCCGTCCACTCCCATCTTGTAGGTCAGGCCCAGAATCCACTGGCGTTCCTCGACGAACTGGAAGCCGGTGTTCGACGGGTCGAAGCGCAGCAGCACGAACAGCGAGATCACGAAGGTCGCGCTGGTGGTGAAAAGCGCAAGCCACTTGGCCCCGTTCCGTGCCGCCGCGTCGTCGCCACGCAGGAACAGTGCAAGGATCAATGCCGCGACCAGCGGCAGGAAGGTGATGATCGAGAGAAGCTGGTTTTCCATGATCCCGCGCCCTTACTTCGCGCCGCCGAACAGCGTCATCCAGGTGACAAGGATCACGATCCCCAGCACCATCGCGAAGGCGTAGTGGAACAGATAGCCGGACTGAGCACGGCCTGCGAGGCGGGTGAAGAAGGGAATGATCCCCATGGCCACCCCGTTGATGGTGCCGTCGATGACAGCACCGTCGCCCCTTCTCCACAGGAAGCTACCCAGCCATTTCGCCGGCCGAACGAACACCCAGTCGTAAAGTTCGTCGAAATACCACTTGTTCAACAGGAACAGGTACAGCGGGCGCTGCTGGGCGGCCAGACGGCCTGGCAGGTCTGGACGGCGAATGTAGAACAGCCAGGCCACGGCAAAGCCGATCAACATGGCAAAAAAGGGCGAGACCTTGACCCAAGCGGGCACAAGGTGCGCCGCATTGATCATGGTGGTCGGCGCATGTTCGGCCTTGGCGACCTTGGCTGCATCCAGCCGGCTGTCGACGAGCGCCTGTTCCTCCGGTGTGAAGGGCAGCATGAGCAGCGCCCCTTTCGGCGCCGCAGCAATGCCGTGCGCTGCTGCGCCATGGTCGGTTGCGGGCATGGTACCGCCTTCGGTGTCTGCGGCGGCCGCATCGCCATGGGCTTCGGCCGGGGCTTCCGCCCCATGGGCGGCAGTGTCGCCATGCGCGGCAACTTCCATTCCGAACCAGTTCCGCACCGCAGTCTCGTCGCCGAAGAAGACCTTGTACCAGATCATGCCCGAGAAGACCGCCCCCAGTGCCAGAACCCCAAGCGGGATCAGCATGACCAGCGGGCTTTCGTGCGGCTCGTGGTGGTGGTCGTCGTGACCATGGGTCTCATGCACCGCGCCGTTCTGGTGGTCCTGGGCATGACCATGCGCGCGGCTTTCACCGTAGAAGGTCATGAACATCAGCCGCCAGGAATAGAAGCTGGTGAAGCATGCGGCGATGACCAGCAGCCAGAAGGCATAGGACGAGCCGACATAGGCCGATTCAATGACCGCATCCTTCGACAGGAAGCCGGCAAAGCCGTAATGGGTCAGCGGGATGCCAACGCCAGTAATCGCCAGCGTCCCGATCATCATCGCCCAGAAGGTCAGCGGGATCTTCTTCCGAAGGCCGCCATAATTGCGCATGTCCTGTTCGTGGTGCGTGGCATGGATCACCGACCCGGCACCCAGGAACAGCATCGCCTTGAAGAAGGCATGGGTGAA
Organism: Tabrizicola sp. YIM 78059; assembly: GCF_004959785.1. Lineage (NCBI taxonomy): Bacteria > Pseudomonadati > Pseudomonadota > Alphaproteobacteria > Rhodobacterales > Paracoccaceae > Tabrizicola > Tabrizicola sp. YIM 78059. Next base: position 86,518 of record NZ_SJZH01000012.1, read on the forward strand.
CAGGTGGAACATCGCCACCGGATAGACCCCCACGCCTGCGGCCACGAACATGTAGCCCAGCTGCGAGCAGGTCGAATAGGCGATCACGCGCTTGATGTCGTTCTGCACCAAACCCACGGTCGCCGCGAAGAAGGCGGTCGTCGCCCCCAGCACGGTAATGAAGGCTGTCGCCTGCGGCGCGTATTCGTAAAGCGGCGACATCCGGCAGACCAGGAAGACCCCTGCCGTCACCATGGTCGCGGCGTGGATCAGCGCGGAAACCGGCGTCGGGCCTTCCATCGCGTCGGGCAGCCAGGTGTGCAGGATCAGCTGCGCCGATTTCCCCATCGCCCCGATGAACAGCAGGACGCCCACCAGGTTCGCCGCGTTCCACTCGGACCACAGGAAGGTCAGGTTGGTCTCTGCCAGTGACGGAGCGGCAGCGAACACGTCGTCGAAGCGGATCGAGTCGGTCAGGAAGAACAGCGCCATGATCCCCAGCGCAAAGCCGAAGTCGCCGACCCGGTTGACCACGAAGGCCTTGATCGCAGCGGCATTGGCACTGGGCTTGCGATAGTAGAAGCCGATCAGCAGGTAGGAGGCGACGCCCACGCCCTCCCAGCCGAAGAACATCTGCACAAGGTTGTCCGCCGTCACCAGCGTCAGCATGGCGAAGGTGAAGAACGACAGATAGGCAAAGAAGCGGGCCTTGTAATCCTCGCCCTCGTGCCAGTTCTCGTCATGCGCCATGTAGCCGAACGAGTAGAGATGGACGAGCGCAGAAACCGAGTTCACCACGACCAGCATGATCGCGGTAAGCCGGTCAAGGCGGATGGCCCATTCGCTGCCCAGCGTGCCGCTTTCGATCCAGCGGAGGATAACGATACGCTGAGTCTCGCCGTCGAAGGTCAGGAAGATCCACCAGGACAGTGCGGCGGCCAGGAACACCAGCGAGGTGGTGATGACCTGCCCGGCCTTTTCGCCGATGAGGCGCCAGCCGAAGCCGCAGATGATGGCCCCGATCAGGGGAGCGAAGAGGATGATCGTTGCCATGTCCTTAGCCCTTCATCACGTTCACGTCTTCCACCTCGATGGTGCCGCGGTTGCGGAAGAAGACGACAAGGATCGCCAGGCCGATGGCGGCCTCGGCGGCGGCGACGGTCAGGACGAACATGGTGAAGACCTGCCCTACCAGATCGCCGGAATAGGAGGAGAAGGCGACAAGGTTGATGTTGACCGCCAGAAGCATCAGTTCGATCGACATCAGGATGACGATCACGTTCTTCCGGTTCAGGAAGATCCCGAAGATCCCGATCACGAACAGGGCCGCGGCCACTGTCAGGTAATGTTCAAGTCCCACCATCTCTCGTTCCCTCCGGGTCTGAAGCCCGTTGTCGTTCCGTCGTTCGTTGCGTCAGGCCTGCCCGGCCAGATCGCAGGCGCAGTGGGTCAGCGGCATTCTGACCCGGCTGGCCCGGTATCCGCTGGCCCGCAGGCTGGCCTGAATGTCGCCCAGCGTCTGCGCTGCCTCATCCCACATCGCGCCGCGCATGATGGCCGCGGCGCCGGCCAGGGTGCCCTCGGCCGCACCCGGATTCACGCACAAGGCGCGCCCCGACCGGCAGCTTGCCAGCACCATCTCGCCCGCAGCGTCGCGGTCGGATGCCGTCCAGAACAGCACCCAATCCCCGCGCGCCCCCTGATCCTGCAGCTCGACCACGCGGCCAGCTTCGTCCTCGCAGACAGGCAGACCTTGCAGGTCGGGCGTCCGCGCTCCGGCGGGCGCGACCAGCGCTGCGGTCAGAACAAGGGGAGCAGCAGCGTTCATCACAACCCCTGCCCCGGTTTAACGTCCTTCAGCTCCATCGCCTTGGCCGGGTCGCGCCACATCTGGGCCAGAACGTTCTGCCGCTTGATGTCCTTGCGGTGCCGCAGCGTCAGCAGGATCGCCCCGATCATCGCCACCAGAAGGATCAGGCCGGCCAGCTGGAACAGCAGGAAATAGCGGTCGTAAAGGATAAGGCCCAGCGCACGGGTATTCTCTACCTCGGTGGCAGAAGGCGCGACGGCCTTGCGCAGCGCCTCGGCCTGGTCCGCGACCTGCCAGACGCCGACGCCGATTGCCACCTGCATCAGCAGGACAACACCGATCAGCAAGCCCAGCGGCATGTAGCGCGCAAGTTCGCCCTTCAGCGCGGCGAAGTCGATGTCCAGCATCATCACGACGAACAGGAAAAGAACCGCCACCGCGCCGACGTAGACGATTACCAGAAGCATCGCCACGAACTCGGCCCCAAGCAGCACGAACAGGCCCGACGTCGAAAGGAAGGCAAGGATCAGCCACAGCACCGAATGCACCGGATTGCGGCTCAGCGTGACCATCAGGCCGGCCGTCACCGTCGTCGCGGCAAAGGCGTAAAAGGCGAAATCGAAGACGGTCATGCGTCTTTCTCCTCAGGTTCGTCAGTCTCGGCAAAGACGGCTTGCGCAATCTCAAGCGCCTTCTGCATGGCGGGCAGGCCGCCGAACATCGACATCTGCCAGATCACTTCCGCGATCTCGCGCTTGGTGGCCCCGGCGGCAAGGGCGTTGCGGATCGTCATCCGCAACTGCGGCTCGCCCGCCGGGCCAAGCACGGTCAGGGCAGCGATGGTTATCAGAAACCGGGTGCGGGCATCCAGCCCTTCCGGGTTGAAGGTCTTTCCGAACCACATCTCCAGAAGCTCTCTGGGCATGGCGGGAAAGAACTTTTCAAACGACTTCGGGTCGAAGTTCTCCATGCCCGGCATGAAGGCCTGGGCCATCTTCTGGCCCTGCTCCATCCAGGCAGCGAACATCTTGGCGAAGTCGTCGGTCATCACCCAAGGGCCTCAGCGGTACGGGGCGTCGATTTCCAGGTTTCGGGCGATCTCGGCTTCCCAGCGCTCGCCGTTCGCAAGGAGTTTTTCCTTGGTGTAGAACAGCTCTTCGCGGGTCTCGGTCGAGAATTCGAAGTTCGGGCCTTCGACGATGGCATCGACGGGGCAGGCTTCCTGGCAGAAGCCGCAGTAGATGCACTTGGTCATGTCGATGTCATAGCGCGTGGTGCGGCGGCTACCGTCTTCGCGCGGTTCGGCGTCGATGGTGATGGCCTGCGCCGGGCAGACGGCTTCGCACAGCTTGCAGGCAATGCAGCGTTCCTCGCCGTTCGGGTAGCGGCGCAGCGCATGTTCGCCGCGGAAGCGGGGCGACAGCGGCCCCTTTTCGTGCGGGTAGTTCACGGTGGCCTTGGGGGCGAAGAAATACTTCAGGCCCAGGGCGAAGCCCTTGATGAAGTCGGTCAGAAGGAAATAGCGGGTCGCGCGATTCCAGTCGATGTTCGCCATCGTCAGCCTCCAATCGTCCAGCGGGCCCAGAAGCCGCCGAGCACTTCGAACTTCGCGAGGAAGGCCACGATCACCACCCAGGCCAGCGACATTGGCAGGAACACCTTCCAGCCGATCCGCATCAGCTGGTCATAGCGGTAGCGGGGCACGATCGCCTTCACCATGGCGAACATGAAGAAGAAGAACCACATCTTCGCCACCATCCACCACCAGCCATCGGCAAGGCCCGGGATGGGCGAGAGCCAGCCGCCAAAGAACAGAAGGCTGATCAGCGCGCACATCAGGAAGATGGCGATGTATTCGCCGGCCATGAACAGCAGATACGGCGTCGAAGAATATTCGACCATGAAGCCTGCCACGAGTTCCGATTCCGCTTCCGGCAGGTCGAAGGGCGGGCGGTTGGTTTCCGCCAGTGCCGAGATGAAGAACAGGAACACCATCGGCAGGTGCGGCAGCCAGTACCAACCGAACAGGCCATAGCCGGTATCCTGGGCCGCGACGATGGCGCTGAAGTTCATGGCCCCGGTCGAGATGATGACACCAATGATGATGAGGCCCAGCGAGACCTCGTAGGAAATCATCTGCGCCGCAGAGCGGAGACTGCCGAGGAAGGCGTATTTCGAGTTCGAGGCCCAGCCGCCCATGATGACGCCATAGACCTCTAGCGACGACACGGCAAAGACGAACAGGATCGCCACGTTGATGTTGGCCAGCACCCAGCCGTCATCGAACGGGATCACCGCCCAGCCCAGCATCGCCAGGACAAAGGACAGCATCGGCGCCAGGAAGAACACCGGGCGGTCCACCCCGGCGGGAATCACGATCTCCTTCACCACATATTTCAGTGCGTCGGCCACCGACTGCAGCAATCCGAAGGGCCCCACCACGTTGGGGCCGCGACGCATCTGCACGGCGGCCCAGACCTTGCGGTCGGCATAGACCAGGAAAAGCAGGCTGATCATCACGAATGCCACGATCAGAAGGCTTTGTGCCGCAATCAGCACCGCCGTTCCGAACCCCGTGGAAAGAAACTCCGACATTTCAGCCCCTCATCCTCAAACCGTCGGTATTCCAAGCTCTGCGCATTCTGCCACCGCCACCGCCGCGTCGATGGTCCGCAGGCCCTGCGGCTGCCCGGGCGAGATGAGATAGACCGCATCCCCTACCCATGACCGCCCTTCCCTTCTGACTATGGTTCGCACCTGCCGCGCGAACCCGTATCCCCGATCCAGCGCATATTGCGCCGCCGCACAGCGGCCATAGGCCTCGACCTCTGCCCTGCCTGCCGGGCCACGCATGGCGACGGTCAGACTGACCAGGTCGTCGGTCAAGGGGGTCGCCTGAACCCCCTCATAGACCGGCTGGCCGCGTCCCTCTGACACCTCCGCCGCGGGCGCGCAAGCCCCCAGCGCCGCAGTCGCGGTGCCGAGGGTGGCGATCAGGGTCAGCGGGTGCTGCATGGCTTACTCCGCCGCCATCGGCGCGGCCGCCCGTGCCTTGGCCATCGCCGAGAGTTCCGCCATGACCGAGGAGGCCCGCGCGATAGGGTTCGTCAGGTAGAAGTCGCGGATCGCATTGCGGAACGTGGCCTTGGCCATGGGCTTCAGTTCAAGCGGCTGCCAGGCGTTCTCGGCCACCTCGTCTATCCGCCCCAGAAGCGGGTGCGCCGTGATCAGCGCATTACGCAACTGCGCCAGGCTGTCCCAAGGCAGCGTCGCCCCCAGCTCCGCCGAGAGCGCCCGCAGGATGGCCCAGTTCTCCTTTGCCTCGCCCGGGGCAAAGCCGGCGCGGAACGCAAGCTGCGGCCGCCCCTCGGTGTTGACGAACAGGCCGTTCTCCTCCGTCCAGGCCGCGCCCGGCAGGATGATGTCCGCCCGGTTCGCACCACGGTCGCCGTGGCTGCCCTGATAGATGACGAAGGGCGCATTGGTCCCGTCGCGGGTGATTTCCACCTCGTCGGCGCCGAGGTTGTAGATCACCTCGGCCCCGTTCACCGCCATCGAAAGCCCGCCATCCGTCACCGCGCCCACATCCATCGCGCCCACGCGCGACGCCGCCGTATGCAGGATCAGAAGCTTCGACTTGGAATTCTCGGCCAGCTTCATCGCATGGGCCAGAACCGCCTCGCCATCGGCCTCGTTGATCGCGCCCTGGCCGACGATGACCAGGCTGGGCTTGGCCTTCGTCTCGTCGGCGAACGCCTGCGATGCCAGCCTTTCCAACGCAGCGCGGTCAGTACCGATGTGGTCGTAGTCATAGGTCAGATCGGCCGCTTCACCGACCAGCCTGACAGTCGCGCCGGCCAGCCAGGCCTTGCGGATTCTGGCATTCAGAACGGCGGCTTCCACGCGCGGGTTCGTTCCGATCAGCCAGATCGCCCTTGCGCCGTCGATATCCTCGATCTTCGCGGTACCGACATAGCCCGAACGGTTGCCGGCGGGCAGCTTCGCGCCGTCGGTGCGGCATTCGACGCGCCCACCCAAACCCTCGATCAGCTGCTTCAGCGAATAGATCGCCTCGACCGGGGCCAGATCGCCAACCAGCGCGGCGACCTTCTTGCCTTTCATCGCCTCGGCTGCCTTGGCCAGGGCCTCAGCCCATGTCGCCTTCCGCAGCTTGCCGTTTTCGCGAACGTAAGGCACGTCCAGCCGCTGGCGGCGCAGCCCGTCCCAGACGAAGCGGGTCTTGTCGCTGATCCATTCCTCGTTCACGCCGTCATGGTTGCGCGGCAGGATACGCATGACCTCGCGGCCCTTGGTATCGACCCGGATGTTCGAGCCGAGCGCGTCCATCACGTCCACAGTCTCGGTCTTGGTCAGTTCCCAGGGCCGGGCGGTGAAGGCATAGGGCTTGGAGGTCAGCGCCCCCACCGGACAAAGGTCGATGATGTTGCCCTGCAGGTTCGAATCCAGCGTCATGTTCAGATAGCTGGTGATCTCGGCATCTTCGCCGCGGCCGGTCTGGCCCATCTGGGTGATGCCGGCAACCTCGGTGGTGAAGCGCACGCAGCGGGTGCAACTGATGCAGCGGGTCATCGCCGTCTTGACCAGCGGGCCCAGATCCAGATCCTCTGACGCCCTCTTGGGTTCCCGATAGCGGCTGAAGTCCACGCCATAGGCCATGGCCTGATCCTGCAGGTCGCACTCGCCGCCCTGGTCGCAGATAGGGCAGTCAAGCGGGTGATTGATGAGCAGGAACTCCAGCACCCCTTCCCGCGCCTTCTTCACCATCGGCGACTTGGTCTTGACCACCGGCGCCTCGCCGTTCGGACCCGGCCGCAGATCGCGCACCTGCATCGCACAGCTGGCTGCGGGCTTCGGCGGGCCGCCCACCACCTCGACCAGGCACATCCGGCAGTTGCCCGCGATCGACAGGCGTTCATGGTAGCAAAAGCGCGGGATCTCCACCCCTGCGACCTCGGCCGCCTGGATGATGGTCATCGCGCCATCGACCTCGACCTCGATCCCGTCGATGTTGATTTTCCTGAGATTGGTCATGGCCTTGCTCCGCCGTCCCTTCTGTGCACCCGCAGTCTCCTTGCGGCAGCAGTTCGTTCTGTTCGTCCCCGGCGCAGGCATGGCAGCCGTGGCCATTCCATGATGCCGGGATAAATCCTTTGCGCCCCCGGCCCAGCCGCGACGACACCGGGGCTGGCGTCCCACGGGCATTCGGGCATGACGGGGGCCATGGTCATCATTTCGTCGACCTCAGAAGCTGGCCGACCAGGCTGCCCTTGGCGATCTCTTCCTCGCCGATGGCGCAATAGACGTCGGTCTTGCCCGGCTCGGCCCCACGCTCCTTCAGGATCGCGGCCGCCAGCGCCTTGCCGCGCGCCTTTTCCTCCTTCGAGGTCACGAAGGCGCGGATTTCCTTGGCGGAATAGCCCTTCTTCAGCGCATAGTCGCGCAGCTTGGCCAGTTCGTTCAGCGCGCGCAACTTTCGCGGCTCGATGGTCGGGCAGTTGTCGGCGATGGCATCACCGATGAAACCCTGAAGCAGGGTTTCGTTGATGTAGGGTTCTTCGTTGATCGGCACCAGCGCCAGCGCCGGCGTTGCGGCGAGGGTGGCGCAAAGGGTCAGAATCCTGAACGGGCGCATGAGTGTCTCCTTGGCTGCTCGTGCCGCAGAGATGGAGGCGACGTTCCCTGATATGCCATGACAGACCGCTTTTCTCAGCGGTTTGTGATCCGTGATGACCGCGCCAGTCATGCACAGCCCCCCGGATAGACCCATTCCCCCGTCACGCGATCGTAGCGGTCATAGATCGTGGACCGCACGCCCCGCGGTCCGCACTGGGCATCTGCAAACTTCCGCGCGACGGCCCCTTCCCACATGGCGAAGGGCTGGCCGTTCTTCGTGACGCGCACCGGGCCGCTTGCGGCAACCGGCACCGTCTGCGGTGCCGTCGCCACGCAGGCAGCCTGAGCCATCATCAGCGAAAGGGCCAGCGCCATCCGCATCACTCCGCCGCAACGGCCGAGATGCGCCCGGTCTTGCGGGCCTTGATGCGGTCCTCGATTTCGTCGCGGAAGGCGCGGATCAGGCCCTGGATCGGCCAGGCCGCCGCATCGCCAAGGGCGCAGATCGTGTGCCCCTCGACCTGCTTGGTCACCGACAGAAGCATGTCGATCTCCTCGATCTCCGCCTCGCCGCGCACCAGCCGGTCCATGACCCGCATCATCCAGCCCGTGCCTTCCCGGCAGGGGGTGCACTGGCCGCAGGATTCATGCTTGTAGAACTTCGACAGGCGCCAGATCGCCTTGATGACATCGGTGGACTGGTCCATGACGATCACTGCCGCCGTCCCGAGGCCGGACCGCTGCTCGCGCAGCCAGTCGAAATCCATGATCGCATCGTCGCATTGCGACTGGGTCAGCAGCGGAACCGACGAGCCGCCCGGAATGACCGCCTTCAGGTTCTTCCACCCACCGCGCACGCCGCCGCAGTGTTCCTCCAGAAGCTGCTTCAGGGGAATCGACATCGCCTCTTCGACGACGCAGGGATAGTTCACATGTCCCGAGATGGCGAACAGCTTCGTGCCGGCATTGTTCGGCCGCCCGAAGCCCGCAAACCATTCCGGCCCCCGGCGCAGGATCGTGGGCACGACTGCGATGCTTTCGACGTTGTTCACCGTGGTCGGGCAGCCATAAAGACCGGACCCGGCCGGGAAGGGCGGCTTCATCCGGGGCATGCCCTTCTTGCCTTCCAGGCTTTCGAGCAGTGCCGTTTCCTCGCCGCAGATGTAGGCCCCGGCGCCATGGTGCAGGTAAAGGTCGAAATCCCAGCCCGACTTGGCCGCGTTCTTGCCCAGGAGGCCCGCGTCATAGCATTCGTCGATCGCGGCCTGCAGCACCTCGCGCTCGCGGATGTATTCGCCGCGGATGTAGATATAGCAGGTGTGTGCCCCCATCGCGAAGGACGCGATCAGCGCCCCCTCGATCAGCGTGTGGGGGTCATGCCGCATGATTTCGCGGTCCTTGCAGGTGCCGGGCTCCGACTCGTCGGCATTGATCACCAGGTAGGAGGGCCGTCCGTCCGACTGCTTGGGCATGAAAGACCATTTCAATCCCGTCGGGAAACCAGCCCCCCCGCGCCCGCGCAGGCCGGATGCCTTGACCTGCTCGATGATCGTGTCGCGGCCGCGCTTGATGATTTCGGCAGTGCCGTCCCAATGGCCGCGCTTCATAGCGCCCTTCAGGCTGCGGTCGTGCATCCCGTAAAGGTTTGTGAAGATACGGTCCTGATCGCGTAGCATTGCAGCCTTCCTAACCCCGGCGTCCCCGCCAGATCTGATACGTCACCACAAGGGCCCATAGAAACGCGGCCAGTGCGGCAAAATCGAACAGGAAGACGCAGCGCGTCTCCCACCCCAAGCGGCCGCCCAGCCATTGCGCCCCCATCCAGAGAAGCATCGTCACCGCCAGCACGATGCCGACCAGCCGCGCCTGGGCTGCCCGCTTTAGGTCCTGGGGATCGGGGCGATGCATTGGTGGCCCTAGTAATTGTTGGTCTTCGCGCGCTCGCGAAAGGCTTCCAGCCCCTCGCTCACGATGATCTTCGCCTGCACCACCCAGCGGTCTCGGACGATGCGGCCCTTGAAATTCTCCATTTCGGCATCGACCAGAACGATATCATCATCGCTCCAGCCTGCGATCTGGTCGAAGTGATAGAAACCAAGGGAATTCAGCAGCTTTTCCAGTGCGGGACCGATTCCCTCGATCTCCTTCAGGTCGTCAGCCCTGCCATTGCGCGGCGCTTGCAGCCGTTGCGGCCCGACGGGCGCGGCGGCAGCAGCCAAGGGGGCTGCGGGCGCGGTCACCGGCTGCATCGACGCGACGGCGGCTGATGCTTCGGGGGCCGGCACGATCTTGCGAACGCGCGGGCCGGGCTGGGCAGGGGTGGTTGCGCCCCAGGGCATGCCCAGGATCAACCCTACAAGAACGGCAAGGACACCGCCAAGGAAGGCTGCCGGAAACAGATCGAACTTGCCGACGACAACCAGGGCACCAAAGGCCACAAGGCCTGCCGCCACTCCGATCGCCCACCCCCCGAGATTCGGGGCATTCAAATTCTCAGCCTTGCGCATCTGCCGTCCCTCTCTGTGGTGCCCGTTGCGGGCTGTGTCAGTCTTCTCGTCCTTCCCTTACACCTTCGCTGCGCGGTGGGCGTCCTCGACCGAACCGCCCGCAGCCAGAACCTTCGCCTGCGCCACCCAGTTATCGCGGGTGACTCGGCCCTTGAACCCTTCCAGATTGGCATCGACCCAGGCCACTTCGGCCGGCGTCCAGGCAGCGATCTGGTCGAAATGCCAGAAGCCAAGTTTCTGACACAGCGCCTGCAATTTCGGCCCGACACCGCTGATCATTGTCAGGTCATCGCCCTTGCCATCGCGCGGCTCGGCAAGCGTCGCAGGCTTTACCCCTGCGGCCGCAGGGGTATCCGGGGCCGCAGCACCAGCCGGCGCCTTGGCCTTTGCAGCAGGCCTAGCCGCCTTGGCAGACTTGCCGAGCCACGGCATCGAAAGCGGCACTTCCGTTCCGTCGATCCGCTTCACCGTGTCGCCGATATCCACCGCCAGCTGCACACTGGCGTTGTATTGTGTCCGGCCGCTCTCGAACTCGGTCAGGCTGGTCAGCCCCGCCGCGGGTTCCGCCGCATAGCGCCCGATCTGCGAACCGGGCACCGGAACCTCTCCGGCCGAGAAACGCGCGATCAGCTCGCGCAGTTTCCCGGCGGTGAGATCCTCGTAGTAATCCTTGCCGATCTGGGCCATGGGTGCATTGGCACAGGCACCCAGGCATTCGACCTCTTCCCAACTGAACTTGCCGTCCGCACTCAGCGTATGGGGTGTCGGCGCGATCAGTTCCTTGCAGACCGCGATCAGATCCTCGGCACCGCAGATCATGCAGCTCGTGGTGCCACAGATCTGGATGTGGGCCACGCTGCCCACCGGCTGCAACTGGAACATGAAGTAGAACGTCGCCACCTCAAGCGCCCGGATGTAGGGCATGCCCAGCATGTCCGCGACATATTCGATGGCAGGACGGGAAAGCCAGCCTTCCTGCTCCTGCGCGCGCCACAGAAGCGGAATGATCGCCGATGCCTGCCGGCCCTCGGGGTATTTGGTGATCTGGCCTTTTGCCCATTCCAGATTCGCCGGGGTGAAGGCGAAGCTTTCGGGCTGGGTATGGTGAAGGCGGCGCAGCATGGCTCAGAAATATCCCCTGGCGAAGGTCAGGACCACGGCGGCCACGGCGCCCGAGACGGCGCCCATGACCAGCTTGTGGCCGTAGCGTGAACCGATCACCCCGGCGAGGCCCGAGGCCGCGCCCAGGATCAGGGTCCACAGATTGATCGTCACGTCCGGCATCAGCGGTCGATCTCGCCGAAAACGATGTCCAGCGTCCCGATGATCGCGCTGACATCGGCCAGCTGGTGGCCGCGGCACAGCCAGTCCAGCGATTGCAGATGCGGATAGCCCGGCGCACGGATCTTGGCGCGATAGGGACGGTTGGTGCCGTCGGCGACAAGATATACCCCGAACTCGCCCTTCGGCGCCTCGACTGCGGCATAGACCTCACCGGCGGGGACGTGGAAGCCCTCGGTGTAAAGCTTGAAGTGATGGATGAGGGCCTCCATCGAGGTCTTCATGTCGCCCCGCTTCGGGGGCGTGATCTTGCCGCGGGCCAGCACGTCGGTCTGTGCGGCCGGCTCGCGCAGCTTGGCGATGGCCTGACGGATGATCTTCGTCGACTCGCGCATTTCCGCCATGCGGCAGAGATAGCGGTCATAGCAGTCGCCGTTCTTGCCGACGGGGATCTTGAAGTCGAACTCGTCGTAGCATTCGTAGGGCTGGGCGCGGCGCAGGTCCCAGGCCAGACCTGAACCGCGCACCATCACACCGGAATAGCCCCACTGCTGGATGTCCTTTTCCGTGACCACGCCGATATCGGCATTGCGCTGCTTGAAGATGCGGTTTTCCGTCAGCAGGCCGTCGATGTCGTCCAGCACCTTGGGGAAGGCCTCGGCCCAGGTCTCGATGTCGTCGATCAACTGCGGCGGCAGATCCTGATGCACTCCGCCTGGGCGGAAATAGGCCGCGTGCAACCGGGCGCCGCAGGCGCGTTCGTAGAAAACCATCAGCTTCTCGCGTTCCTCGAAGCCCCAGAGCGGCGGGGTCAGCGCGCCTACGTCCATCGCCTGGGTGGTCACATTCAGAAGATGGTTCAGGATGCGCCCGATCTCGGAATAGAGAACCCGGATCAGACTTGCGCGGCGCGGCACCACCGTGCCGGTCAGCCGCTCGATCGCCAGGCACCAGGCATGTTCCTGGTTCATCGGCGCCACATAGTCCAGCCGGTCGAAATAGGGCAGGTTCTGCAGATAGGTGCGGCTTTCCATCAGCTTTTCGGTGCCGCGGTGCAGCAGACCGATATGCGGGTCGCAGCGTTCGACGATCTCGCCGTCCAGCTCCAGCACCAGCCGCAGCACACCGTGCGCCGCCGGGTGCTGGGGTCCGAAGTTGATGTTGAAGTTGCGGATGCGCTGCTCGCCGGTCTCGAAATCGGTCGAGCCGTCGTCATAGACCGTCTTGCGGATATCGCCGTCCATCAAACCGTCTCCTCTGCCCCGGTCCCGGCCTTCGCCATGGCCTTCGGCACGAATTTATCCCAGCGCACCAGAGCGCGCTGATGCCGCCCCTCGCCGATCATGTCCACCCCGTCATGGGCGCGAACCCTGAACCACACGAACCTGCCCTCGACGGCCGTCACTTCGGTCTCGACCTTCACCGTCAGGCCAGGAGGCGTGGGCGCAACGTGACTGACATCGACATACGTTCCCAGCGAGCCCTCGCCCTGTTCGTAATGGGGGGCAAGCTGCTCGATGCAGGCCCATTCCATCAGGCCCACCATGTAGCCCGTGGCAAAGACGCCCGGCATCGCCCGGAAAAACGCCGACTCCGGGTAAAGGGCCGGCACCGTGTGGCCGGCACCGATCCGGTGGCGGAACTCTGCCCGGTCGCCGATGGCAAGGCCCGGTTTCATTTCGCCTCGGCCTTCTGATCGCCGGGAAGGATGTATTCAGCCCCTTCCCAGGGCGACATGAAATCGAACTGCCGGTATTCCTGAACCAGTTTCACGGGTTCGTAGACGACACGTTTCAGCGCCTCGTCATAGCGAACCTCGGTGTAGCCGGTGGTCGGAAAGTCCTTGCGCAGCGGATAGCCGCGGAAGCCGTAGTCGGTCAGGATGCGGCGCAAGTCGGGGTGGCCCGAGAAGAGGATGCCGAACATGTCGAACACCTCGCGCTCGAACCAGTTGGCGCTGGGGTGCAGTTCGGTGATCGAAGGTAACATCCCGTCTTCGCGCACTGCCACCTTCAACCGGATGCGGTGGTTCCGATACATTGACAGGAAATGATAGACCACATCGAACCGCTGAACCCGTTCGGGGTGATCGACGGCAGTGATGTCGACCAGCGTCGAGAACCGGCAAGCCGGATCGTCGCGCAGGAACTCCACCAGCGATTCCAGATTGGCCAGGTTCGCAACGACGGTAAGCTCGCCATGAGCGATGGTATGGGACATCACCGCCTCGGGCTGCTTCAGCTCGATGATCCCGGCCAGTTCCTGAAGGGCTTCGTTCATGATTACCTCACCAGGGTGCCGGTGCGGCGGATCTTCCGCTGCAACTGAAGGATGCCGTAAAGCAGCGCCTCTGCCGTGGGCGGGCAGCCCGGCACATAGACATCCACGGGGACGATCCGGTCGCAGCCGCGCACCACCGAATAGCTGTAGTGGTAGTAGCCGCCCCCGTTGGCGCAGGAGCCCATGCTGATGACGTAGCGCGGCTCTGGCATCTGGTCATAGACCTTGCGCAGCGCCGGCGCCATCTTGTTGGTCAGCGTGCCCGCCACAATCATCAGGTCCGACTGCCGCGGGCTGGCGCGCGGCGCGGTGCCGAAGCGTTCCAGGTCATAGCGCGGCATCGAGGTATGCATCATCTCGACCGCGCAGCACGCAAGGCCGAAGGTCATCCAGTGCAGCGACCCGATCCGCGCCCAGTTGATGATGTCCTCGGTCGAGGTCAGGATGAAGCCCTTGTCCGACAGCTCGCGGTTCAGCGCCTGGACGGCGACCTCGTGGTCAGCGGCGGCGGTGTTGGCTCCGGTCATCACTCCCATTCCAGCGCCCCCTTCTTCCATTCATAGGCAAAGCCGACGGTCAGCACGGCCAGGAACAGCATCATCGACCAGAAGGCCGCCATGGAAAGTTCGCCGAAGGCGACTGCCCAGGGGAACAGGAAGGCCACTTCCAGGTCGAAAATGATGAACAGGATCGACACCAGGTAGAACCGCACGTCGAACTTCATCCGCGCGTCGTCGAAGGCGTTGAAGCCGCATTCGTAGGCGCTGACCTTTTCGGGATCCGGGTTACGGACGGCCAGGACCGCCGCGGCAAGGATCAGGACCAGACCCAGGCCAACGGCAATACCCAGAAGAATGAGTATGGGAAGATACTCTCGGAGAAGCAGATCCACGAGGGGCTCCTTGATGCTGGCGACACGCGAGCAGCGCGGACTCTGATGGCCCGCTTCGTCTCACGGTCCGTTTACTCCGCCCCCCCGGCGGGGTCAACCGAACCCGGGGGGGATTCCGGCCTTTGCAGATGCAGAAATTTCGGGAAGCCATAGCATTATTCTCGGAAATTCTGCAACGCATCCGCCGCCTTGTCGGGCCCGCGCGGCAAGGCTGAGGCCGCGCAGGGGGCCAGCTCCCGACCCTCAGCGCAAGAGCGGGCCGCCCTTGTCGCGGACTTGCCTTGTCGCGGACTTGGGCTACCGGACGACGATTTCGCCGATGCGCCCTGCCCCTTCCCATTGCTGCCGCGGCCGCGACGCCCCTGACAGCCGCCACCGGGCCATGGCCCCCGCTGCAATCGAATCGCGCATCGCCAACGGAAAGCCGCGCCACGGTCAGATCCTGTCCGACACCTCCTGCGGGCCGCCGGCCAACCGGCTGGAGCGCCGGGGGTTCCACCCCCGGACCCCAGAGTATTTGACAAGAAACAAATCCAATTGCTCCTTGCAAAATATTCCCCCGGGGGGGGGGTCAGGATGCCTCCAATCGACGCGGAGGAGGCGAAGGCCGATGACGAGCCGAAGGAGTTGCGGCGCAAGCCGCGCGTTTTAATGGCGGCGGGTCACCGGGTGGAAGGCCTGCCCTCTGATCCATTCCCTCCTTCCAGACAAGCCGCGCGTGTCGGGTGGATGCGCAGGGTACTCGGCGGCATCTCCCGGGTTTTGAGAACCGGCGCGTCGTGGCGCGATCTGTCGCAGCGCAATGCTCTCCGCACAACCATCCATAACCGCTTCAAGCGGTGGGCCATTGCGGGGGTCTGGGTTCAGGCCTTTGAAACGCTGGCCGATAGACACCCCGACAGCATGCAGGTCATCGCCGACTCGATCATCCGTGCCCATCAATGGGCCGCAGCCCCCAAGAAGGGACAAGACCCGCCCCTCGGTCTGACGACGGCGAGGGCCTCCGACAAGACAGCGGTTGCGGACCTGATCGCCGCACGCAGAGGGCGCGGTCGCATCCCCGTCTAGCGTAACCGAAAGGTGCCACGGCCGGTCGATCCCGGTCTTTGCCGCCAGCGCAACCTCGTCGACCGCTTCTTCAACAAGCTCAAGCACTTCGGCAAGATAGCCAAACGTCACGAAAAGTCAGGGCGAAACGACCTCGCCGCCGTCCTCCTGGCCTGCGCAAGGCTCTGGGCCCGATATCATGAGGCTGCATCCTAGTCCGCGGCCGGAGCAGCCAGGGTATCAAGCCGCTCGGCCCGTGCCGCGCGCGCCACCTCTTCGCCGATGATGCGGGTGATCTGAGCCACATCGTCAGGCGTGAAGGTCAAGGGCAGGCGCATGTCGATCAGGCCGGCCAGTACACGGTCGGTCTGCGGCAAGGTCTCGGGCGCGGCATAGCGCCAGTGGGCATAACGGCTGGTGAAGCCCTGCGGATCGGCTGCGCCGAACCATTTCAATTCGACCCCCCGGGCCGCCGCACCCGCGACAAAGGCGGCCACCCGCGCCGGATCCCAGCCCGGCAGCAGAAACTGGAAGGACGAGCCGACATAATCCTCATGCTGCGGTCGCGGGATCAGCCTGATCTCCGCCACGCCGGCAAGGCCCTTTTCCATCCCCTGGTAGAGCACCCGCCAGCGTGCCCGTCGATCGTCCAGCAGCGCAATCTGCGGTCGCAGGATCGCCGCACGCAGGTTGTCCATCCGGCTTGAGACGTTGGGAACCTCGAGCTTCAGCGACTCGAACACCTCGGGCGGGGGTGCGGCGCGGTGACGAGCGTAAAGCATGTAGGAGCCCGACAGCAGCACCGCCCGCGCGGCAAGCTCGGCATCGTCCGTGACAAGCAGGCCGCCCTCGCCAGAATTCATGTGCTTGTAGGTCTGCGTCGAATAGCATCCGATCGCGCCGTGCCGCCCTGAGGGCACGCCGCGCCACTTCGCTCCCATCGTGTGCGCGCAATCCTCGATCACCCGCACACCCAACCGATCGCAAAGTGCCACCAGCGAATCCATGTCGCAGACATGGCCGCGCATGTGCGACAGAAGCAGGATCCTTGCGCCACTGGCCCTCGCCTGCGCCTCCAGATGTCCAAGATCGATGGTCAGATTCTCGGTCACCTCCACGAAGACGGGCCGCGCGCCGAGACTGGCAATCGCACCCGGCACCGGGGCAAGCGTGAAGGCATTTGACAGCACCGGATCCCCCGGTTTCACCTGACATGCCCGCAACGCACAGGCCATCGCCGCCCCGCCGGAAGCCAGCGCCAGACAATAGCGCGCGCCGACATAGGCCGCGAAGTCCTGTTCCAGGGCTGCCGTCTCGGCCACCTCGCCGGCCACCGTGTTGTACCGGTGCAGCCGCCCATGCCGCAGCACCGCCAAGGCCGCTTCGATCCCCGCCTCGGGGATCGGCTCCTGCTGCGTGAAGCTTCCGCTGAACCGCTCGCTCATGCCTTCTCTGCCCGTTTCAACAGTGCAAACAACACGGTCGTCGCCGCCATGAACCCAGCCGCTACCCAATAGGCAACATCGGTAGAGCGCCAGGCCCGTTCTTCAGCCCAGAAATGCCCGAAAAGGAAGGCGAAGAACACCGTGCCGAACAGCATTGCCACATTGGTCACCGCCGAGATGCCGCCCTGCAGCTCGCCTTGCGCATCCTCGGGCACGCGTTTCGTAAGCATCGCCGTCATCAGGGGATGCACGAACCCTTCCGGTCCGTGCAGGATCATGAGCGCAAAGACGCCAAGGACCGTTCCGACGAAACCATAGCCCAGCACCACCAGCGTCGCGCAGACCAGCCCGAACATGGCCACCCGCCATTCGCCGAACCGCGCCGCAGCCGGGCCGGTGAGAAACCCCTGAAAGCCCCCCGCGATCAATCCGAAGATCGCCAGAGTCAAGCCCACCATCGCCTCGGACCAACCGAACTTGGCGATGCCCCAGAAGGTCCAGATTGCCGGGTAGACGGCGGTCGAAAAGAAGAACAGCCCCATGACCAGCACCATCGGCAGCACGCCGGGGTAGCTGGCAAAAACCCGGAATGCACCGAAGGGGTTGGCGCGCCACAGTTCGAACTTCCGCCGGTTGGCCGGGGCAAGCGACTCTGGCAGAACCAGCAGGCCATAGACGAAATTCAAGAGCGAGATCCCCGCCGCCACCCAGAACGGCACCCGCGGCCCGAACTCGCCCAGAAGGCCCCCGATCGCAGGTCCGATGACAAACCCCACCCCGAAAGCCGCCCCCATGTAGCCATAGACGCGCGCCCGGTCCTCGGGCGCGGTCACGTCGGCGATGAAGGCCGACGCGATGATCCAGCTGGCACCGCAGATGCCGGCAATGATCCGGCCTGCGAACAGCCAGGCCAGTGACGGCGCCAGCGCCATCAGGATGAAGTCCATCCCCAGCCCGAAGATCGCCAGCAGCAGAAGCGGCCGGCGCCCGAACCGGTCGGCTAGGTTGCCCATGAAGGGCGCAAAGACGAACTGCGAAAGGCTGAAGGCCGCGAACATCCAACCGCCGATCACCGCGGCTCGGTCGATCGTGACATGGCCCACGTCCTCGATCAGCTTGGGCACCACCGGCATGATGATCCCGAAACCCACCATGTCCAGAAACACGGTGATCAGCACGAAGGTCACCGCATGGCGGCTGACCTGCGGACCCGGGGGTGCTTCTGCGGCAAGGCTCATGGCCGCGGACGGTATGGGGGCCCACGCAAACTGTCAAACGGGACAAGCGGCCCAGCCAGAGGGCGGACGCCGACGCATCCTGTCCCTTCCGGCCATGTCCCGCCAGAGGTTTTGAATATTCGAAATGCTCTGGCGCCGCTCTTTCCCCGGACGCTACCCCAGCAGACGCTCGGCCAGTCCCGGCAGATCCTCGTAACGGTCCAGAAGCGCCGCCGGGGCGAACCGCCCCACCCCCGCGCCTTCCGGCCCGAAGGTCACCAAGGCCACCGGCACCCCAGCCGCGACGCCGGTCTTGGCGTCGGTCTCGGTATCCCCGACCAGCATCGAGCGCCCGACCACACCCCCGGCCCGCTCGACGGCGGCGCGATAGGGCAGCGGGTCGGGCTTGCGCACCGGAAAGGTGTCCGCGCCGACCAGAGCCCCGAATGCCTCCCGCACCCCAAGCGCGCGCAAGAGCTGCTCGGCCAGGGCCTCGGGCTTGTTGGTGCAGACCGACACCGCAAAGCCCGCCCCCTTCAGCGCCTCGACCGCCGCCATCGCGCCGGGATAAAGCTGCGTATGCACCGCGATCCCTTTCGCATAGGCATCCAGAAGCACGGGATAGGCCGCCTCGACATCGGCCTCGGACCACGCCATTCCCAACCGCGAAAAACCCAGCCGCAGCATCGCCCGGCCGCCGTGAAAGGCTGTCAGCGCGTCCTGCGGCCCCAGAACCGGGGCGGGCAGGCTGGCATTGGCCGCCGCCAGAAGATCGGCCGAAGTGTCGGCCAGCGTTCCGTCCAGATCGAAAACCACGCAGCGCATTGCAGCATCCTGTAACCTGACGTGAGGCCCCGCCCCCTTGTCTCCCTGTCGGCGGGGGGTAAAACGGGCGCAACGACAAGGGAAGGGGCAGAATGCAGGTATCCGTCATCGTATTGGCCGCCGGTCAGGGCACGCGAATGAACTCCGACCTGCCCAAGGTGCTGCACCGCATGGCCGGCGCGCCGCTGCTGCACCATGCGCTGGCCAAGGCCCAGGCGCTGGAGCCAGAGCGCCTTGTCGTGGTCACCGGCCACGGCGGCGAAGCGGTCGTGGCTGCAGCGCGCGACTGGTCAGAGGCGGTCGAAACCGTCGTCCAGGATCCCCAGCTGGGCACGGCCCATGCCGTGGCCCAGGCGGCCCCCCGGCTGGCCGACGCCACAGGCGAAGCCATCGTTCTGTACGGCGATACCCCCCTGATACGCGAGGAAACCCTGCGCACCATGCTGGCCGCCCGGTCGCGCCATGCCGTCGTCGTGCTGGGCTTTCACGCAAGGGATCCGGGGCGCTACGGGCGCCTGATCACCGAAGGTGACGAAGTGCTGGCTATCCGCGAATTCAAGGACGCCAGCCTTGAGGAACGCGCCATAACCCTTTGCAATTCTGGCGTGATCTGCGCAAATGTGCATCTGCTTCTTTCGCTGGTCGCCGAGGTGCGGAACGACAATGCCGCAAAGGAATACTATCTGACCGATGTGGTCGAACTGGCCCGCCGCCGCGGCCTGTCGGCGGGTGTGGTCATCTGCGACGAATCCGAAACGCTCGGGGTCAACACCCGCGCGCAGCTGGCCGAGGCCGAGGCCGCCTTCCAGGCGCGCGCGCGCACCGCTGCGCTGGACAACGGTGTTACCCTGACCGCGCCGGATACCGTGTTCTTCGCGCTGGACACCTGGGTCGGTCGCGATGCGGTGATCGGCCCGAACGTGATCTTCGGTCTCGGCGTCACAGTGGAATCCGGCGCCGAGATCAAGGGCTTCTGCCATCTCGAAGGCTGCCACATCAGCCGCGGCGCCAGCGTCGGCCCCTTCGCCCGCCTCCGCCCCGGCGCGGAACTGGCCGAGGACGTGCACGTCGGCAATTTCGTGGAAATCAAGAACGCCATCCTGGACGAGGGCGTGAAGGTCGGTCACCTGACCTATCTCGGCGATGCCCATGTCGGCGAACACACCAACATCGGCGCGGGCACCGTCACCTGCAATTACGACGGGGTGATGAAGCACCGCACCGTGATCGGCAAGCGCGCCTTCATCGGCTCGGACACCATGCTGGTCGCGCCGGTGACGGTGGGCGACGGGGCGCTGACCGCCTCTGGCTCGGTCATCACCGAGGACGTGCCGCCCGAGGCGGTTGCCATCGGCCGCGCCCGACAGGTCACAAAACCCGGCCTTGCCACCCGGATGTTCGAAAAGTTGAAGGCCATGAAGGCTGCGAAGGCGAAAGGTCATTAGGAATGTGCGGTATTGTAGGTGTCTTGGGTAACCATGAGGCAGCCCCCCTGCTGGTCGAGGCCCTGAAACGGCTGGAATACCGGGGCTATGACAGCGCCGGCATCGCCACGGTGAATGCCGGCAGGCTCGACCGTCGCCGGGCGGTGGGCAAGCTGGTGAACCTGTCCGATCTACTTGTTCATCACCCTCTGCCAGGCAAGGCAGGCATCGGCCACACCCGCTGGGCCACCCATGGCGCGGCCACTGTCGCCAATGCCCATCCGCACCGTGCCGGGTCGGTCGCCGTGGTCCACAACGGCATCATCGAGAACTTCCGCACCCTGCGCGAGGAGCTTGCCGCTGACGGCTATGCCCAGGAATCGGACACCGATACCGAGACCGTCGCGCTGCTGGCCCGGCGCGCGATCGACCGCGGCGCAACACCGGTCGAAGCCGCGCGCAGCACCCTGAAACGGCTGGAAGGAGCCTTCGCGCTGTGCTTCCTCTTTGAAGGCGAGGAGAACCTGCTGATCGCCGCCCGGCGCGGCAGCCCGCTTGCCATAGGCCATGGCGAGGGCGAGATGTTCGTCGGCTCCGACGCCATTGCACTTGCCCCGCTGACGGACCGGATCACCTATCTGGAGGAAGGCGACTGGGCGGTGATCACCCGTGACGGTGCGCAGATCTTCGACGCTGCCGACCGGCTGGCGAACCGCGCAGAGACCCGTGTCCGGCTGGACAGCACCCGAATCGAAAAGTGCGGCCACAAGCATTTCATGGCCAAGGAGATCGCCGAACAGCCCGTGGTCATCGCCGACGCGCTGAAGGGCTACACCTCGGCACGCGGCACGCTGGAAATGCCGCAAGATCTGGATTTCACCGGCATAGACCGCGTGACCCTGGTTGCCTGCGGCACGGCCTCCTACGCCTGTCACGTCGCCAAATACTGGTTCGAGCAGCTCGCCGGCCTTCCCGCCGACATCGATATCGCCAGCGAATTCCGCTACCGCGATCCGGTCCTGTCCCCTGCCTCGATGGCCGTCTTCGTCAGCCAGTCGGGCGAGACCGCAGACACCCTTGCGGCACTGCGCCATGTGAAAGAGAAGGTCGCAAGGGTCGTCGCGGTGGTCAACGTCCCCACCTCCTCGATCGCGCGCGAAAGCGATCTCGCGCTGCCGATCCACGCCGGAGTTGAGGTCGGCGTAGCCTCGACCAAGGCCTTCACCTGCCAGCTGACCGTGCTTGCACTGATGGCGCTGAAGGCGGCGCAGGATCGTGGCCGGATAGACGCCACCACGCTGAATGACCGGCTCGAAGCCCTTCGCGTCGTGCCCGGCCTGATGAACGCCGCCTTTGGCCTTTCCGAACCGATCGCCCGCATCGCCGAGGATCTGGCCCGCGCACAGGACGTCCTGTTCCTTGGCCGTGGGCCGATGTTCCCGCTGGCCCTGGAAGGCGCCCTGAAACTTAAGGAAATCAGCTATATCCACGCTGAAGGCTACGCCTCGGGCGAGCTGAAGCACGGCCCCATCGCCCTGATCGATGCCGCCGTGCCGGTGATCGTTCTGGCCCCCAAGGATGCGCTGTTCGACAAGACGGTGTCGAACATGCAGGAGGTGATGGCCCGCAACGGCAAGGTGCTGCTGTTGTCGGATGCCGAAGGAATCAGAACCGCCGGCCACGGCACCTGGAAGACCCTCACTCTGCCCACGGTCGATCCGCTCTGGGCGCCGATCCTCTATGCGGTGCCGGCCCAGCTTCTGGCCTACCATACCGCCGTCGCCAAGGGCACCGACGTGGACCAGCCGCGCAATCTGGCGAAATCCGTGACAGTCGAATAGCGCCCGCGGTCCGGCATCGCCCACGGAACACGCCCCGGCCTGATCCGGCCAGGTCTCCGGTCCGTATTCCTGCAAAACCGGAGTCCGCCATGCAGCGCAGAACCCTGCTTCTTTCCCTTGCCACCCTGCCCTTAGCGGCCTGCGCCTCTGCCCCGGCCATCCCCAGCGAACCCGGCCCGCCTATCACCCTTGTCTCCGCCTTCCGCGGACGCACGACCGGACGCGGGCATTTCCGCGTGTGGCTGACCGGCGACGAACGCCGCTTCACCGCACGGCTGAATGGCAGCGTCACCGGGCCGAGCGGTGCGCGGACCCTGACCGTGGTCGAAGATTTCGTTTACGACGACGGCCAGCAGGACCGCCTGACATGGATCTTCCGCGAAACCGGGCCCGGCCGCTGGACCGGCAAGCGCGAAGACACCGTGGGCGAGGCCGCCGTCATCGAAGAAGACGGCCGTATACGCCTGAGCTACACCGCCGATTTCCGATCGCCCTCGGGTATCACCCGGCTGGGCTTTCAGGATATCATCTATTCCCGTCCCGACGGGACGGTGGTCAACGATGCCGTGGTCAGCCGGGCCGGCATCCCGGTTGCCTCGGTCCGCTTCGTGATCCGGCGCTGACTTGCCGCCGGGCACGCGGACTGGCAGGTAGGGGCTGACCGCGCAGGATACGCCCCGGGATACGCCAGATGACACCACTTGCCGAACTTCAGGCACTTGCCGACCCGGCCCGGGCAGCCGAAATGCTGGCCTATCACAAGGCACCTCGGCCCTACCTGGGTGTCTCGGCGGCTGCGATCGCAACCCTGGCCGATCGCTGGCGCTCCGAGCGTACGCTTGAAGACCGCATTGCACTTGCCGCCGACCTCTGGCGCACCAACATCCACGAGGCCCGCATCGCCGCCGCAAAGCTTCTGACCCAGGCCCGCATCCGACCGGATGAGGCCGCCTGGGCCCTGATCGTTTCGTGGGTGCCCGATTTCGACGCCTGGGCCATTGCCGATCACGCCAGCATTGCCGGGCAGAAGCGGCTGGTAGCCGACCCCTCGCGGCTTGATGTGGTCGAGGCCTGGATTGTCAACCCCCACATGTGGACCCGCCGCGCGGCGCTTGTGATGACGCTGCCCTGGACCAGACAGAACTTTCCGAAAGCGGCCGACCTTGCAATCCGCGACCGCGTGCTTGGCTGGTGCGCCAGCCTTGCGGAAGATCCCGACTGGTTCATCCAGAAGGCCGTGGCCTGGTGGCTGCGCGATCTGTCGAAACATGACGCCGGGCGCACGCGCAGCTTCCTTGCCGACCATGGCGCCCGGCTGAAATCCTTTGCCCGGAAAGAGGCCGCGCGTCACCTGCCGGACTGAGGCCCGCCTGCACTTGATCCTTGCGGAAATACTCCGGCGGTCCGGGGGCTGCCCCCCGGTGGCCAAGGTCGGGCACGACGCCGATCAGCGCGCGAAGATCGTCACCTCGGGCAAGCTGGTCAGCGGCAGGCCCAGCGCCTGATAGGCAGCCAGCGACAGAAGCGCCGCGCCCGTGCCCGGCCGCAGCTCGACCGCTATGCTCTTGCCGTCTGCCGTCGTGATCCGGCCCTGCGTCACCTCCTTGACCAGCGCGGTGGACAGCCACAGTCCCTGCTCGGCTGGCGGGCCCAGCGCGACCACGACCCTGCCCAGCTGCCTTTCGCCGCCCGTTGCCCGGGCGGACAGGGCCGCAGCCTTTTCCTCGGGCGTGGTCCGGTCCAGTGCCGCCGCGCTGACGGCCCGCGCGCCCAGCACCGTGGTGGCGACGGCAGGGGCGGTTTCGGTCGCTGGCTGTGCCTTGGAAGGTCCGGTCACCGGGCCGGGGCGGGCATCCGCAGCCTCTTGCCGAAACAGGGCGCAGCCCGACAGCACAATGGCCAGAACCGGGAAAAGGGCAAGGTATCTCATGGTTGAGAGCCTAGCCCGCCGCATCCCGCCCTGCAATTGTCGTTCGCGCACTTGTGTGGCCCGTCAAGCTGACCTAGCTTTCCGGCATGACCTTCCCGGCGCCGCCCCTTGTCGATCCCTTTGCCCGGCCGATCAGCTATCTTCGGGTCTCGGTCACCGACCGCTGCGATTTCCGCTGCACCTACTGCATGTCGGAAAACATGACCTTCCTGCCCAAGGCCGAACTGCTGAGCCTCGAGGAGCTGGACCGCCTCTGCTCGGCCTTCGTCCGTCTCGGCGTGCAGAAACTGCGTATCACCGGGGGCGAGCCGCTGGTGCGCAAGGGGATCCTGACCTTCTTCGAGGCAATGGCACGGCATCTGGGTACGGGCGCACTGAAGGAACTGACGCTGACCACCAACGGCAGCCAGCTTGCCCGCTTTGCCCGGCCCCTTGCCGACCTTGGGGTTCGCCGTGTCAATGTCTCGCTCGACACGCTGGACCCCGACAAGTTCGCCCGGATCACCCGTTGGGGCCGCCTGCCCCAGGTGCTGGAGGGGATCGAGGCGGCCAAGACTGCCGGCCTGCGCGTCAAGATCAACGCCGTCGCGCTTAAGGGCTTCAACGAGGATGAACTTTTCCCTCTTCTTGACTGGTGCGCGACCGAAGGCCATGACCTGACCTTCATCGAGGTCATGCCGATGGGCGAGGACATGTCCCCCCTTCGCCTTGACCAGTACTGGCCGCTCAAGGACCTCCGCGCCCGGCTGGCCGAACGGTTCAGCCTGACCGATCTAGCCGAACGCAGCGGCGGCCCCGCCCGATATGTGCGCGTTGAGGAAACCGGCCAGAAGGTCGGCTTCATCACGCCGCTCACCCACAATTTCTGCGAAAGCTGCAACCGCGTTCGTCTGACCTGCACGGGGCAGCTCTACATGTGCCTCGGCCAGGAGGACATGGCTGACCTGCGCGCACCCCTGCGCGCCAGCACCGATGATGCACTGGTAGAACAGGCCATCCGCGCGGCCATCGCCCGCAAGCCCAGGGGCCACGACTTCGACTATTCCCGCCAGAAGGTCACCGGTCAGATCACCCGCCACATGAGCCATACCGGCGGCTGACCGGCCCTGCTGTTTCGACCGCGCCGCCCTACTGGATCACAGCCGAAGAGCGGCGCCGAAATCATCAACCAGCCGTCAGACCAGCGCCCGCTGTTCCGCCACGTCCAGCAGCGCCTCAAGCAGTGCCAGTTCCACCACGCGGCCGGTCCCCAGACCGATGCCCTCGATCTCGTCGCTGCCGCGCGTCTCGCGGAGGGAACAGCGCCAGTGCCCGTCCGGCTCGGTCGCCTTGCCGGTAAGCTGGATCGACCACCCCGGCAGGCACAGGTCCACTGCATGCAGAAGCTGCCCGATCAGGTCACCCCTGCCCGGCGCAGGTTCCGGCATCTTCGGAAACACCCGACATAGCAGAACGGCAGCGCGGTCGAATTCTTCCGCCCCCAGGGCCGAGGCACCCTGCAACCGCCGCCTCAATTCCCGAATTTCGCTCTTGCTCATCCTGCGCCCTCTTTCCTCATTTCCCGAACATAGGACATGCCGGCCGGCATGCCCACCTTGATCCGTATCAAGACGCGCGGCGAAATACGGGCGCATGCTCTCACCTGAATTCCTGTCACCTGGTTGGAGCGCACGATGCCGCAAAAGTCCGTCAACGTCATGTGGTTCGAGGATCTCACGCGCGGCGATGTCGCAATGGTCGGGGGCAAGAACAGTTCACTGGGCGAAATGGTCCGGCAACTGGGCAAGAAGGGAATCCGGGTTCCCGGCGGCTTCGCCACCACTGCGGATGCCTATCGCGCCTATCTGAAGGCAAACGATCTGGAAGACCGGATCGGTGCCGTGGTGGCGCGCTGGCAGGATCACCGCATCACGCTGCAGGAAGCCGGCCAGCAGATCCGCGCGATGGTCCTGCAAGGCGACTGGCCGAAGGACATCCGGGATGACATCATCGAAAGCTATCGTGAGCTCTCGCGTCGGGCCGGCACGAGGGATTTGCCTGTTGCCGTCCGATCTTCCGCCACGGCCGAGGATCTGCCGGATGCCAGCTTCGCCGGACAGCAGGAAACCTACCTGAACGTCCGGGGCGAGGCAGAAGTTCTGGCGGCCTGCCGGCGCTGCTATGCCTCGCTTTTCACCGACAGGGCGATGACCTACCGGCAGTTGAAGGGCTTCGATCACACCAAGGTCGCCCTTTCCGTGGGTGTCCAGCGCATGGTTCGCGCCGATACCGGCGGGTCGGGGGTGATGTTCTCGATCGACACCGAAAGCGGTTTCGACAAGGTGGCGCTGATCACCGCTGCCTGGGGCCTTGGCGAAAACGTGGTACAGGGCGCGGTCAACCCCGACGAATACGTGGTGTACAAGCCTTTCCTTGCAAACAGGAAACTGAAACCGATCCTGAAGAAGTCGCTGGGCGAGAAGGCGATCAAGATGGTCTATGCCGGCGGGCAGGGCGCGGCGACGAAGAATGTTCCGACCTCGAAGGCCGAACGCGCCGCCTTCGTCCTGTCCGACGCCGAAATCCTCGACCTTGCCCGCATGGCCGCCACGATCGAGGCGCATTACGGCCTGCCGATGGACATGGAATGGGCCCGCGACGGCGAGACGGGGGAACTCTTCATCGTCCAGGCACGGCCCGAAACGGTTCAGTCGCGCGCTGCTGCCGGCGAAATCCGGTCTTACACGGTGAAGAAGGCCGGAAGACCGCTGGTCACCGGTCTTTCCGTAGGTTCGGCCGTTGCAACGGGCCGCGTCTCGATCCTCGAAAGCGCGAAGGACATCGACAAGTTCATCGACGGCTCGATCCTTGTCACCGGCACGACCGACCCTGACTGGGTGCCGATCATGAAACGCGCCTCGGCCATCGTCACCGACCACGGGGGGCGCACCAGCCACGCCGCCATCGTCAGCCGCGAGCTGGGGTTGCCTGCCATCGTCGGCACCGGCAATGCGACCCATGTCCTGCATGACGAGCAGGAAGTCACCGTCTCCTGCACCGGCGGCGATGAAGGCGTGGTCCACGAAGGCATCGCCGAATTCACCTCCGAAATCCTGCGGCTGGACGATCTGCCAAAGACAAGAACTCAGGTCATGCTGAACATGGCCAACCCTTCCGCCGCCTTCCGCTGGTGGCGGCTACCGGCCGATGGCGTGGGCCTTGCACGGATGGAATTCGTGATCATGAACGCACTAAAGGTGCATCCCATGGCGCTGGTCCATTTCGACAGCCTGAAGGACGAAACGGCCAAGGCCCGGATCGCGGAACTGACCAGGGGCTTTGCCGACAAGACCGAATACTTTGTTGATGGCCTCGCGCGGGGTCTTTCGCAAATTGCCGCCGTGGCCTACCCGCGGCCCGTCATCGTGCGGATGAGCGATTTCAAGACCAACGAATATGCCGACCTTCTTGGCGGGGCAGAGTTCGAGCCGAAGGAGGAAAACCCGATGATCGGGTTCCGCGGAGCGTCCCGCTATTACTCGCCGCGGTATGAGGCGGGCTTCGCGCTGGAATGCAAGGCGATCCACCGGCTGCGGAAGGACATGGGTTTCGACAATGTCGTCGTGATGATCCCCTTCTGCCGCAGCCCGGATGAAGCCGACCGCGTGCTCGCCAGCATGGCCCGCCACGGACTGAAACGTGGCAAGGACGGGCTTCAGGTCTATGTCATGGGCGAAATTCCGGCCAACGTCATTCTGGCCGAGGCCTTCGCCAGCCGCTTCGACGGGTTCTCGATCGGCTCGAACGACCTGACCCAGCTTACCCTCGGCATCGACCGCGACTCCGAGGCGTTGGCGGAGCTGTTCGACGAATCGAACCCCGCAGTCCTATGGATGATCGAAAGCCTGATCACCCGTGCCCACAAGGCCGGGGCCAAGGTCGGTCTCTGCGGCCAGGCGCCATCTAACAACCCGGCCTTCGCCAAGCTGCTGGTCGATGCCGGAATCGATTCGATCTCTGTCACACCGGATAGCTTCATCGCGGTGAAACGCAACGTGGCCGATGCGGAAAGCGGCCCACACAAGACAAAGAAAGGGAAGAAACGCTGACTGCAAGGTCACTTCGCCCGGCCCATTCCTGTCTGCCCAAACATCCCAGCCGCAGGCTCACACGAGCCGGTTGAGCGCCTTGCCATCAGAGGCGAGACAATACAGGCTTGCGCCTGGAAGGGCGCTCTATCTGGTTCGTCAGGCATCCTGCGACGCGACCGGGTCAAGGCACTTCCCCTCCCCCTCGTGGGAGGGGACGGGAGTGGGGGGCGAACCGTCGCCCCACCATCAAGATCGCCACGCCGCTCCGGGTCCGTTTCGCTGGACAAGGTTAACGCCCCGCAATCCACCCGCGCATAGAGACGGAAGCAAGACGCAAGGAAGACGGAAAATAGACGGCGTCTTCCCCGACCTTCAGCCGATTAATCCCACGTTCCCAATATCATGACGCAACGCAGCGTCCAGATGTGCGCTGCGTTGCGGCACGCAAGCGTAACGCCGCCTTGACCGTGCGCGGTGCCCCCCTCACTTGGTCAGGATCAGCTTCCCTGCCCGGGTGATCCGCAGAGTGTAGACCTGTCCGTCCAGCACGATCCGCGCGAGGCTCCCGCCTTCGGTCAGCGCCCGGGCATCATGCACTGGCGTGGCATCCTTCGTCAGCCAGAGATCGACCCGGGCGTTCATTTCGCCGTCTCCATCCGCGCGATCAGTGCCTCCAGTGCGGTGCCGGGAAAGACGCCCCGTGCCGCGGAAAGGATCAGGTCCGGGACATCGCCCGAAAGGGCCGCGCCGGTCTTGTGCATGGCAAACTCCATCTGCTGAACGACACCGGGCGGACCCGTGAGGGTTGGCTAGGCTTTTATGCTTAACCTGAGTAAAAGAGTCATAAATGTCAATCCCACATTCCACTGGCCCCCAGCGCCGCAGCCGCTATCTTGCCGGCCAGGACAAGACCCATGACGCAAGACCCTGCCGGATCGCTGCTTTCGATGCCCCCGCCCCGTGTTCCGGCACAGGAGCTTGCCGCCCTTGCCGAAACCCATTGGGGCATGAACGGAATACTGCATCCCCTGACATCCGAGCGGGATCAGAACCATCGCCTTGAAACGCGCGGTGGCAGTTTCACCCTGAAACTTGCCAATCCGTCAGAGCCCCTTGATCTGACAGAGTTCCAGACACTTGCCCTTGTCCACACCGCGCGCGAGGCCCCCGACCTGCCGACGCCGCGGGTCATTCCGGCCTGCGATGGGCGCCTTGTAATCCCCACCGCGCACGGCGCCCTGCGGCTTCTGACGTGGTTGCCCGGCACTCCGCTCGCGCATGTTCCACGCATGCCCGCGCTCTCGGCCGCGATCGGCCGGGCCCTTGGCAGGCTCGACACGGCCCTTGCCGGGTTCACCCACCCGGCCGCCGATCACCACCTTCTTTGGGATATCCGCAACGCGGCCGACCTCGCACCACTTCTGCCAGCGCTCTCCGACGACCTGCGCCCGCGGATCGAGACCTTCCTGGACCGCTTTCGCGCCCAGGTTGCCCCGGCCCTGGCGCGGTTGCCGCGTCAGGTCATCCACGGCGATTTCAATCCTCACAACCTGCTTGCCGACCCGGCCGATCCAACCCGGCTTGCCGGCATCCTGGACTTCGGCGACATGACGCTGTCGCACCGCATCTGCGATCTTGCCGTCGCAGCCTCATACCTGATCGAGCCTTCGGATCCGCTATCGCTGCTTGTTCCGCTGACCGCCGCCTACCGGGCATCTGCCCCGCTGGGCGAGGAAGAACTCCGTCTCCTTCCTGACCTGATCACCGCGCGGCTGGCCACGACGCTTGCCATCACCGCCTGGCGTGCCATGCGCTACCCCGAGAATGCTGCCTACATCCTGCGCAATGTCCCGGCTTCGCGTGCAGGGTTCGAGGCATTGGCATCGCGGGACAGCCGGGCCATTGCCGACCACCTGCAAACTGCCTGCGAAAGAGCTGCCCCATGATCCGCCAGACCACGATGCTGAACGCCTACACCCCCGGCGCAGGGAAGCTTTCGCCGCAGGATCAGGCGCTTGCCGATCGCCGGGCAAGGCTTCTGGGCCCAGCGTACCGGCTGTTCTATGAAACCCCCGTGCATCCGATCCGGGGAGAAGGGGTCTGGCTGCATGATGCTGACGGTACCGCCTATCTGGATTGCTACAACAACGTCGCATCCGTCGGGCACTGCCACCCGCGCGTGGTAGAGGCGCTGGCGAAGCAGGCCGCCACCCTGGCCACCCACACGCGCTATCTGCATGAAGCCATCCTGGACTATGCGGAACGCCTGCTCGCCCTCTTCCCGCCCGAATTGTGCCACGTCATGTTCACCTGCACCGGGTCCGAGGCAAATGACCTGGCGCTGCGTATCGCCCGCGCCGCGACCGGCGGAACCGGGGTCATCGTCACCGACAATGCCTACCATGGCGTTACGCTGGCCACCGCCGAGATGTCGATGTCCATTGGCCCCGCAGTAGCCCCTGGCCCGACAGTCTTTCCGATCCCGGCACCCTGCGCCGCCAATTATCCGCAGGGCATCGCCCAGGGTTTCGCGCAGGCCGTCGGCGCGGCCTGCGACAAGATGCAGGCACAGGGGATCCGGCCGGCCCTTCTGATCGTTGACACGATCTTCTCTTCCGATGGCGTATACCCCGATCCTGCGGGCTTCCTTGCCCCTGCCGCTGCTGTGGTCCGTGCAAGGGGCGGCCTTTTCCTGGCAGATGAGGTCCAGCCTGGCTTCGGCCGCACCGGCAGCCATTTCTGGGGCTTCCAGCGCCACGGCATCACGCCCGACATGGTGTCCATGGGCAAGCCCATGGGCAACGGATATCCCTTGGCGGGTCTTGTGCTGAAGCCTGAAATCGTTGCCGAGTTCGGTGCAAGGGCGCGCTATTTCAACACCTTCGGCGGCAACGCCGTCGCTGCGGCCGTCGGGCTGGCCGTGCTTGACGTGATCAGGGACGAAAACCTGCAACAGAATGCGGCCAGCGTAGGCGCCGCTTTTGCCGAAGGCTTGCGCAGCCTTGCACAACGTCACGAAGCCCTTGGCGAGACCCGCGCCGCCGGCCTGTTCCTCGGCCAGACCATCCTGACCGACGGCCGGCCCGACCCGGCGCGCACCGCGCGCCTTGTGAACGCCCTGCGCGAGAACCGTATCCTGATCAGCTCGACCGGGCCCCTTGGCGACAGCCTGAAGATCCGCCCGCCGCTGCCGTTCGGCCTGTCCAACGTGGATCAGGTCCTGAGCACGCTCGACCGGCTCCTGCCGACCCTCTAGGCCGCGCCGGGGGGAAATCCGCGCCCGGCATGGACGTGATAGGCCTTTGTCACAATCTGCCACTTGCCCTGCGTATCGGGCCGGTCTTTCACCATCACCAGGTAATCGGTAAAGTCTGTCCCGAAACAGGTGTCCGTCAGCTTGGCCACCGCGACCGTGCCGGTCACCTCGATCGACAGAAGCTCCGCAATGATCGGCGAGCCTTCGGGTGCCGTTTCCTCGCTCTTCACCCAGTCGATGAACTCTTCCAGCGGGAAGAACTCGTAGGTCTCGGCGAAATGGCCGACCTGAAGAGCGCCAGGATGGAACGCCCGCCGCAGCTTCGCCTCATTGCCCCAGCACATTCCTTCCAGATAGTCGACCACGACCGCGCGCACAGCGTCATGTTCCCCGCCCCAAGCCATCCGAGCCTCCGCCGAGTCGTGCCCCGCGAAGGTTAGCACGCCACGCAACCACCCGAACGAAGTTTCTGTCGACAGCCTGCGCCCGGCCGCGCCACCGCCCGGGGATCAGCCCAGCGCGTATCCCGCGCCGCGCACCGTGCGAACCGGGTCGGACCCGCCATACTGCATCAGGCTTTTCCGCAGCCGGCCCACATGCACGTCCACCGTGCGGGTGTCGACGTATATGTCACGGCCCCAGACCAGATCCAGCAGCTGCTCGCGGCTGAACACCCGGCCCGGGCGCTCCATCAACGTGACAAGAAGCTTGAACTCGGTCGGACCCAGTTTCAGCACCTTGTCGCCCCGATAGACCCGGTGGCTCTCGGGGTCCAGCCTGATATCCTCATGCTCCAGCACGACGCCTGCCGTCGAGGGCCGCACCCGCCGCAACTGCGCCCGCGCCCGTGCCATGAGTTCCAGCACCGAATAGGGCTTGATCACATAATCGTCTGCCCCGGTTTCAAGGCCCCGGATGCGGTCGACCTCCTCGGCGCGTGCCGACAGCATGATGATCGGGATCGATCGTGTTTCGGGCCGCATCTTCAGCCGTCGGCAGACCTCGATGCCCGAGACCTTGGGCATCATCCAATCAAGGATGATGATGTCCGGCTCTTCCTCGTCGACCAGCATCATGGCGTCCTCGCCGTTGTCGGCCTGAGTGACGGCAAAGCCTTCCGCTTCCAGGTTGTAGGCCAGAACGGTGCGCTGCGCCGGCTCGTCCTCGACCAGAAGCACCTTGGGCTGTCCGCTGCGTGCCATGCTTACCCCCGTATCGGAACACCGGTGGAATCGACCTTGGGTCGCGCGTCTTCCGGCAGTGCGCCGGTGACCAGATAGATCACCTGCTCGGCAACTGCGGTGGCGTGGTCACCCACCCGCTCAATGTTCTTGGCGATGAAGTGAAGATGCATGCAGGGCCCGATGTTGCGCGGGTCCTCCATCATGTGCGTCAGGAATTCCCGAAAGATCGAGTTGTACATCTGATCGATCTCGCGGTCGCGCAGTCGCACGTCCTCGGCCAGCCTGAGATCGCGGCGGATGTAGGCATCCAGGGCATCGGTCAGCATCTGCACCACGGCCTTGGCCAGCCTGCGGATCGCGCCGGTCGCGCCAGGAACCTGCTGCATCTGCGACAGGATCGAGGTGCGCTTGGCCAGGTTCTTGGCATAATCCCCTGCCCGCTCCAGTGCGGCGGCGATCTTCATCACCGTCAGCACCGTCCGCAGGTCGCCCGCAGTCGGTGCGCGCAGCGCGATCAGGCGCGCGCATTCGGTGTTTATCTGGTCCTCCAGGGCGTCGATGGCGGCATCCCCCGCGCATACCCGTGCGGCCAGATCCTCGTCGCGGGTATCCAGCGCCTCGGCCGCTTCCAGCAGCGCGGCCTCGACCAATCCCCCCATACGCATGACCAGCGCCTGGGCCGAATCCAGATCGCGGTCGAAAGAGGTGACGATATGGGCTGTGTTCATATGTTCGGCTCCTTACCCGATGCGGCCGGTGATGTAGGCTTCGG